>CALEZI010000089.1 GCA_937928755.1 uncultured Rhodanobacteraceae bacterium | reverse complement strand
GCTCGCGGGGTAAACCCGCTCCCACAGAGAGCAAGAGCTCGCGGGGTAAACCCGCTCCCACAGAGAGCAAGAGCTCGCGGGGTAAACCCGCTCCCACAGAGGGCAAGGGCTCGTGGGGCGAACCCGCTCCCACAGGTTCAACGCGCAACATCGGCCGCGCTCCGCTCGATCCGCCGCAGGAATTCGTCGCGCTGGCGGTCTTCGCGCTGCCAACTGCTGATGCCGCTGGTGCGCGAGACTTGCACCGCGGTGACCTTGTACTCGGGGCAGTTGGTGGCCCAGTCGGAGTAGTCGGTGGTGACCACGTTGGCGCCGGTGCGGGCGTGGTGGAAGGTGGTGTAGACCACGCCCGGCTGCATGCGTTCGGAGATCACCGCGCGCAGCGAGGTTTCGCCGGAGCGGCTCTGCAGCAGCACGTGGTCGCCGGACTTGATGCCGCGGTTCTCGGCGTCGAATGGATGGATTTCCAGCACATCCTCGTCGTGCCACTGGTTGTTCGGCGTGCGCGCGGTCTGTGCGCCGACGTTGTACTGCGACAGGATGCGCCCGGTGGTCAGCAGCAGCGGGAAACGCGCGCCGGTGCGTTCGTCGGTGGGGATGAACTCGGTCAGCATGAAGCGGCCCTTGCCGCGCACGAAATGGTCGACGTGCATGATCGGCGTGCCTTGCGGGGCCTTGTCGTTGCACGGCCATTGCAGCGAGCCCATCGCCTCGATCTTGGCGTAGGAGACGCCGGCGAAACTCGGTGTCAGCCGCGCGATCTCGTCCATGATCTCGGACGGATGCGTGTAGTGCATGTCCAAACCGAGCGCCTGCGCAAAGCGCTGGGTGACTTCCCAGTCGGCCAGGCCCGCCAGCGGCGGCATCACCTTGCGCACGCGGCTGATGCGACGCTCGGCATTGGTGAAGGTGCCGTCCTTCTCCAGGAACGACGAGCCGGGGAAGAACACATGCGCGTACTTGGCGGTTTCGTTGAGGAACAGGTCGTGCACGACGACGCATTCCATCGCTTCCAGCCCCGCCACCACGTGTTGGGTATCGGGATCGGACTGGGCGATGTCCTCCCCCTGGATGTAGATGCCCTTGAAGCCGCCCGACACCGCCTCGTCGAGCATGTTGGGAATACGCAGGCCCGGTTCCTTCGACAGCGGCACGCCCCACAGATGCTCGAACAGCTCGCGCGTGGCGTCGTCGCTCACATGCCGGTAGCCGGAGTACTCATGCGGGAACGAGCCCATGTCGCAGGCGCCCTGCACATTGTTCTGGCCGCGCAGCGGATTCACGCCGACACCGTCGCGACCGATATTGCCGGTGGCCATGGCCAGGTTCGCCATGCCCATGACCATGGTCGAACCCTGGCTGTGCTCGGTGACGCCGAGGCCGTAGTAGATCGCGCCGTTGCGCGCGCTGGCGTAAAGCCGCGCCGCCGCGCGCACATCGGACGCCGGCACGCCGGTTATCGCCTGCATCGCTTCGGGCGAGTTGCGATCCTCGGCAATGAAGCGCGCCCACGATTCGAACGCCGCGAGGTCGCAGCGCTCGCGCACATAGTCCTCTTTCACCAGTCCTTCGGTGACGACGACGTGCGCGATCGCGTTGATCAACGCGACATTGGTTCCCGGCAGCAGCGCCAGGTGGTGCGTCGCCTCGACGTGTGGCGAGCGCACCAGGTCGATGCGGCGCGGATCGGCGACGATCAGTTTCGCGCCCTCGCGCAGGCGCTTTTTCATGCGCGAGGCGAACACCGGATGCGCATCGGTCGGGTTGGCGCCGATCAGCAGGATCACGTCGGACTGTGCGACCGACTTGAAATCCTGGGTGCCTGCGGAAGTGCCGAAAGTGTTCTTCAAGCCATAGCCGGTCGGCGAATGGCAGACGCGCGCGCAGGTGTCGACATTGTTGTTGCCGAATCCGGCGCGGATCAACTTCTGCACCAGGAAGGTTTCTTCATTGGTGCAGCGCGACGAGGTGATGCCGCCGATGGCATCACGGCCGTACTGCGCCTGCAGGCGGCGGAACTCGGACGCGGCGTGCGCGAAGGCCTCGTCCCACGTCACCTCGCGCCAGGGATCGCTGATCTTCGCGCGAATCATCGGTTTCGTGATGCGGTCCTTGTGCGTGGCGTAACCCCACGCGAAGCGGCCCTTGACGCAGGAATGGCCCTCGTTGGCCTGGCCGTCCTTCCACGGCACCATGCGCACTACTCGATTGCCCTGGGTCTCGGCGCGGAAACCGCAGCCGACGCCGCAGTAGGCGCAGGTGGTGGTGACGAAGCCGGTCGGCGTGCCAAGTTCGATGACGCTCTTTTCGTTGAGCGTGGCGGTCGGGCAGGCCTGCACGCAGGCGCCGCAGGACACGCATTCGGAGGACAGGAAATCCGCCGTGCCGGTGGCGACCTTCGAATCCAGGCCGCGACCTTCGATGGTCAGCGCGAAGGTGCCTTGCACTTCGGCGCAGGCGCGCACGCAGCGCGAGCAGACGATGCATTTGGACGAATCGAAGGTGAAGTACGGATTGCTCTGATCCTTCGCCTCGGTGCGGTGTTTTGCGCCTTCATAACCGTAGCGCACGTCGCGCAGGCCGACCGCGCCGGCCATGTCCTGCAGTTCGCAGTCGCCGTTGGCGGAACAGGTCAGGCAGTCGAGCGGATGGTCGGAGATGTACAGCTCCATCACGCCCTTGCGCAGCGTCGCCAGTCGCGGCGTCTGCGTGTGCACCACCAGGCCGTCCTCGGCCAGCGTCGTGCACGAGGCCGGCGTGCCGCGACGGCCTTCGATCTCGACCAGGCACAGGCGGCACGAGCCGAAGGCCTCGACCGAATCGGTGGCGCACAGCTTGGGGATCGCGGTGCCGTGGCAACGCGCGGCAGCCATGATCGAGGTGCCCTTGGGGACCGAAACGCGCACACCGTCGATGGTCAGCGTGACCATGTCCGTGCCCAGCCGCAGTGGCGTGCCGGTGTCCGGTTCCTTGAGAAGGGTCATGGCGTACCTCGCGTGTGCCCGAAGCGTAGGTCACGTTGGCCGGCTCGCCGGCCTACGTGACATCGTGTCTCGAATGTCACGTAGGCCGAAAAGCACGGCCAACGTGACCTACATCCATGCTGGTTCATAGCGCCCGCCTCGGACCGAAGTCCTCGCGGAAGTGCGTGATCGCGCTCAGCACCGGCAGCGGCGTCAGCCCGCCGAGCGCGCACAGCGAGGCGTCGGTCATCACCGTGCACAGGTCCTTGACCAGTTCGAGGTTGCGCTCGGGTTCGATGCCGCGCGCGACCTTGTCGAGGGTCTCGGCGCCGCGAGTGGAGCCGATCCGACACGGCGTGCACTTGCCGCAACTCTCGATGGCGCAGAACTCGAAGGCGAAACGCGCCTGCTTCGCCATGTCGACGCTGTCGTCGAACACCACGATGCCGGCGTGGCCGAGCAGGCCGCCGGCGGCGGCAAGCGCTTCGTAATCGAGCGGTGTGTCGAGCAGCGATTCCGGAAAGTAGGCGCCGAGCGGACCGCCGACCTGCACCGCGCGCACGGGACGGCCGCTGCAGGTGCCGCCGCCGAGATCGAAAATCAACTCGCGCAGGGTGATGCCGAAGGCGCATTCGAACAGCCCGCCCCGGCGAATGTTTCCCGCCAACTGCACTGGCATGGAACCGCGCGAGCGACCGATGCCGAAATCGGCGTAGGCCTTGCCGCCATTGGCAAGGATCCACGGCACGGCGGCCAGCGACAGCACATTGTTGACCACCGTCGGCCGCCCGAACAGGCCATGGTGCGCCGGCAGCGGCGGCTTGGCGCGCACCTGCCCGCGGCGGCCTTCAATGCTCTCCAGCAAGGAGGTCTCCTCGCCGCAGATGTAGGCGCCGCCGCCGACACGCACATCGATATCGAAAGCGTCGCTCAGGACGCCACGATGCCGCGCCGTCGCGATCACGTGATGCAGCGTGGCGATCGCCTGCGGATACTCCGAGCGGATGTAGATCACGCCGCGGCTGGCGCCCACCGCCAGCCCGGCGATCAGCATGCCTTCCAGCAAGGCGAACGGATCGCCCTCGATCAGCATGCGGTCGGCGAAGGTGCCGCTGTCGCCCTCGTCGGCGTTGCAGACGATGTACTTGCGTGGCCCTTCGGCCAACGCGACGGTGCGCCACTTGATGCCGGTGGGGAAGCCGGCACCACCGCGTCCGCGCAGGCCGGAGTCGATGATTTCCTGCAGCAGCGCCGCGCGCGTCAGCGTACGTGCGCGCGTCAGTCCGGCGAAACCGCCATGCCCGACGTAGTCATCGAACGACAGCGGATCGATGAGACCCACGCGCGCGAAGCTCAGGCGCTGCTGGCGCGCCATCCACGGCATCTGCTCGGTGAACCCGTGGCACAGCGGGTGCGCTGCGCCATCGAGGAATCCGCTGGCAAACAATGAGGCAACATCGTCCGGCGTGACCGGTCCGTAGGCGACGCGACCGGACGGCGTTTCCACCTCGACCAGCGGCTCCAGCCAGAGCATGCCGCGTGTGCCGTTGCGCACGATGGTGCGCTCGAGGCCAAGCGCCTGCGCCTGTTCGGCGATGGCCTGTGCCGTTTTCTCGGCACCAACCGACAGCGCCGCCGCATCGCGAGAGATGAAGATCCTCACGCCGGCGCTCCGCGCAGACGCGCCAGCAGCGCATCTGCTGCTTGCTCGTCGAAGCCCGCGTGCAATTCGTTGTCGACCAGCGCCGCCGGCCCAAGCGCGCAGTTGCCCAGGCAGTAGACGTTCTGCAGCGTCAGTTCGCGCGTTCCGGTACCAGGTCGCAGGCCATGGGCGACTTCCAGATGCTCGGCGACGCGTTCCGAACCGAGCGCCTGGCACGCTTCGGCGCGACACAGCTTGAGCACGCAGCCACCCGGCATGGCGTCATGGAAGTCGTGGTAGAAGCTGAGCACGCCGCGGACATCGGCCCTGGACAGGTTCAGACGCTCGGCGATCAGCGGCAGCGCGTCCGCCGGCAGATGGCCGAAAGTGCGCTGCAGGGCGTGCAGGATCGGCAACAGGGCGGTGGCGCCCTCGCCGTCGTCGCCGTAGAACGCACGCGCCGCGTCGATCTCGGCCGCGATCAGCTCGCCGGCCAGGCGGATGTTCCAGGGTGCTGCTGCTGACATCAGTGGCCCCTCTCTGTCTCGATTATAGTCCCGTGGGGGTCGCGATCGGCTGGCCAGCCCAGGCGTTTGCGCCAATCCTACGCCGGAATCGCCGCGTCGACGGGACCTGGATCAAGCAACCGCGCAGGCTGCTGTCGACGGACCACGAGCGCCGCCTTGCGTCTGCCTGCAACCGATTGGGCGCTTGTGTCATTCTCGCCACGCTCCGCCCGCAGCCACTGTCCATGTTCGAGATCTACCGCAGCAGCCGCATCGAAACGCTGGCCGAATTGCTGGCCGTGCGCCTGCACCAGTCGCGACCGGCCTCGGTGCTGACACCGCAGACGCTGATCGTCGGTCACCTCGGCATGAAGCGCTGGCTGGTGCAGTTCCTCGCTGAGCAGCGCTGGCCGGGATTGCCGCGCATCAGCGCCAACCTCGACATGCTGTTGCCCAGCGAGTGGCTGGATACGCTGGCGCAGCAGGTACTGAAGACCGAAGCCATCGCCATTGCGCCTTATCGGCGGGCGGCGTTGCGTTGGCGTATCCATGCCCTGTTGCCGACCCTGGAAGCCCCCGATGTCGCCCGTTATCTGGAGGGCGACGACGGCGCACGGCGGCGCTTTCAGTTGGCCGATC
This sequence comes from uncultured Rhodanobacteraceae bacterium, assembly GCA_937928755.1. Classification (GTDB taxonomy): domain Bacteria; phylum Pseudomonadota; class Gammaproteobacteria; order Xanthomonadales; family SZUA-5; genus JADKFD01. Next base: position 8,483 of record CALEZI010000089.1, on the reverse strand, counting down.
GCCTGGCCGGCCTGTACGGGCAGTACCTGGTGTACCGCCGCGACTGGCTGGCCGCCTGGGAGGGACAGCGCGGCGTCCAGGCGCCGGATCACTGGCAAGGGCAACTGTGGCGGCGCATCGTCGATGGCGTGCGGCGCAGCCATCGCGGCCAGCGCATGGCCGAGTTGCTCGATCGACTGGCGCAACTGCCGGTCGATCCCGAGCAACCGGCGCTGCACGTGTTCGGCATCAGCCACCTGCCGCGCGATGCGCTGACTGCCCTGCAGCGGCTGGCGGCGACCCGCGACGTGTGCCTGTATTTCCCCGACCCCTGCCGCGAACTGTGGGAGGACCTGCGCACGCGCCGCGAGGTCTATCGCGCGCAGCTCGATGGCGGCGCCTACCTGACCATCGGCCACCCCCTGCTGGCTGCGCTCGGGCGCATGGGCCAGCATTTCGCGTTGTTGCTGAACGAACTGGAAGTGACCAGCGACGACCGCGACCACGCCGACAGCAGCCTCGACGGACCGCTCGATGCCGGTGCATCGCTGCTGTCGCGCGTGCAGCACAGCGTACGCACGCTGCAACCGCAATGGGCGCGGCCGGGCGCGCAGGCGCTGGCTGCGGATGCGCGCCTGGATGCCTCGCTGCGGGTCCATGCGTGCCACACGCGCCTGCGCGAACTGGAAGTGCTCAAGGATGCCTTGCTCGACCAGCTCGCCGCCGATCCCTCGCTGCATCCGCGCGACATGGTGGTGATGGCGCCGAACATGGCGCTGTATGCGCCCCTGCTGCCGGCGGTGTTCGGTGGCGCCGGGCATCAGCGCGGGCCGCTGCCGTTTCACCTTGCCGACGTGGCGCTGGTCAACACCCACCCGCTGCTCGCTGCTTTTGGCGGACTGCTCGATCTGCCGACACAGCGCGTCGGGCGTTCCCAGGTGCTGGCGCTCCTGGCCCTGCCGGCGGTCGCACGGCGCCTGCAACTGTCCAGCACACAGCAGGCTGCCCTGCAGCGGTGGCTGGAGCGTTGCCATGTCGCCTGGGGTCTGGACGGTGCAATGAAGGCCGACTTCGGCGCGGCGACGGTCGATCAACACAGCTTTGCCTTCGGGCTCGACCGCATGCTTGGCGGATACCTGATCGGCGAGGAGGACGCCGACTGGATGCTCGACGAAATCCTGCCCGCGCGCCCGGTGGCGGGGCCCGATGCGCAGGGGCTGGGAGCGCTGTGGACGCTGATCGAGCTGTTGCGCGAATGGCGTGCGGCGAGCGCTCGGGCGCGCAGCCTGGCGCAATGGTCGCTGTGCCTGTCGGGCTGGTGCGAGCGCCTGTTCGAGGCCGATCGCGAGGATGCAGCCGAGACCGAAGCGTTGAACGCGGCGCAACGACTGGTCGCCGGGCTGGCCCGCGATGCGCAGGCTGCCGGCGTCGACCCGGAGGTCGACTGGGCAGTCGTGCGCGAGGTACTGCGCCAGGGCCTCGATGGCATTCCCGAGCGGCAGATCTTTCTGGCCGGCGGCGTGACCTTCTGCGGCATGGTGCCGCAGCGGGCGATCCCGTTTGCGGTGGTGGCCTTGCTCGGCCTCAACGACGGCGACTACCCCCGTCCGCGCGTGGACAGCGGACTCGACTTGATGCAGCAGCATCCGCGACTGGGCGATCGCGACAACCGCAGCGATGATCGTTATCTGTTCCTCGAAGCCCTGATGAGTGCGCGCCGGGCGCTGCACCTGAGTTTCATCGGTGAGGGCGTGCAGGACGGCAAGGCACGCAATCCGGCGCTGCCGTTGGCCGAATTGATGCGCTTTCTCGACGAGCTGCACGCGCTGGATGGCGAGCATCAGGCCAGCGAACGCGCGTGGTATGTGCGCCATCCGCTGCAGCCCTTCGACTCCCGCTATTTCGAGGCTGCCAACGCCGACCGCTCGCGCCCGTTGGCGCATGGGCCGGTCGATCCGCGGCTGTTTTCGTACTCCGCCGAGTTTGCATCGGCGGTGGCGCCAGGCGCGGCGCGCGAGTGGCGCTTCGCCGAACCAGCGAAGGCAGCCACGGACGTCGAGCAGACCACGATCGTCGAGCTGTCGACGCTTGCGCTGTACTACCGGAAACCGGCCGAATGGCGTTGTCGGCAGGCGCTCGGCCTGTCGCGCGCAGCGCTCGAGGATCAGTTCGGCAGCGACCGCGAGCCGCTGACCAGCGAGCGCGAACGCTTCGATGGCACGCCGCTCGATCTGGTGCGCGACGCGTTGCGCGGCGGTGCCATCGAGCTGCCGCGACAGGCGCCGCCACGATTGCTGCATTCGGGTCAGCTCGCAGCCGGCATCGTCGGTGCGCGCGCCTGGGACGAGTTGCGGGCGGTGGCACAGCCGTTTCTCGACGCCGCGCGCGCCCTGCCGCCGTTCCAGCGCGGTGCGGCGCGACCGACAACGGTGGCCATCGACCTGGTCCTGGGCGGCCAGCGCCTGATCGGTACACTCGGCGATGTGTATCTCGCTGGCGACGAACTGTGGCTGGTCGCCTTCGTCAACAGCAAACACATCGACTTCGGCAAACTGCTGCCGCTCTACCTGAAGTGGGCGGCGTTGCGCGCCACACATCCGCAGCGTGTCTGCGAGGTCGCGTTGCTGACGCCGCAGGCGCACGACCTCAGCGGGTTCTACCAGGAATTGCCGGACCTGCAGCGTGGACTGCAGACGCTGCTGACGGTCTACCGCGACGCCAGCAACCACGGCGCGGTTTACTTTCCAGCGAGTAGCCACGCCTTTGCGCTGCGCTGGCAACAGGCGCTCGATCAGGCCGAGGGGCAGCCGGAACAGGCCACCGGCGCTGCGCTGAAGGCAGCGCACGCGGTCTGGTTCGGCGGCTACGCCAAGCCCGGCGAGCGCGATCATGCGCCCGGTTACAATGCGCTGCTGGCCGGCGACGGCCATTTCCTCGACCCGCATGACGCCGACGGCCGCAGCTTCATCGCCACCGCGATCACCCTGCACGCCGCGATCAACGCCCGCGCGGCAACAGCCGAGTTGCCATGAGCGCGCCGCGCGAACTTGCCTGGCGCGAGCTGCCGCTCAACGGGACCACGCTGATCGAGGCCAGCGCCGGCACCGGCAAGACCTGGAACATTGCATTGCTGCACCTGCGCCTGTTGCTGGAGCGCGGACTTACGGTGCGCCAGATCCTCGTCACCACCTTCACCGATGCCGCCGCCGATGAGCTGAAGGCGCGCATCCGCTTGCGTTTGCAGGACGCCGAACGCGTGGCGCTGAAACTGGCCGATGGCACGGCGTTCGCAACCGACGACCAGGAGCTGGCCGATTTCATCGCCGATCGGGTTGCCGTCGAGGGCAGCGAGAGTTTGCTGGCGCGCCTGCGGCTGGCGCAGGCCGATGTCGATCTGGCACCGATCTCGACCATTCACAGTTTCTGCCGGCGCGTGCTCACCGAATTTCCCTTCGATACCGGCGTCGCCTTCGCGCTCGGCGAAGTGGCCGACGAAGCGACTCTGGTGCGCGAATGCGTCGAGGATTTCTGGCGCCAGAGTTTTTTTGCGCCGACGGTCGATCCCTGGTACGCCGCGCTGGTATTGCCGCAGGGACTGGCGACGCTGGCAGCGCGCGTCGCTGCCCTGATCGCGGCGCCGCAGGCAGAACGGCTGAGCGTTTCGACGCTGCCGCTGCGCGAATGGTGGGCGCAGTTCGCGCTGGCGGATCAATCTGCGCTGGTCGCGGCGCTCGACCAGCTGTCCAGCTTCAAGAACGGCACCCGGTCCGGGCTCCATGGCGCACTGAAAGCGTTGCTCGCGGCGGTTGCGGCTGGCGATCCGGCCGGCGTGCCGTGGTCGCTGCTGGCGCGCGTGCTGACGCACGACAAACTGAACTGGGCGTGGAAAAAGAGTCCGACCCGTCCGTTCATCCACCGCCGCGAGTTCCAGGCCTTGATGGCGGCGCGTGAGCTGTTCGTCGGCGTCGAGCTGCGTTTTGTCCAGGAGGCCGCCTGCCGTGCGGCCGAATTCACGGCGCAGCAACTGCAGCTGCGCCTGCGCGCGCGCGGGCAGAGCAGCTTTTCGCAATGGATCGCCGAGGTTCACGACCGCCTGCACGGCACGCGCGGCGACGCCTTGGCGCAACGTCTGGCGCAGACCTGGCCGGCAGCGCTGATCGACGAGTTCCAGGACACCGATGCGCGCCAGTGGGCGATCTTTCGCCGCCTGTATGCGCAGGACAGCGCGCGTACCCTGATTCTGATCGGCGATCCGAAACAGTCGATCTACGCTTTTCGTGGCGGCGACATCCACACTTATCTCGCCGCACGCGAGCAGTTGCCGGCAGATCGCGTGTATTCGATCCAGCGCAATTTCCGCTCGCACCCGGACCTGCTGGCGGCGCTCAACCGCATCTACCAGTTGGCCGGCTCGGTCGCCTTCGGCGCCAGCGGCATCGACTACGTCGCGGTCAGCCCCGGACGCCCGGCCAGCTTCGCGACCGCGGTCTTGCCGCCGCTGGTTCTGCGTTTGCTCAACAGCGTGTCGGGCAACGTCACCGATCGCGACCCAGTCGCTTTGGCCGCATGTGCCGACGACATCGCGCGGATGTTGAACGATCCCGCGGCGCGTATCGGAGCAGAACGCGTGGTACCCGGCCACATCGCGGTGCTGGTCGACACCAATCACCAGTTGCGCCAGATGCGCGCACTGTTGATCCAGCGCCGGGTGCCGGTGGTCGGCGCCGGGCGCGCGCATGTGCTCGACACCGAGTGGGCGCAGGACCTGCAGTTGCTGCTGCACGCACTGTTGCATCCGGGCGACGAGCACGCCGTACGCGGAGCGTTGGCGACGCGCCTGCTCGGCGTCAGCGCCAGCGAACTGCGTTGCATGGCGACCGATGGCGGCGCCTGGGAGGACACGCTCGAGCGCTTCTGCGACTGGCGCCAGGATTGGGAACGCCGCGGCATCCTCGCGGTGATCGAAGCGATCATTGCCGAGCAGGCACCGCGGCTGCTCGCCGCCGCCGATGGCGAGCGCGCGCTGACCAATCTGCGCCACCTCGGCGAGCTGCTGCAGAATGCCGCTGCCGAGTGTTATGGCCCGCAGGAGCTTTACCAGTGGTTGATGCGCGCGCGCGAAAGCGGGGACCAGCAGGAGGCTGCGCGCGACATGCAGTTGCGCATCGAGAGCGAAGCGCGCCGGGTGCAACTGCTGACCATTCACGCCAGCAAGGGACTGGAGTTCCCGATCGTGTTCCTGCCGCTGGCCTGGCGCTATCGCAGCGAGCGCAACGACGTCGGCAAGGATCTGGCGCGATTCCACGATGCCGAACACCGCCTGGTTCTGGACCTCGGCACGCCGCAGTTCGCCACCCACAAATTGCTTGAACGCATCGAAGACCTGCAGGAGCGGCTGCGTCAGTTGTACGTGGCACTCACGCGGGCCTGTCATGCCACGCGACTGTATGCCTTCGACGACCTCAAGCCCGGCGTCGATGCCGACGATCCGAAGCGTTCCGGCCTTGACCTGCTGCTGGCGGCAGCGCTCGCCAGCGTTGCCGACGCGGGAGGGAATCCCTGGGACGCCCTGGCAGCGCTCGTGCCGACGCTGGCGCTCGATACCTCGGAGCCGGTCTTCGCCAGTTACTCCGTTGTGGACGCAGGCCAAGGCAGGCGGCGTCAGGCGCGCGCACCGCAACCGGACCTGCGCGAGCCCTACGGTCTCTACAGCTTCAGCGCGCTGACCCGAGCTGCGCCCACGCTTGGCGACGGCGAACGCGGCGCCGAGGACGAGGTCAGCGCCGAGTTGTCCACGCCGAGCGTGGAAACGGCGCCGCATTCGGCGCTGCTGGCGCTGGAACGCGTCAAGGGCCCGCGCTTCGGCGATGCCATCCATCTGTTGCTGGAGCAGGGCCCGGGCGAGTTGCCGTTCGCGCAGCAACCCGGTCGCATCGCCCAGGCGCTCGCCGCGCAGGCGGTGCGTCTGGACGCGGAGCGCAGCGCAGAGCAACTTGCTGCGATTGCCCGCATGCTCGACCGCACGTTGGAAACACCGCTGGCAGAAGGTCTGTCGCTCGGCGCGCTGACCCCGGCGGCACGCCGCGCCGAGTTCGAATTCGCATTTGCGCTGGACGCCGCACGCTGGGGCCAGTTGCACCGCGTGCTGGCCGCGCACGGACTCGGCGACTGGTGGCCGCAGGTCGAAGCCGGCCGCCAACTGCGCGGACTGATGAAGGGTTATGTCGACCTCGTGTTCGCCTTCGACGGGCGCTACCACGTGCTCGACTACAAGACCAACTTCCTCGGCACGCGCACCGCCGACTATCGCAGCGAGGCGCTCGATCTGGCGATGCGCGCGCACCACTACGGGTTGCAGGCGCTGATCTACACGGTCGCGCTGCATCGTTATCTCGGTCGTCGCATCGACGACTACGACCCGCAGCGCCACCTCGGCGAATCCTGGTACCTGTTCGTGCGCGCGATCGGCCTGGGTGCCGATGCGGGTGTCTGGCGCCGACGTTTCCCGCCCGCGCTGATCGGCGCCGTCGATGCGCTGTTCGACGGCGCGCAGGTGAGCGCATGAGCGCGGTTGACCAGTCTCGGGTGCGAGACCCGCAAGCGTTGCCGCTGGCCGATGCCGTGCACGATTGGGCGTTGCGCAAACGGCAATCGCCGGAACTCGCGCAGGCGCTGGCACGGGCCGTGCGTGCGGAAGCCGATGGCCATGCTTGTGTGCGCCTGGCGGACCACCATCCGGACGAACAGCCGATCGACCTCGCGCGGCTGCGGCAGCAACCGTGGGTCGGCGATGGCAGCTTGGTGACGCCGGCGGTGCTGACGGCGCAGGGCGACTTCTTCCTGTGGCGCAACTGGCGCCACGAGCAGGTGGTCGGCGACGCTCTGCGTAGTCGGATCGCCAAGGCCGAGGAGATCGATCCAAGCTGCTGGCGCGCTGCGCATGCGCAGTTGTTCGAGGGCATGGACGCCCACGACAGCGCCGGTCAGCGCGATGCGGTGTCGCGGGCACTCGGCAAGCGCCTGTTCGTGCTCACCGGTGGCCCCGGCACCGGCAAGACCAGCACCGTGCTGCGCCTGCTTCTGTTGCAGCACCGGGTCGCCGTCGCAGCGGAGCGCACGCCGCCGACAATGGCCCTGGCAGCGCCGACCGGCAAGGCAGCGCAGCGGCTGTCGCAGGCGGTGCGCGACGGCAAGGCTCAGCTCGCTGCGGCGCTGGCCAGCCACCAGGGCTGGGGCGATGCCCTGGCAGCGATACCGGAGCGGGCGCAGACGCTGCATCGGCTGCTCGGCGCCCTGCCCGAATCCGACACATTCCGCCATCACCCTGGGCAACTGCTGCCCCACGACATCGTGGTGGTCGACGAGGCCTCGATGGTCGACCTGGCGCTGATGCGCGCGCTGCTCGATGCCCTGGCGCCCAGCGCTCTACTGGTGCTGGTCGGCGATCCCGACCAGTTGGTCTCGGTGTCGGCCGGTTCGGTGCTGGCCGACATCGCGGCGGTCGCGGGACGCAGCGCCAATGACTTCGCCCGCCATCGCGCACGGCTGGTGCACGTCTGGCGCACCGGCAGTGCGTTGGCGCGGGTCAACGCCGCGGTCGGGCGTGGCGACGGCGTCGAAATGTTGCTCGGCCTCGGTCGCGTTCGCGACAGCGGCATGCAAGTCGTCAGCGACACGCGCGCACTGGCGGCGCGCGTGCAGCAATGGCTGACGCGCCCGGAATGGGCGGCCCTGTTCGCCGCCTGCGCGGGCGATCGCGATCCAGGCGTGGCCTTCGCCGCATTGCGCGAGCTGCAGTTGTTGACCGCGTTGCGCAACGGGCCGTTCGGATCCGAGGCGCTGAGTCTGGCGCTCGACGCGCACTGGCGTCGCAGCGGCGGCACCTGGTACCCCGGGCGCGCGGTACTGATCCGCCACAACGACTACACCAGGCGACTGTTCAACGGCGACGTCGGACTGGCCATCGGCCGCGGCGCGTCGCTGCGCGTGGTGTTCGAGACCACCGACGCCGACGGTCGTCCGGGACTGCGCCATTTGCTGCCGCGCGAACTGCCTGAGCACGATCTGGCCGGCGCGATCACGATCCACAAGAGCCAGGGTTCCGAATACGGCCATGTCGCCGTGCTGCTGCCGCCTGCCGCCGACAACCGCATCCTGTCGCGCCAGTTGCTCTACACCGCGATCAGCCGAGCCCGCCGCAGCGTCGAAATCTGGAGCAGCCCGGAGAGCCTCGGTGCCGCGCTGGCGCAGGTCAGCATGCGTGCCGGCGGTTTGCGCCAGAGATTGAGTGCACTCGAAGCCGATGGGGACCTCACCAATCATAACGCAAGTATCTGAAAGAAAAGCTTTTTCCGCAAAGGACGCAAAGAACGCAAAGGAAAGCAAGGCCAGCAGAACATCAACACCTTGGTTCTTGGCTCTCTTTGCGTCCTTTGCGGACAAAAAAGGCAGTCCGCATGATCGCCGCCAGTTTGATGCGCGAATAAGCGCACCGACAGGGGCGA
>CALEZI010000088.1 GCA_937928755.1 uncultured Rhodanobacteraceae bacterium | reverse complement strand
CCCCAGTCCCCAGCCCCGCCTTTGCCCCATCCCAAGCCTCACATCGCAAACTGCTCCGACAGGATCCGCTCCTCCAGGCTGTGTTCCGGATCGAACAGTACGGTCATCGCCTCGCTCGGCGCCTCGGCGACTTCGACTTCGACGACGTCGCGCACTTCGGTGGCGTCCGCAGTTGCGCTCACCGGGCGTTTGTAATGGTCGAGGACTTCGAACTTGACCACCGAACTGCGTTTGACGATCGCGCCGCGCCAGCGGCGCGGGCGGAACGGGCTGATCGGGGTCAGCGCCAGCACGTCGGAGCCGAGCGGGAGAATCGGGCCGTAGGCGGACAGGTTGTACGCCGTGCTGCCGGCAGCGGTCGCCAACAGCGCGCCATCGCAGATCAATTCCTCGACGCGCACGATGCCGTCGACCCAGATGCGCAGCTTGGCCGCCTGTTTGGTCTGCCGCAGCAGCGACACCTCGTTGATCGCCAAGGCCTGGTGCACGCCACCGGACTCGCCGATCACGCGCATCTTCAACGGATGCAGTACCGCATGCTGTGCCCGCATCAAGCGCCCGATCAGGTCCTCTTCCCGATACAGGTTCATCAGGAAACCCACGGTGCCGAGTTTCATCCCGAAAACCGGAATCTTGCGTTCGGCGGCGTGCCGATGCAGCGTCTGCAGCATGAAGCCGTCGCCGCCCAGCGAAACGATCAGGTCCGCATCCTTGACTGGCACCGACGGGTAACGCTCCGTCAGCGCGGCGAGCGCAGCCTGTGCCGGATCGGTCTTGCTCGCGACGAAAGCAATGCTCGGCTGAACAGTGGGCGGCGACTCGGTCACGGTCACGATCGATCCAACAACGCAGGAGCGGCAAGCCTACAAGGACTTGCCGCCTGAGGCCACGAGGCATTCGGTCCACGCGGCCGGCCAGATCGATCGCGCGGGGCCTCGCCGGTGCATGTTTTGCTGTGGGTCCCGGACGCAGCATCGGTGCGGGGGGGGGGCTGTGGGAGCGGGTTTATCCCGCGAGCTTCTGCCTTAGAAGCAAGATCTCGCGGGATGAACCCGCTCCCACGGTAAATCAAGAGATCGCGGGATGAACCCGCTCCCACGGTAAATCAAGAGATCGCGGGATAAACCCGCTCCCACGGTAAATCAAGAGTTCGCGGGCTGAACCCGCTCCCACTCGTGAATCAAGAGCTCGCGGGACAAATCCACTCACTCATGGTCATCGGCGCGCTTTCGCACGGTGCGCTGCCGCCCAAGCGTGCACTATCGTTCGCGCCAACCGGAGGAACACTGGATGATCGAATCGCTGCTGCTCGCCGTTACCCGTGTCAGCACCTGGTTCGGGTCGCAGCTGTTGACCGGCGCAACCGGCTTCTACTTCGAACGCGATGGCCGTCTGTTCCTGGTGAGCAACCGCCATGTGGTGCTGGATGAAGCCAGTGGCCACCGACCCGACAGGGTGGAAATCGAACTGCACGTCGATGCCAACGATGTCGCGCAAACCGCGCAGTTTTCGATACCGCTTTACCGCGACGACGTGCCGTTGTGGCGCGAATGTGCCGACGGCGCCGGCAGCATCGATGTGATTGCGCTGGAACTGGAGCGCGCGGCGCTTCCCGTTTCACTGGCCAACCATGCCTTCTCGCCGGCGCATCTGGTTGCCGACCTGGATCAGTTCGAGGTCGGGAACAGCGTGGTCATCGCGGGGTTCCCGCTGGGTTTCCATGACACTTTTCATCACTTGCCGGTGGCGCGGCAGGCGGTGATTGCGTCGGCGTTCGGTATCCGCTTCCAGGGCCACGGCTATTTCCTCACCGATGCGCGCATGCACCGCGGTACCAGCGGTGCGCCAGTGGTCGCGCGCCTGGCGACGAGTGGCAATGGCCGCGCGGACCTGCCCTGGGCGCTGCTCGGCATCCACGCCGCGCGGATGGAAGCGAGCAGTCGGGATGCCACCCAGGACGAGCGCCTGGATCTCAACTGTGCATGGTATGCGGATGTGTTGCTGACGCTGACGCTGTAGCAGGCGCAGTTGTGGGTCCAGACTTGTCTGGACGCTACTTGCCCCTGGACGGGGAAGGCGTCCAGACAAGCCTGGGTCCCACAGTGCAGGTGCCGGAGCAGGAGCGTCCAGACAAGTCTGGACCCACAAGAGCGGGCTACGACGGCGTTACCGTGACGCCGACCTTGATCTTGTGGCTGCCGCCGCCGAGGATGACGCCGCGTTGCGGCGACACGTCGCCGAAATCGCGACCCCAGGCGATCGCGATGTGCTCGGTATCCGGGATCACCTTGTTGGTCGGGTCGAAATCGACCCAGCCATTGGCCGGGCACCAGGCGGAAACCCATGCGTGCGAGGCGTCGGCGCCGACCAGGCGCGGTTTTCCCGCTGGCGGATGGGTCAGCAGGTAGCCGCTCATGTAACGCGCTGGCAGGCCCAGCGAGCGCAGGCAGCCGAGCATGATGTGGGCGTAGTCCTGGCACACGCCACGTTTCTTCTCCAGCACCTCCAGCATTGGCGTGGCGATCTGCGTGGCGTCGGCGTCGAAGGTGAATTCGCGGTGGATCTTGTGCATCAGCGCGTGCGTCGCGGCGAGCAAGGGTCGCCCGATCGGGAAACACTCGCGTGCGTAGTCGCCGAGCAGGCGCTTGACCCGCACGAACGGCGATTCCACCCGAAAGATGGCCGCCTGCAGGCTCTTTTCGTCGTAGCGGCGGCCCGCCGCATAACCGAGGTTGGTGGCGACATCGTCCCACGCCGGCGAGTGCTCCAGATCCAGCCGCTGCGCCCGCGCCGCGACCTCGACCTGCGTGTGCGCGGAAATCTTGAGCTGTCGATGCGGCCGGTCGAACTCCAGCATGCTGACCGGATTGCCGAAGTTGTCGTGACGGTCGAAGCGATGCGCCGGTTGCGGCGAGATCTCCAGGCGGTGCTCGATCAGCGTCTGCCGTTCGACCTGACGTGGCGTCAGGTGCAACAACTGCTGCGACAGCGACACCGGATCGGCGTAGTCGTAGATGGTCTCGTGGGCGATCGAATAGCGCATCAGGCAGACAGTGTGGAATGACTGACATCGGTGACATGCGCAAAGTGCTTGAGCGCCAGTTGTTCGGCAATGGCGCGCGCGCAGTCGGCCAGGCCGACCAGTTGCGTCGCCATCCGCGCCAACTCGCCGCGGCGCCCGCCCGGGCCATTCGCGGCGTCTTCCAGCGCGCGCAGATTGATCGCCGACAGCGTGCGCTGAATCCCCTGCAATGCGGTTGCGGCGCCATCGCCGTAATCGGCGGCAACCGCCCCCAGTTCGCGCTGCAGTTCCTCGACCTGGAAGCTCAACGAATGCGGATTGGCGCCGTCGAGCAATACCAGGTCGAGCACCGGGATCAGTTGCGGCGCGGACAGATAGCGCAAGCGGTAGGTGATCGTGCTGTCGGCCAGTTCCAGCAGGGATTCCATGGTCGCCGGGTCGTCGATGGCGGGTTGCCCGAGTACCTGTGCGATGACATCGGCGAGGAACTGCAGCCGCTCCAGTTGCCGCCCGATCACCAGGAAGCGCCAGCCGTCGTCGCGTGTCATGTCGTCGAGGGCGAAACCGGACAGCGCCGATACGCTCATCAGCAGGGCATCGAGAAACTCCATCGCACCCTGCAGGTCGGGCGTGGCGGCGGTCAGCGCCAATTGCTCACGATGAATTTCCACGATCGCGCGCCAGTTCTCCTGCGACAGCCGACCGCGCACCTGGGTCGCCGACCAGTACAGCCGCGCCAGGGTGTCGCGCAGGCTGCCTGCCGTCGTGCGGTGGACCGCGTCGACCAGCGTGGTCCGGGTTGGCGGCTTGCGTCCGATCAGCGTGCGCGCGCGCGCCACATCGAGTACACAGGCCACCGCCGGCCCGCTGCCGCCATGGTCGACGAAGCGCGCCAGCAGCGCGCGCAGCAGGCGCGTCAGATTGTCGCTGCGCTCGGAATAACGGCCCAGCCAGTAGAGGTTCTCGACCAGCCGCGACGGCAGCCAGGAGTCCTTGCGCACCACGTCGCGAACGCCAAGCAGACGTGGCAGCAAGCGTATGCTCGCCATCGGCGCGTCGGCCAGCACCCAGGTGTCCTTGCTGCCGCCGCCGCTCTGCATGGACACGGTGACCGCGCCGGCCTTGGCGGCGACGCGCGTCAGGCCGCCGGGCATCACCTGATAACCGTCCGCTGTAGCCACGGCATACACCCGCAGGCTCACCGCACGCGTCGCTACTTTGCCGAGCGGCTTGCCGCGTTGCCAGACCGGCGTCTGCGACAGCTTGACCTGCTCCTGGGCCACGTAGGCATGCGGGCGCGCTTCGATGCGCGCGCGCAACTCGGCCAGGCCGGCGCTGTCGAGGGTGCTGCCGTCGACTCTGGCGTAATGCTGCGATGGAAATGCCGCCTTGATCACCAGTTGCGACAGGCGTTCGAGCGCATGCCGGCGCACCGGTTCCTCGCCGCACCACCAGGTGGCCACCGACGGCAGCGCCAGCGCCTCGCCGCGCAGTGCCTCGCAGATGCGCGGCAGGAAACCGAGCAGCCCCGGCGATTCCACCACGCCACTGCCGAGCGCATTGGCGACCACCACATGTCCGGCGCGCACCGCTTCGAGCAGGCCGGGCACGCCGAGCGCCGAATCGCTGCGCAATTCCAGCGGATCGCAGTAGTCGTCGTCGAGGCGGCGCAGGATGGTGTGCACGCGTTGCAGTCCACCGAGCGTCTTCATGTAGACCCGCGCATCGCGCACGCTGAGGTCCTGACCTTCGACCAGCGGTACGCCGAGTTGGCGCGCCAGGTAAACGTGTTCGAAATAGGTTTCGTTGAAGCGACCCGGCGTCAGCAGCACGCTCAGCGGCGCCTCATCGCCGCTCGGCGCCAGACGTTGCAGGCAAGCCTGCAGCGCGCCGAAGAAGCCGTCCAGCGGGGTCACCTGCAATTGCCGATAGAGGTCCGGAAAAGCGCGCGAGATGATCTGCCGGTTCTCCAGCGCATAACCGGCGCCGGACGGCGCCTGCGCGCGATCCGCCACCACCCACCAGGCGCCATTCGGCGCGCGCGCCAGATCGGCGGCGTACACATGCAGATGGGTGCCGCCCGGCAATGCGATGCCTTGGCACGGCAGCAGGAAGTTGTTGTGGCCGAAAATCAGCTCGGCCGGCAGCATGCCCGAGCGCAGCAATTGCTGTGGGCCGTAGAGATCGGCGAGCACCGCATTCAGCAGACTGGCGCGCTGGGCGATGCCGGCGGCAAGCGCACGCCACTCGTCGGCATCCACCAGTTGCGGCAGCAGGTCCAGATCCCACGGACGTTGCGTGTCCCGGGCTTCCGAATAGACGTTGTAGGTGATGCCGTTCTCGCGCACCTGCCGGGTGACGAACTGTTGCCGATGGCGCATCTGCAACGGCGTCGCGCGTTCCAGATCGGCGATCAGTTCGCGCCAGTGCGGGCGCACCGCATCGCCGTCGAACAGTTCCTGGTAGCGCAGCGGGTCGCGGTCGATGCTTGCGAGCAGGGGCGGCGCGATCTCGCCGGGAGCGAGCTGGGCACTCACGATGAAATCCAGGTTGGACTCTTGAGCCAGTGAATACCAGCATTTGTCCGCAAAGGACGCAAAGGACGCAAAGGACGCAAAGAACGCAAAGGAAAGCGAAGCCAATTCGGGGTCCTGGTTATGCCCTTCAGGCAGATTCGCAACTGCGCTCGTTCTGGCTCTCTTTGCGTTCTTTGCGTCCTTTGCGGACGAAAAAACAGTCCGTAGGTTGGGCTGAGGCGCAGGCCGTGCCCAACATCTTTTCGCGACACCGTTGGACACGGCTGCGCCTTGGCCCAACCTGCGATTTGGTGCGCCAGCCGCGCCATCACCCGCGCCTCAGATCAAGGGTGAACGGAAACTCCTCGTTCGCTTCGGCCGCCGGCGGGTCGAGCCATCCCGGCGTGTGACCGGTGCGGAAGAAGCGCGCGCGGCGACGGCTTTCGGCTTCGAAGGCATTCACCGGGAAAGTCTCATAGTTGCGGCCGCCGGGGTGGGCGACATGGTAAACGCAGCCGCCGAGCGAGCGCAGCGACCACAGATCGACCAGATCGAACACCAGCGGCGCGTGCACCGGGATCAGCGGGTGCAGCGCCGACACCGGCTGCCAGGCGCGATAGCGCACCGCGGCGACCGATTCGCCCACCGTGCCGGTCGGACGCAGCGGGACTCGCTTGCCGTTGCAAGTCAGTGCGTAACGTTCGCTGGCGGCGCCGCTGAGCTTGACCTGCAGGCGTTCGACCGAACTGTCGACGAAGCGCACGGTGCCGCCGGCGCCACCCTGTTCGCCCATCACGTGCCAGGGCTCCAGCGCGTGGCGCAGTTCCAGCTCGATGCCGCGCACCGAGTAGTCGCCGATCTTCGGGAAGCGAAATTCGAACTGAGGATCGAACCAGCCCGGCGCGAAGGCATAACCGGCGGCGCCCAGTTCGCTGAGCACATCGGCGAAATCCTGCGCGATGAAGTGCGGCAGCATGAAGCGATCGTGCAGTTCGGTGCCCCAGCGCGCCAGTTGTCGCGGCGCGTACGGTTGGCGCCAGAACCAGGCGAGCAGGGCGCGCAGCAGCAACTGCTGTACCAGGCTCATGCGCGCATGCGGCGGCATCTCGAAGGCGCGCAGTTCGACCAGACCCAGCCTTCCCGTGGCGCCTTCCGGCGCAAACAGCTTGTCGATGCAGAACTCGGCGCGATGGGTGTTGCCGGTGACGTCGATCAGCAGGTTGCGCAGCAGCCGGTCGAGCACCCACGGCGCGACCGGCTGTCCCGGCGCCGGGAACTGGCGGAAGGCCAGTTCCAGTTCGTACACCGAATCGTTGCGCGCCTCGTCGATGCGCGGCGATTGCGAGGTCGGGCCGATGAACAGTCCGGAGAATAGATACGACAGCGACGGATGGTTGTGCCAGTAGCTGATCAGGCTGCGCAACAGGTCGGGTCGGCGCAGGAACGGCGAATCGGCTGGGCTGGCGCCGCCGAGCACGAAATGATTGCCGCCGCCGGTGCCGGTGTGACGCCCGTCGATCATGAACTTCTCGGCGGTCAATCGGGTTTCATGAGCGATTTCGTACAGATGCGTGGTGCGATCGACCAGCTCCTGCCAGCTCGCCGCCGGATGGATATTGACCTCGATGACGCCCGGATCCGGCGTCACCCGGAACAGCTTCAGGCGCGGATCGAACGGCGGCTCGTAGCCCTCCAGCAGCACCGGCGTGTTCAATTCGGCCGCGGTGGCCTCGATCGCCGCGACCAGCGCCAGGTAGTCCTCGGCGCGTTCCAGCGGCGGCATGAACAGGTACAGCCGGCCCTCGCGCGGCTGCGCGCACAGCGCGGTGCGCACCACATCGCGCGCCGATTCCTGCGCCTTGGGGGCTTGAGGTAGGTCACGTTGGCTCGGAGGGCCTGCGTGACTCTCGACAGCCAACGGTGGCAACTCGCGCGCCGGATCCAGCGTATGGATGACTGGCAATTCTGTCGCCTTCGCCCACGGCTGCGAGGCCAGCGGCAAGCGATAGCCCAATGGCGAATCGCCCGGAACCAGGAAGCACTGCTGCGCGCGCAGGAACCAGGGTGTGCTGTGCCAGCCCTGATCGTCATGCGTCAGCGGCAACACCTGGCCGACCACCGTCTGCAGCCCCTGCGCATAGACCCTGGCCAGTCGCTCGCGTTCCAGCGGATCGTCCAGTCGCGACTGCAGCACGTCGACATTGACCGGCAGCTTCTGCTCGCGCCACAGGTAGTAGTAGACATCCTCGAAGGCCGGAAACAGGGTATCGCCGGCCAGACCCAGGCGCGCGGCCACGGCGCGCAGGAAGCGCTCGGCCAGCGCCGCATCGGCGCCGTAGTCGCTATTCTCGTCGGCGATCAGCGCCGGGTCGTTCCAGATCGGCAAACCATCGGCGCGCCAGTAGCAGTTCAACGACCAGCGCGGCAGTGGTTCGCCCGGATACCACTTGCCCTGGCCGAAGTGCACCAGCCCTTTCGGCGCGTAACGCTGCTGCAGGCGCCAGAAGACTTCGGCTGCGCGCGCACGCTTGGTTTCGCCAAGGGCGGCGGTGTTCCACTGCGCACCGTCCGGATCATCCACAGCCACGAAGGTCGGCTCGCCGCCCATCGTCAGGCGCACGTCCTGGGCGCAAAGATCGGCGTCGACTTCGGCGCCCAGTGCGAGAATCTGCTGCCACTGCGTCTCGTCGAAGGGCAGGGTCACGCGCGGCGACTCATGAATGCGCTGCACGCTCATCGCGTGGCTGAACTCGACCTCGCAGGGATCGACGCCACCGGTGATCGGCGCCGCCGAACTCGGGTCTGGCGACGCCGCGAGGGGAATATGTCCCTCGCCAGCGAGCAATCCGGAGGTCGGATCGAGTCCGATCCAGCCGGCGCCCGGCAGATAGACCTCGCACCAGGCGTGCAGATCGGTGAAATCGCTGGTCGGGCCGCTCGGGCCATCGAGTGCCTTGACGTCCGCGGTCAGCTGGATCAGATAACCCGAGACGAAACGCGCGGCAATACCCAGTTGGCGCATCAGCTGCACCAGCAGCCAGGCCGAATCGCGACAGGAACCCGAGCGCTTGCTCAGCGTCTCCTCGGGCGTCTGCACCCCGGGTTCCAGGCGGATCAGGTACCCGATGTCCTGACTCAGGCGCCGATTCAGATCGACCAGGAAATCCGCCGTGGCCCTGGGCTGGCGCGAGATCGAGTCCAGATAAGCCTGGAACAGCGGCGTCGGCGGCAAAGTCTGCCGATACGGCGCCAGTTCGTGCTCCAGCGTCGGGTCGTAGACGAATGGCAGCTTCTCGGCACTCGGTTCGAGGAAGAAGTCGAAGGGGTTATGCACCGCCATCTCGACCACCAGATCGACTTCGATGCGCAGCTCCCGGGTCGATTCCGGGAATACCAGTCGCGCCAGATAGTTGGCCTGCGGGTCCTGCTGCCAATTGACGAAGTGCCCAGTTGGCTCGACCTTCAGTGAATAGGACAGGATGCGCGAGCGGCAATGCGGGGCAGGGCGCAGGCGCACCACCTGCGGGCCGAGTTTGACCGCACGGTCGTAGCGATAGTGCGTGACGTGGTTCAGCGCGACATGAATCGACATGGTCAGCGGTTCCCGGCGATGAGGGAGGATCGGTCATCGTCACCTGAGGGCAAAACCCGCGGCCTCCCGTCGCACCGGTAAAACCAGTACGACCCGCGCCCTTGAGTGTGGACGCAGCGCTCACTGCCTCGGCAGAAAACACCTGTGCCCATGACGCGAGTCTGCCTCAACTTGATGGTCGACTGCGCATTCACGCATTCGAGCGTGCCGCGCTGCGTGGCAGAGCCGGGTCGGTTCCGGGCTTGCCTGCAGGAGCTGGCGTTTTGCGTGTCGCTCTGGTAGCACACAGAGCCTTGCACCCATGGCCGAATCGATGACGCGCACGCCTGCAAGTTCCGTCCAGTGGCCACGCATGTTGGCGTTGTTCGCACTCACCCTTGCGATTCTGGCGCAGGAGCTGGCGTTGATTCGTTGGCTGCCGGCGCAAATGCGGGTGCTGGCTTATTTTCCCAACCTTGTATTGATTGCTGCCTTCCTGGGTCTTGGCGTGGGCTGCCTTCTGTCCAGGTACGCGCCGCGACCCTGGTTGTGGCCGATGTCGTTACTGGTGGTGGTGGCCGCGGCAGCAGCGGTGGGTGGAATCGCCTTCACCGACAACAGCAGCACGGAACACTTGTGGTTGCTGTATCACGATCTGCCGAAAGATGCGCCGGTCGTCGCCGGCGTGCGCCTGCCCGTGTTCATCGCTTTCGTGCTGTGCGCCGCGAGTTTCGTGGTGCCAGGTCAGATGTTGGGACAGCGGCTGGATGGATTTGCGGCGGTGCGGCGACCATTGATCGGTTATGCCACCGATCTTGCCGGCTCGCTGGCCGGCGTGGTGCTGTTCACGGTCTTGTCCTGGCAGCAGACGTTTCCGATTGTCTGGTTTGCGGTGTTGATGCTGGCGATGTTGCCGCTGCTCGGCGGCAGCCCGCGCCAATGGACGGCGCACCTGCTGATGGCGGTTGCCATCGTTGCCTTGGTGCAGGGCGTCGAACGTGCTGATTCCTACAGCCCCTATTACGCGCTTCGCGCCGAACCACGCGCTGCCGATGGGTCGACCCCGGCGTTTGTGTCCACCAATGGTTCGTTGCACCAGGCTCCTTCGGTGGTGTCGCGCGCAGCACCGGTGGCGACTGAACTCGAGGCGCGTATCCGCGAGGGCTTCCACATCCCGTTTGAGAAGCTCGGGCGCGCTCCGGGGAGGACGCTGGTGCTGGGCGCCGGTACCGGCAATGACGTCGCGGTCTTGCTTGACCGCGGGGCAAGTCACGTGGACGCCATCGAGATAGATCCGGTGATCCTGCGTTTGGGCGAGACTTTGCACCCCGATCGCCCATACGATTCGCCAAAGGTTCGACGCATCAACACCGACGCGAGGTCGTTTCTCGAAGATACCGATGAACGCTACGACCTGATCGTGTTCGGCACCCTGGACTCGATGACACGCCTTTCGGCGCTGTCGAATGTGCGTCTGGACAACTTCGTGTACACCGTGGAGAGCCTGCGTGCCGCTTTTTCGCGGCTCACCGACGATGGCGGCCTGGTGCTCTATTTCATGGTCGGGACGCCGTATATCGCGGAACATCTGACGCACATGCTGGCGCTCGCCACCGGGCGCTGGCCGTCGTTCGTCGAGTTCGACAACGGTCTGTTCAATGTGGTGTACATGGCCGGACCCGCTTTCGACCACCTGCAGCCCGCGTCCGGCGAGATGAATCAAGGCGGCGCTGTGGCAGCGATCGATCCACGTCTGGTGCCGAGCGACGACTGGCCGTACCTGTATCTTGGCGAGCGCAGCGTTGGCGGTTTCTATCTCTCGTTGCTGGCGGCGATCGCCTTGTTCGCGCTGATTGCCGTTCTGCTGGCCTCGCCGAAACTGCGTGCCGGGCTCGGTCGCCGCGGCGGCATCGATTACGAGATGTTCCTGCTCGGTTTTGGGTTCCTGCTGCTCGAGACTCGCTTCGTGACCGGCATCGGGCTGCTCTGGGGCGTCACCTGGATTGCCAGCGCGGTTGTATTCGCGGCAATTCTCGCCACCATGCTGTTGGCGACTCTGGTGACCGCGTGGCGTCCGTTGCCCTGGTCGCTGGCATCGGTCGGGCTGGCGTTGTCGCTGCTCGTGGCCTGGGTATTGCCGCCGGGCGTATTGCTCACCCCATCGATTCCGCTCAAGCTGTTGTACACGGTTCTTTATGTGGGCGTGCCGGTGTTCCTGGCCTCCTGCTGTTTCGCATTGCGCTACCGCACGCGTGAGGATGCGGGCACGGCCTTCGGCTGGAACCTGCTGGGCGCCGTGTTTGGCGGACTGGCCGAATTCGCCTCGATGGCGCTCGGCTTCCGTGCCTTGTTCCTGGTCGCACTGATCGCCTACTTGGCGGCCTTCCTGATCGCGGGTCGCCGCGATCCGGCGTCCGCGGGAATGCAGCTTCGAGCCTGATGAGGCGACGGCATTGTTGTTCGACTTCGCCGAGCCGTGGTTTCCGGCCCGGCGCGGGACACCACCCGCTGCTCAGTTCATGAAGCCGAGATCGTTGCTGGCAAAGTTCCCCAGCAATGGGAAGATCGATCCCAGCGCCGCACTGTCGCTGACGCCCATCCAGCGCGCCAGGGTGGCGGCGACCTGGTCGACCGACGTGGTCGGGATGTACTGGCCGCGCGAGAAGCTGTAGTCGCGGGTGGCGTTGTCGTTGGCGTTGACCACCAGCCTCGGGTACTCGCCGTACAACTGGTTGCCGCGCACGGCGTCGCCGAGCAGCATCAGGTTGCCACCCCATGCGTGGTCGGAGCCGCTGCCGTTGCCGGTCAGGGTGCGGCCGAAATCGCTCATCGTGAACGTCGTGACATCAGCGCGCGCGCCGATTTCGCCGAGGGCGGTCCAGAACGCGCCGACGGCCTGGTTGAGCGTCGTCAGCAGCGCGCCGTGGCCGGTGCTGGCGACCGCGCCGCCGGCTTCGAACATGCCCTGGTGCAGGTCGAAACTGCCCATGCGCACGTAATAGACCTGCCGCGTTGCGCCGAGGGTTCGACTTACCTTGATCATGCGCGCGACCATCTTCAACTGGTCGGCGAGATTGTTGCCGGCCGGGAAAACGGCGCTGACATTGCCGCTGCCATCGGCGGCATCCAGTCGCGCCGCGAGACTTTCACCGACGTCGAGCGAACGCCGCGCGATCGCCGAATAACCGCGCACGAAAGGACTCGCCGAGCTTTCGTCGAGCAGGTCGTCGAGCACCGCACGACGGGCTGCGGAGTAGTTCGTGGTGCCGGTCGCCGCGTAGTTGTCGATCAAATCGACACCGCCGCTCGACAACTGGTAGGGCAGGATGCCGTCGCCGTTGAGGAAGCGCGCCGCGCCAGCCACCGACAGCGTCGGCGACAGTCCGTTGGCGAGCGGGCCACCCGCGGTGAGCTTGGCGACACGACCGCCCCAACCGTAGCGTGCCATCGGGTTGTTCGCCGCCGACATGCCGATGTGCCACTGCAACTCCTGGTCGTTGTGCGAAAACAACTGAGCTGGACGCGGCGCGCCGGCGTCGTATTCGGCTTTGCTGATCGGCTGCACGAGCGTGCCGGCGTTGCAGACGAAGGCGGCCTTGCCTTGATTGAACAAGCTGTGGATGCCGCTGTGGGTCTGGGTTGCGGCGCCGTTGGTTGCGGTGTAATCGGCGCTGGACGGATGCAGGCCGAAGGCGATCGGCGAATTGCTCGGCGCGATTGGCAGCAAGTCGTTGAATGCCAACGCCAGGCCATTGCTGTTGCTGCCGCTGTAAACGCCGCCGCGGGTGCTGCGGTAGGTATCGTAGCGGCTACCCGGACTCTCGCTGTCGCGTGGCACCAGCCAATTGAAGGAATCGTTGGCGCCGGCAAGATAGATGCACACCAGCGCCTTGTAGCTGCCGGCGGATTGCCCGTAGGCGCGCGGCAGCAGCGCCAGTTGCGGCATCAGGCTGGCCATTGAACCGGCCGCGAAACTGCAGCCGAGTTTTTTCAGGAACTCGCGGCGGCTGTGGTTGGCATAGCGTCCCATGATGTCAGCTCCCGAAAGTTACTGTTGCACCGCGAACTCGGACGAGATCGCGATCAGGTGGATCAGGCTGAGCGCCTTGCGACGGTGATCGGCGGCGGCCATCTCGGTATTGAGCAAGGCGACCAGCTTGGCGCGCATGGAATCGCTCATGGACCCGTAGAGCAAACGTTGGTTGAGCGTTTCGACCAGCGCATCGTGCGCCGTCGGCAGCGCGTCGATCGCCGCTGCGGGCAGGTGCGCAGCGTTGCCGGGAGTGGCGAATGGCGTGGCGGTTGCGCTGGTGGTGCTGTAGCCAGTGAAGATCCGCCGCCAGAACTCGTCCGACATGGTGATGAAGGTCGACTCGTTGAGAATCTGGAATTCGGGCGAATACAGGCCGCTGTCGGCGATCTCACCCGGCTGCTGGTAGTCCGGCTCGTAGAAGTTGAACACCGAAGGTGCCCGCAGCGGCGCCTGCGGGAAGCCACGTTCGATGTTGGAGAGTCCGTTCGCGCCGTTGCTGCCATTGACCACACCGAAGGCGCGCAGCAGCGCGGTCAGCCGCAGCAACGGCTCACGCAACTTGCCGAAATCGCTGGCAGGCGCGTTCGCGCGCGCTTCCGGATCGAGCAGGATGGCCTTGACCACCGCGCCGAGATTGCCGCGCACGCCGACGCCGTCGTCTTCGAACCTCGCGGCCACGCGATCGATGTAACCGGCCGACGGGTTGCTGGTGGTCAGCCGCTGGATCAGCTGGCGCGCGATCATCGGCGGCAGGTTCGGATGCTGGAACAGCGTCTCGATCAAGGTGTTCAACTGACCGTTGCAGTAACCGATGCACGCTTGCTGATCGATCGCGGGTGTCGACGAATGGCAGGCCATCGGACTGGCGTCGATGTTCAGGCCGCCGAGCAGCGTCTTGCGATCGTTCGGTGCCGGCAGCACCGCGTAGTTGTTGCTCGCGGTCGCCGAGCGCCCGGTATCGGCATAACGTGGGTAACACACCATCGGCCGATAGGTGTCCGGGTGCGCCAGCGCGGTCACCACGCCCATGCCGCCGACCTGGGTGGCATAGCGTCCGGGCGTCGAGAAGAACAGCGTGGTGGAAAACTGTTGCGCGGTGCCGGGCGTGCCGCAATTGCGGTTCAGGGTGATCGTGCCGACGGTGGCCGGGCCGCTGCACGCCCAGGCATGACCGGTCAACACGCGCGCCGTGTTGGTGACCAGATCCTGGGTATAGGTCGGAATGGTCTGACCACCGCTCAGGATCGGCGTGAAGTCGCGATTGCGCTCGATCAGACCGATCGAAAACAGCTGCATGACTTCGCGCGCGTAGTTCTCGTCCGGCTGGATCAGTCCGGCTACCAGATTGTTGTCGCGATCCAGCGTCCAGTCGGTTTTCTGGTTGCGCAGGTGGGTCAGGAATACGCCCATCATCGGGCTCAGGGTCACGTCGCGCAGCAAGTCGCGATAGTTGCCGAAAGCGCCGCGCAGCAGGATGTCGTTGTATTCGGCGACGCCGATCGGATTGTTGTCGAGCGCGCCGACCTCCGACAGCACAAGGATCTGCGACAGCGCGAAGGCGACGCGCTGGCGCAGTTGGTCCGGGGCGTAGAGCGCCGAATTGAACCAGCGTTCCAGTCGATAGGCTCGGTAGAACTGTGCGTTGCGCGGATCGGTGAGTACCTGGGCGGCGATCTGCGCCTCGATGGTTGGCCGTTGCAGGGTTGCGGGCAGCGCCATCTGCGCATCGATCCAGGCGTTGTAACCGGCTGCGCGCACACTGGCGACGTCATTGTTGTTCGGGCCGAAGGTCGCCTGGGTCAGGAAGCGCGCCGCGTGTTTGTCGCTCGTCGGCCCGCAATCGCTGCCGCTCAGCGCGCTGAGTCGGCTCAGGTTGAGCGTGCCGCTGCCGAAGCCGGCCAGGGTGCTGGTCCAGCTCCAGTTGGCGCGATCGGCGTCGATGCCGGTGAAGGTCATCGTGCCCCACGGCTGGCTGACCACCGCGGCGGGATCGAACGCCGGCGGAAAGTCGGCGCCCGAGGTGATGGTCGCAGTCAGTGTCGCGCTGTTGCCGGAGATCGGGCCGAGCGCGGTCATCCAGCGCTGTTCGCCGTTCAGATAGGTGTACCAGATCGCCAGCATCTGGCGATTGCTGCCGCTGCCGAGCACTTCGGTGAAGATGCCGTGACCGCTTTGCGTCGGGTCGTACCAGGAACCGCTGTGGCAAGCCGCGATCTGTCCGATGGTGGCTTCGTATGCGCTTGAAGGCGTGGTCAGCCGCTCGATCGGCATGCTGCCGTTGTTGAAACCGGTAAAGCTCGACGTCCAGGTCGCGTTGCCGAGGCGGTTGCTGCTGAAGCTCAACACGAGTTCGCCCCAGGGCTGCGTTTGCGCCGAACCGGGCACGAATCGCGGCGGGAAATCGGCGCCGTCGGTGATCGACAGCGGAATGCGCACGGCATTTCCGTCAGGGATCCCGATGCCGACCAGCCAGCGCGCCTTGCCATCGAGATAGGTGAACCAGGTGGCCAGCAATGCGGGACGGCCATTGCTGACGATGTGCTGGATCACCAGGCCCTGGCCGTTCTGCGCCGGGTCGTACCAGGTGCCGCTGATGTCCGATCCCAGCGCGTAGGCGGCCGCGCTTGCACTCGTCTGAGCCGGCGTATTCGCTGCGAGCGTCGTAGTGCAACATGCCAGGGCCATCATCCCGGCGACTCCAATCCGTAGCACGCTCATGCCGCCTCCTGCCGATGCAAGGTCATTGGGTACCGTCCCGACTGCAGCCGTTGCCGTGGTCAGCGTAAACGATCAAGCTCGCCAAGCGTTGACATGCCTGTCAATATTCATCGCAAACGCTGAAATCGAGGTTCCGCAGCTGCTTTTGCTTCCGGCGCAGCAATTGCGGGACAAATCCCTACTTTGCCCGCCGATGGCGATCGCCTAACATTGCCCGCATGAGCCTTCAGCCGATCACCATTCTTTTTGCCGACATCGCCGGCAGCACCAAGCTGTTCGAAAAGCTCGGTGACGTCGGCGCGCGCTCGATCACCTCCAGCGTGCTTGGCGTACTCACCGAAATCACGCAACGCCATGGCGGCCGCGTCATCAAGACCATCGGCGATGAGCTGATGTGCACGTTTCCTGGCCCGATGGCGGGCTTGATGGCAGGGATCGACATGCAGCGGCGTGTCGCCGGCGACCTCGTCTGGCAGCGGGATTTTCTCGCCGTGCGCATCGGCCTGCACCATGGCGAAGCCTTGCTGGAAGAGGGCGACGTGTATGGCGACGCCGTCAATACCGCGGCGCGCATGACGCAGATGGCCAAGCGCGAACAGATTGTTACAACCCTGACCACGGTGCGCGGCCTGACCAACAGCTCGATCATCCGTACTCGACATCTCGGTGATGTGCGTGTCGCTGGCAAGCACAATCCGGTCGAAATCGTCGACGTGATCTGGCAGGAGGACACCTCCAACGTCACCATGGTGGCGCGCGCGATCCGTCTGGAAGATGTCGCCGCAGGCGCCAAGCTCAGCCTGCGCTACCGCGGACAGTTGATCGAGCTGTCCAGCCTGGCGCCGCCCTTTGGCCTCGGCCGCGATCCCAACAGTTCGCTGGTGATCGACAACGAGTGGGTCTCGCGCAATCACGCGACCATCGAATTCCGTCGCGGGTTCTTCGTGCTCACCGACCGCAGCACCAACGGCACCTACGTGCGCCTTGGCGACGACGACGAGATGCGTCTGCACCGCGACGAACTGCAATTGCGCAAGAGCGGCATGATCAGCCTCGGCCAGGCCGTGGACAAAGATCCCACCGACGTCCTTTATTTTCAATGCGTTGGGTGAGCAGGCTCAGCTGAGCAAGCTCCCCTCCACCAAGGCGACCGCCCGCGCGCTCTGGTAGAGCCGAGCTTGCTCGGCTGGGCGTTGCGCAAGAGCAGCTGAGGTTTTTCGGAAGAGCAGCGGAGCAAGCTCCGTTCTACAAAGGCGTCGGCCGTGCTCTGGTAGAGGCGAGCTTGCTCGGCTGGGCGTTGCGCAAGAGCAGCGGAGCAAGCCCCGCTCTACAGAGGCGACGGCCCTCGTGCTCGGGTAGAGCCGAGCTTGCTCGGCTTGGATTTTCGGAAGAGCAGCGGAGCAAGCTCCGCTCTACAGGGGCGACGGCCGTGCTCTGGTAGAGCCGAGCTTGCTCGGCTTGGATTTTCGGAAGAGCAGCGGAGCAAGCTCCGCTCTTGTATGTTGCTTTTCATGGTCTCTTCGCTCTTTC
>CALEZI010000087.1 GCA_937928755.1 uncultured Rhodanobacteraceae bacterium | reverse complement strand
CGCAACTTGTTGCGGGCCGGGACCGAAGGTCATAGCAGGGCTATGGCGACGACGAACAACGACGCATTCGGGTCAAAAGGCGCGGAAATTATTCAACGAATTAATGGCAAACCACACTAGACTCGCAGCACCTTCGCCACCGGGTTGTGTCGCAGCCTGAACGCGTCCGGCATTCCGGAGCCCAACAGAGGGCGCAGGTACATGCGAAACGCGTCGGTCACGTCGGTGCCGCTGGGTGCAATGAACTGATCTTCCATCACCCGCGTCTTGCCGGCGACGGCCTCCAGCGGCAACAACTCGTAATCAGCCGAATAGAAACCGGTGCGCTTGATCGCGACCGAACCGTCCCGATTGCCCCACATGGCAAATTGCACGGCTTTTTCGCCCACCTCGCGCGCCTCGCGCTGGTCCACATCGGACACGCAGCCGATGAATGACCGTTGCAGGTAGCCAAAGGTGTCGCCACGCACCCGCTTGATGCCCAACTTGGTCTTGATCTCTTCGCATAACAAGTCGGCCAGGGCACCGTTGCCCGAAAGCTGCACGTTGCCATGCGCATCGTGCTCCAGGTCTTTGGCCAGCAGCGCGGCAATCGGTGCGCCGGACGCATCGTGGATGCCCTCCGATACGGCGATGACGCAGCGGCCGTAGCGCGCATAGGTGGCCTTGACATCGGCGAGGAACTTTTCCAGCACGAAGGTGCGTTCGGGCAGGTAAATCAGGTGGGGGCCATCGTCCGGGAACTTCTTGCCCAAAGCCGACGCCGCGGTCAAGAAGCCGGCGTGCCGCCCCATGACCACGCCGACATAGACGCCAGGCAGCGCCGCATTGTCCAGATTGGCGCCGGCAAACGCCTGGGCCACGAACCTCGCCGCCGAGGGGTAGCCCGGTGTGTGGTCGTTGCCAACGAGATCGTTGTCGATGGTCTTGGGGATGTGAATGCAACGCAGCGGGTAGTCGGCCTTTTGAGCCTGTTCGCTGACGATGCGTACGGTATCCGACGAGTCGTTGCCGCCGATGTAGAAAAAATGCCCGATCTCATGGGCCTGCAGCACCTTGAAGATCTCCTGGCAGTAGGACAGATCAGGCTTGTCGCGGGTAGAGCCCAATGCGCTCGACGGGGTATTCGCCACCAGCTCCAGGTTGTGGGTGGTCTCCTGGGTGAGGTCGACAAAATTCTCGTCCACGATGCCGCGCACACCGTGCAAGGCACCGAAGATGCGCCCGATGGTGCCAAACCGTCGCGCCTCCAGCGCAACCCCCACCAAAGACTGGTTGATGACCGCGGTGGGGCCTCCGCCTTGCGCGACCAGAATCTTTCCCGAAACCACGTCCATATCTTCCTTCCTGTGGGGCAAAGCAGCAATGCACCTGCACAAGGATAGTGTGGAAACCGGGATCAGAGTGCCGTTTCCATTGTGGGAGCGGATTTACTCCGCGAGACCTTTCGCGGGATAAACCCGCTCCCACAAGTTCGATGCGCGAACAAGCGCAGCGCCCGGGGCGACCAGCACTCCTGCGCAACAAGGGCGCCGGTTTGACGTAGAGTTTCAGCTTCCGTCCTGCCGGAGGCCGCCCATGCGCCTGACCGCGCTCGTCCTGCTGCTCGCCGCCGGCGCGGCCCCGGCAGCGCCCGTCGATCCCGAATTGCTTGCGGGCCTGAAGGCGCGTTCGATCGGTCCCGCGGCGATGAGCGGCCGCGTGGCCGCGGTGGTCGCCGATCCCGCCGACCCGCGCACCGTCTACGTCGGCGCGGCCAGCGGCGCTGTCTGGAAGAGCACCAATGCCGGGCTGACCTGGGCACCGGTGTTCGATCGCGAGGCAGTGCACGCGATCGGCGACATCGCGCTCGATCCGCAGAATCCCGAGGTGGTGTGGGTCGGCACCGGCGAGGGCAACGTGCGCAACAGCGCGTCGATCGGCCGCGGCGTGTGGAAATCGACCGATGGCGGCGCCACCTGGTCGCATCTCGGCCTTGAGCTGTCCGAGCGCATCCACCGCATCGTCGTGCATCCTCAGGACAGCAACACCGCGTGGGTATCCGCCATGGGCCCGCTGTGGAATGCCGGCGGCGAACGCGGCGTCTACAAGACCACCGACGGCGGCAAGAGCTGGCGCCAGGTACTCGCCGGCGACGCGCGCACGGGCGCCAGCGAACTCATCATCGATCCGCAGAACCCGAACCGCCTGTACGCGTCGATGTGGACCTTCCAGCGCACGCCGTACTCGTTCACCTCGGGCGGCGCGGGTTCCGGGCTGTACCGCTCGGTCGATGGCGGCGAGAGCTGGCGCCGGCTGGGCGTCGCCGAGGGCCTGCCCGCGGGCGAACTCGGCCGCATCGCGCTGGCGCTGGCGCCTTCGGAACCGCGGACGGTTTACGCACTGGTCGAGGCGAAGAACAACCTGCTGATGCGCTCGGACAACGGTGGCGATCGCTTCGTCGCTGTCAACGAGAGCGTCAACGTGCACAACCGGCCGTTCTATTTCGCCGACCTGCGCGTGGATCCGCAGCAGCCCAACCGCGTGTACAAGCTGTCGGTGGTCGGCGAACTCAGCACCGATGGCGGCAAGAGCTTCGAGACCTTCATCGGCTGGGACGATTTGCACCCGGACCACCACGCGCTGTGGGTGCATCCCGGCAACGGCCAGATCCTGATCAACGGCAACGATGGCGGCGTCGGCTTCTCCTACGACCGCGGCGCCACCTGGCGCTATGTGGCGAACCTGCCGCTGAGCCAGTTCTACCATGTGCGCGTCGACAACGAGATGCCCTACAACGTCTACGGCGGCCTGCAGGACAACGGCTCCTGGCGCGGGCCATCGGAAGTCTGGGCCGCTGGCGGCATCCAGAACCACGACTGGCAGGAGGTCAATTTCGGCGACGGCTTCGACACCCTGCCCGACCCCGAGAACGCGCGCCGTGGTTATGCGATGAGCCAGGAAGGCTATGTGGTGCGCTACGACCTCGACGCCGGCACGCGCCGCATGATCCGCCCGGCCGCCGACGACCCGGCCGTGCCCCTGCGCTTCAACTGGAACGCGGCGATCGCGCAGGACCCCTTCGATCCGGCGACGATCTACTTCGGCAGCCAGTTCGTGCACCGCAGCGGCGATCGCGGCGAGACCTGGACCACCATTTCGCCCGACCTGACGCGCAACGATCCCAAGCGCCAGGACCAGGCGAAGAACGGCGGATTGACCCCCGACGTCACCGGCGCCGAAAACAACACCACGCTGATCGCGATCGAACCCAGCCCGCTGGAAAAAGGCGTGCTGTGGACCGGCAGCGACGATGGTCGCGTGCACCTCAGCCGCGATGGCGGCGGCCGGTGGACGAGCATCGAGGGTAGCCTGAAGGGTGCGCCGGGCGACGGTTACGTGGCGCACATCCATGCCTCGTTGCACGCGGCCGGGCGCGCCTTCGTGGTCGTCGACAACCATCGCAACGGCGACATGCGCCCGTACGCCTGGCGCGTCGACGACTTCGGCGCCAAAGCCACCGCGCTGGCGCTGAAGGGCGTCGACGGCTACGCACTGAAACTGATCGAGGATCCGCTGGAGCCGCGCCTGCTGTACCTCGGCACCGAACTCGGCCTGTACCTGTCCTTCGACGCCGGCGCCAGCTGGATGCGCTACACGCACGGCCTGCCGACCGCGGTCTCGGTGATGGACATGGCGCTGCATCCGCGCGAGCACGACCTGGTGCTGGCCACCCACGGGCGCGGCATGTACGTGATCGACGATGTCGAGACGCTGCGCCGGATCGCGCGCGAGGGCGCCCCGACCGCCACGCTGGCGGCGCTCGACAGCACGCCGGGCATTCTCTACCAGCGGCAACAACCGGTTGGTGCGCGCTTCCCCGGCAACGCCTCCTACAGCGGCGAAAATGCAGCGTACGGCGCCACGCTGAGCTTCTGGATCAACGACGCCGACCTGCCGCATCCGGACGCCGAACGCGAGCGCGCGCGGCTGGCCGCCGCGAAGCCCACCGCTGGCGGCGAAAAGGGCAAGGACCCGGACAAACCCAAACCGCTGCGCGTGGAGATCCGCGATGGCGCCGGCAAGCTGGTGCGACACGCCGAAGTCGAGGTGAAGCAGGGCCTGAACCGCTGGACCTGGGACCTGGCGCACACCGCGCCGCGCTCTCCCACCCCGCCGGGTCTGTTCGACCCCACCGGCCCGTCGGCACTGCCCGGCAGCTACAGCGCAACGCTGCGCCGCGGCGATGCCAGCGCGACGCTGTCCGTCGAAGTGCTGGCCGACCCGCGCGCGCCGGTCGATGCCGCCGCCAGGGCGTCGCAGCAAGCTGCCGTGCTGCGTGCCGCCGACTTGCAGACGCGCATCGTCGACGCGCTGGAACGCATCACCAACGCGCAGTCCGCGCTGGCGCAGAAGAAGACCCTGGTCGAGCAGCAGATCGCCGCGCGCAAGCGCGCCGATCCGGCTATCGAGATCGGCGACGAGGACGCCATGCAGAAGTCGATCAAGCAACTCGACGAGCGCAGCAAGCGCCTCGACGACGCCGCGCTGGGCCTGTGGCAGGACCCGAAAAAGGTCAAGGGTTACACCGCCCCCAGCGCCGCCTGGGACAAGCTCTCCGAAGCGCAGTGGATGCTCGGCGGCAGCGCGCAAGCACCGACCCCCGCCGCGCTCATCTACCTCGAACGCGCCGCCGCCCTGGTCGAACAGAAGATCGCGGCGGCGGATACGGAAGTGGCGAGTGGGGCGGAGTAGTCAGGGCGCCAGCGACGAGTTGAATCAGGCTGTCGGCGATCGTCAGTTCCCGGGGTTCTCGAGGCCATCCGGGGTTGCTGAGCTTGACGAGCGCCATGGCGCCAGTCGTCGCTTCGACGACTGCAGAGCCGACGATCACGGCGGGGCCTGCGACGGATTCGGAGGCTCTCTGTCGCTCGCACGCGGCGAATCAGAGGTCAGCCGACGTCTCGATGTCGAGGTTTGAATGCCGCGTTGCGCCGTTGCCCGGCCGGCAGACCAGCGCCACCAACGCTGCAGCCACGACGTCGGCGCCGATTGCGCGATAGCGGCGCAGTGGTCCCGGCAACAGCGGGTTGAACAATGGCGCCAGTAGCTGCCCGAGGCGCTCGCCGGGTCGCTTCTCGACGCCGCGATCTCCAAGCAACAATCCCGGCTGCAGAAAGTCCACACGCTCGAAGCCGAGCGCCTCGATGCCGACCTCCATCTCGCCCTTCACGCGCAGATAGAAGTTCGACGACGTGGCAGAAGCGCCGACCGAGGACACGACGATCGCCTGGCGCGCGCCGCGTCGGCGGGCGATGCCGGCAAGCGCCAGGACCAGGTCGCGATCGATGGCGGCGAAGGCTTCCTGCGAGCCGGCGGCACGCAGCGTGCTGCCGATGGTGCAGGCGAAACTGCCTATGTTTCCACCCTGAGCGGAGACCACGCGTTCGATCGCGGCCAGCCCCTTTGGGGTACCCGGCTCGCAGACGACGGTGTGCAATCGTCGGTGTTGCGATGCCAGCGCGCGCCGAGCGGGCGCCACGATCTGCCAGTCTTCGGGCTCAGCCCGCTGCAGCAGTGCCGGCAACGCCAGACCTCCGACCAGGCCGCTGGCGCCTGCCAGCAACAGTGCCTGTTTGGCCATGCTCACTCTCCTTGCAGAAGCTTGCGCAGCGTATGTCCGTCGCCGTAATCGATGTCGTCGATGCGCCAGCCGCGGCCGTCCTGGACCACCGTGTAGACGATCTCGATCGGCTCGCCGAAGTTCGAGAACCGGGCGATTGCAAAGGTCCTGTTGCCACTGACTTTGGCAACAGCGAAGTCCAGGTCGCCAAGTTCAGTGTCCTGAGCGTTGTAGAAGGGATCGAAGTCGAGTTTGCCGAGTTCCTCGGGGTCGGCGCGATTGAGTTCCTGATCCAGCGCCGAGGCCAGTGATTCGGTAAAGAACACTCGACGCTCCTTGCTGGCGGCCGGATCGAGCAAGGGACCGTTGCCCTGATCGTGTTCCCGGTAGAGCTCACGCATCAGATGCTGAGGGGAATCATTGGGGGAGGCGGCTGCCGCAGGCAGGGCAATCAATGCCAACAGCAGGCCAAACAGGCTACGGGTCATGTGGAATCCTCGGCGGACGTCAGCGGATGTTAGACCGTAGGCGGGCGAAGCCGTTCGCGCAGCGTGGTGGTGCGGGTTTGTCCCGCGGAAGCTCTCGCGGAGTAAATCCGCTCCCACTTGAAAATCAAGGCCTTGCGGCATGTTCGGAGAGAGTTTCTGGTCGCCCCTTGCGGTGCGCTTGTTCGCGCAAAGAACACTTGGAAGCAGGTCACGTTGCCTGCGCAGCAGGCTGTGACGCTGCCCAGTGTCACGTAGCCTGCTGCGCAGGCAACGTGACCTTCTATGACCCTACTCTCAGTCA
>CALEZI010000086.1 GCA_937928755.1 uncultured Rhodanobacteraceae bacterium | reverse complement strand
AGAGGCTTGGTTCGGTTTGAAGCTGCCCACGAGCCGTGAACCTCGTCATTGCGAGGAGCGTAGCGACGAAGCAATCCAGTGGCGTTGCCCTTGCTCTCAAGCACGACAAAGCAAAGGCGCTGGATTGCTTCGCTACACTCGCAATGACACCGTGTTCAGCGGGAAAAGCGCGACCACAGCGCTTCGAACTGCTCGGCGAACTGGCGC
Organism: uncultured Rhodanobacteraceae bacterium; assembly: GCA_937928755.1. Classification (GTDB taxonomy): domain Bacteria; phylum Pseudomonadota; class Gammaproteobacteria; order Xanthomonadales; family SZUA-5; genus JADKFD01. Next base: position 34,462 of record CALEZI010000086.1, on the reverse strand, counting down.
AACTGCGTCGGATCGTTGGTGGCGACCAGGTTTTCCTCGTTGACCAGGCTCGCGCTGCGCGTCCAGTTGAAGCTGCCGTTGAGCAACCAGCGGCTGTCGAAGATCGCGAACTTGTGATGCATGTGCGCCTCGCTGTCGTCGAGCGCGACGGCAATGCCGGCGCTGCGCAGACGTTCGATGTCGCTGCCGGAATCATGGCGCTTGTCGTCGTCGCTGATCACGCGCACCGACACGCCACGCCGATGCGCATCGAGGATGCCTTCGGTGAGACTGTCGTCGGCGATGGTGAACACGCAGATGTCCATTCGCTGACGACACGACTTGAAGTGTCCGATCAGCGCTGCACGACATTCGTTGCCGGGACTGAACCACACTTCAGTTTCGATCAGCACCGGCGTCGCCACTTGATCGAGCACCTTGACCACGTCGTTCAGCCACTTGACCAGCGCCGCCATCGATGCCGCCTGCGACGGGTCGCGCGCACGCGCCAGCACCAGTTCGAACGCGTGGTTGCGCAACTGGCGCAACTGGTCCAGACGCAACGGGCGCACCTTGAGGTCGGCCGCCAGCGCGTGTTTCTCCGCGGTGGTCAGCACGCTGTCGGCGATGCTCAGTTCGAGGCGTTCGAGCAGGGCTTGCATAGGGCGGCTCCCGGTGGTGCGGTGAGCGGGGATTTTAGGCGCGGGCGACACTCAAAAGCGGGGCAGGGGGCAGGGGGCAGGAGCCCAGCCATGCGTCACGGGCCGACCATGCGCCGAGGTTGGGCCCCTGCCCCCTGCCCCTTGCCCCTTTTTATTGGTACTCCAGGCGCTGCGCGATCGGCGCCTCAATACTGACTCGGATGCAGCACCGGCGCAGACAGCGGTTCGATCGCCACCGGCCCTCGTTGCCAGCGCACTGCCGGCTGTCCGGTGGTGAACACATCGGTGGTGACGCGGCCGGCGCGGGCGCCGTCGAAGGTGAAGTCGATGCTGCCGCCGGCACTGCTGGTCAGCGCAACCACGTTGCAATCCGGGCAGAAGCCACGAAAGTTCTGCATGGTCACGCGCTCGCTGGCGGCGTTGCTGCCTTGTCCCAGCACCCAGCGTGGCTGTTGGTCGGCATCGTAGAAGTACATGATCGCCACCCGCAGATCGGCGCCGGTGTAAAGGCTGAGGCCCCAGCCGGGTTCACCGGCGTGGTACCAGGTGCCGTTGCGGTTCGGGTTGGAGGGTGTGTAGCTGCCGAGTTGCGCCGCGAAGGCTTCGCTGCCGCTGCGAGTGCCCAGGCGCCATTCGAAGTTGGCGTGCGCCGCATCGCTGAAGCTCAAACGCAGTTCGCCGACGATGGTGGCCTGCGCCGCGCTGCCGTTCCAGGTCAGGCGCCGCAGTTCCGCCGTCCACGGATTGGCGCGCGGGCCCACCGCCTGGTACCAGGTCGGCGTGCCGTCGTCGTTGTAGGTGTACCAGGTGACGAACTGCACGTCGCCGGCGAACTCAAGATCGATGCCGTGACCGCTGCGCGCCGGGTTGTACCAGAGGCCGCCGATCGGCTTCAGGGTGGTCGATAGAGCATCCGCGGGGTTGGAGCCCTGCTTGATCTCGCTGGCATCGCCGAGGCCGTCGCCATCGCGGTCGATACCGAGGCGCCGCGCCAGTCCGCGCGGAACCAGGGTGAGCGTCAACGGCGATGCCGGGCTGATCCGCGATTGCAGTTCAGCCACGGTCAGCGCCGGGCTGCCGTCGGCGGTCAGGAAACGATCCGCCGCGGCGTCGTAGGCATAACCCGCGGCGCCCGAATGCGCGACCAGATCGACCTTGGTGGTGCGCGCGAGCGCCAGCAACTGGCCGGCGCGCACCGTCGCGGTCGGACTGGTCAATGTCTCCTGCTGGCCGACGGCCGCATGGCTGTCCTTCGACAACGGCGCCGGTGCGCCGAGGATCGGATTGACGTTGCCGAAGTCCGATCCGGAAAACGCCAGGCTGAGCGCCACCAGGTCGGCGATGTCCTGGTCCGAGCGCACGCTGAACACCCGCGCCGACAGGAAGCGCGACAGCGAATCGACCGAACCATCGTGCAGGAAACCGAAGCCGGCGAGATTGTCGGTCTGGGTCAGCTCGAAGCCGGTCTTCTCGTACTGGTTGCGCAACTGCGGCACCTTGATCGACACATTGGTCGAGCCATCGGTGCTGACGATGCCGAGGTGGTTCTCGCCCATCGGTCCGAGCGGCATCACGCTGCCGCCGACCTGGACGCCGAGCACGCCGAGGAACATCGGGCCGTTGACCGCCATGCCGGTCGGCAGCGTGTGGCAACTGGCGCACTGCAGCGCGCCATCCAGCAGTCCCGTCGTGTACAGGGTCAGCCCGCGCGTGGCACTGCCGCTGCCGAGCGGAATGCCGGCCATCTGGAAACGACCGCTGGTGTAGTGACCCGGCAGCGGCAGCGACTGCGGCAACGTGTTGTCGAGGTTGCGGAACGGATTCGGCGGGAAAGTGACCGTCGCCAGAAAGTTCTCGAAGTCCTGCATTTCTCCGCTGGAGAGCAGCGCATCGTCGCCGAGCAGGCCTTCGAAAGCCGGGTTGAACGCCTCCAGGCCCGCACGGTCGCCGCGCCAGTGCAACGGCTCATGGCCGATGATGTCCTGCATCGTCTGCGTGGTCATCGGTCCCTTCATGCCATGCCAGTCCTCGCAGCGCGGCGAGGCGAGCACAGTGATGCAGTTCTGGTCGAAGCGCTGCGGCGGCAGCGAGGGGTCGCCGAGGTCCCAGGCGAGGCGGTCGATTCGCGCGTCGACGTGGCAGGACGCGCATGAGACCTGGCCGAGGCCCGAGGTGCGGTGGGTGTCGTAGAGCAGCGGACGCCCGGCGCGGATTGCCGCCGGCAGCGGATTGAACACCGGCGTGCGCGACAACTCGACGCCAGCGGCGCTGTCGACCAGCGACAGCGAAGCCTCGAAGTGATTCCACACGTACAGACGACCACGCAGATCATCCAGCGCAAGGCCTGCCGGCCCCTCGCCGACCTCGATCGGATTGCCGATCCGCGCGCCGTTGGCGTCGATCGCGATGACATTGTTGGAGCCCAGCCCGGCGACCCAGCCGCGCTGGCCATCGGCGCGCCAGACGATCGCGCGCGGGTCGCCGATGCTGCGGTCACGCTGTGCTTGCGGGACGGTCGACTGCAGATAGTTCAGATGCGAGTTCAGATCGACGATGGTCTTGCTGCCGCCCACCGCCGTGTTCACCCGCGCCAGATGGACCTTCACGAACTTGCCGTTGACCTTGGGCTCGAAGCGCACTTCGTTGAAGGCTTCGGTGCCGACCAGCGTCGCCTCGCCGCTGGCCGGATTGACCGCCAGCGCCATGCCGATGTTCATCAGGCCGCTGACGTAACGCACGTCGAGCGTGGCGACATCGATCACCGCGAGGTCGTGATCGAGCAGGTTCCAGCCGGGCCGGCGTCCCGAGGAACTGGCCAGCGAGCCACTGACGAACTCGGTCCAGTCGCCGACGTTGTCGTCGCGCCAACGGCCGTCATTGCCGCGGCGCACGATCAAGCCCACTCGCGATGGTGGCGCCGCCGGATTCAGCGGCGGGTCGAAGGCCGCGCCGGCATTCGGCGGTGGATTCTGGCCAGCGTACGGGCCGCGCGTATCGTTGACCGCGTTGGGCAACGCCGGAAGGTCGAGCAGCAGCCCTCCGGACAGGATCGTGGTGTTGTTGCCGGATTCGAAGATCGCTGCATAAACGCTGCGGCCATCGCTGCTGACCGCCAGCGCGCGCGGATCTTCGGCGCGGATCTCCACCACGGAAGGCGCCGCCGCCAGGTTGGCGGGATCGAACACCAGCACCTGATTGGCCTGCGAGCAACTGACGAACGCGCGATTGCCGGCGAACACCACGTCAAAGGGCTCGTCCGCGGTCGCCAGCGTGGCGCGCACGCGGCGGCTGGCGATGTCGACGATGCTGACCGAATCGGAAACGTGGTTGACCACCCACAATTCGCCATCGTTGCGGAAGCGCACCGAGACCGGATCGGTACCGACCACGACGTGACCCACGCTGACCGGTTCCGCCTCGGAGACGTCGAACAGTTGCACGCGCGCATCGGCAGTGTGCGCCACCGCGAGCAGCTTGCGGTCCGGGCTCAGATCGAGCGCGTGAACCGGATGGTTTTCCCAGTTAACGAAGGGCAGGTCGACGGCGGATGCAGCGCTGGCCGAGGCGGCGAGCAACAGGACGGTGGCAGTGCGCAGCACGGTTCGACCTCGATCAGGGGAGTAACCGGGCACAGCATAAGCCCGTGGCCCGGAATCAACGTGTCAGCAATGGTTCCGTTGACCGCTGCTGCTGTGGGTCCAGAGTTGTATGGGCGCTCCTGATCCGGCACTCGGTGGATCCAGACTTGTCTGGACGCTCCTGATCCGGCACCTGGTGGGTCCAGACTTGTCTGGGCGCTCCTGATCCGGCACCTGGTGGGTCCAGACTTGTCTGGACGCTCTCGGTCCGGCACCTGGTGGGTCCAGACAAGTCTGGACCCACAAGTGCTCAGAGCGTAGGTCATGCGGGGGAGAGGGCCTCTCCCCCGAGCCTCGACCGGAAAGGCTCGCCACGCAAGGTCGCTACCACAGTAACATCGTTGTTTCGCGGTCCTCAGGTTCGAGGGGAAGTTCAATGAAACGCGTTACCGGCATCGGCGGCATCTTCATCAAGGCGCAGGACCCGGCCAGCTTGCGCGAGTGGTATCGGCGCCACCTCGGCATCGACGTGCAGGACTGGGGCGGCACCGCCTTCAAGTGGAACGATCCAGACCGCGTCGAGCCCGACGGCGGCGTCACCGTGTGGAGCATCTTCAAGCCCGACTCGACCTATTTCGCGCCGAGCGCCGCGCCGTTCATGGTCAACTACCGGGTCGACGATCTGCACGCGCTGTTGGTCGCCTTGCGCGCCGAAGGCTGCGCGGTCGACGACAAGGTCGAAGAGTCCGAGTACGGCAAGTTCGGTTGGGTGATGGATCCGGAAGGCAATCGCATCGAGCTGTGGCAACCGCCGGCCGGGCCGCCGCCGGGCTGAGGCAACTCGGCGAACCCGAAGTGCCATCGCCGGAGTGCATTCGCCCACGTGAATCCGAGCATCGAACCACCAGCCGGCGCCCTGGCGCATATCCGCATCGTGCTCTGCGACACGCTGGAACCCGCCAACATCGGCGCCGCCGCGCGCGCGATGAAAACCATGGGGCTGTCGCGGTTGCTGCTGGTGCGGCCGCAACAGTTTCCGCATGGCAGCGCCGATCGGCTGGCGGTGTCGGCCAGCGATGTCCTCGACCGGGCGCAGGTCTGCACCACGCTGGCCGAGGCCGTGGCTGGCTGCCATGCCGTGTTTGGTGTCAGCGCGCGTCAACGCCGGATTCCGGTCCGCGTGCTGGATCCGCGCGAGATGGCACCGGTCGCGCTGTCGCTGGCAGCGGTCGCCGAGATTGCGATCGTCTTCGGTGGCGAAGAAGCCGGCCTCAGCAACGACGACCTGCTGCCGTGCGACACGCTGGTACAGATCCCGAGCGACCCCGCTTGCCGCTCGCTGAATCTCGCCGCGGCGGTACAACTGGTTTGTTACGAGTTGCGCATGGTGCACCTGGCGACCATGACGCCAGCCCGCGTGCCCCGCCAGAGCGCGCCGACCGAAGCCTTCGAAGAACTGTTGGCGGCGCTCGATGCGACGCTGGACGACGCCGGCTATTACGCCAACAAGAACCGCGAACTGGCGCTGGAGAAGCTGCGTCGAATCCTGCAGCGCGCCGATCTCGGGCACGCCGATATCCGCATGTTGCGTGGCGTGCTGAGGCAATTGCGGCATTCGTAGGCGGGGACGGGGAACCGCCAACGTTCATGACGCGTGCGCCACCTGGGCGGCCTGCCTGATCAGTCCGCTGTCGTGCGCCAGCGCAGTCCCAGACCCACGCTGGGCCCGTCGACGATGAGATAGCTGCTGCCCTGCAAACCGAGGCCGCTGCGCGGAATGACGCTCTGGAAGGTGGACTGATCGCTCAAGTGGCTGGCGAACAGGAACACATCCCACGGACCGACACGGCGACCGAAGCTCAGATCGAGCGTGCGCAACGCTGGCCGGCGGGCGTCGGGCTGGTTGCTGGCGTCGAGATAGGTTGCGCCCGCCAGTTGCAGCGAGACATCGGCAAACCAGCCGCGCTCGCCGCGCCAGGCGGTGGCGATGCTCGCGGTATAGCGCGGCGCGTCTTCCAGGCGCTTGCCGTCGAGTGGCGCTCCGGCGAAGCTGCCGCTGACGTAGCGTGCGTGCAGCAGTCCGGCGGCGGCCGAGAGCGACCATTGCCGATCACCCCAGCGCCCGGTGAGTTCCAGGCCGGTGGCCAGGGCGCGGCCGCCGTCTCCGGTGTCGAGCAGCACAGCGCCGATTTCGCCCGGCTGGCGCCGAAACGAGCGCCGGTTGCGCCAGTGGTAGGCAAACACATCGGCACGCCAGCGGCGCGCTGGATCGATGTCGACCAAGCTGTATTCGATCGCCTCGATGCGCTCGGGCGCGAACACGTGGTAGCCGCCGCCGATCAGATCCACGGCGGCACGGCTGCGACCGTAGCCGCGCCGCCAGCCGAGCAGTTGTTCCGAGCGTGCGCCGGTGTACTGCAAGCCGACGGCCGGAAGCGGGATCTGCTCGCTGCGCGTATCGCGCTGCGCGATACGCGCGTCCGGATAGAACTGCGAGCAGGCGACCGCCGCTGCGCCGGCCTGGCTCAGCAGACAATCGCTGCTGCTGGTGGCGCGGTTCACCAGTGCGCTGTCGATCTGTTCCAGCGCCCAGCCGAGGCGCAGGCCGAGGCGCCAATCGGCACCCAAAGCCCACTCGTCGTCCCAACTGAGCAGCCAGGAATCCAGCCGCTCGACCTGCTCGCTGGCATGCACGATGTTGCCCTCGCCGGCGTTGACCAGCCCATCGCGCAGCCGGAACAACTCGCCACCCGGGACCAGCGCCGTGATCTCGCTGCGCTGCACACGCCGCGGCAGGTACTGCAGGGAAATCGTCGCGAGTCGCTCATCGTCGCGACCGATTTCGCTGCTCAGGGCCACTCGCGACCATTCGAATCGGCGGGCAATGAAGTCGCTGCTGTCGAGTACCGAAAGCGACGATTCTTCGTCGCGACTGGATCGCAACCAGCCCAGTTCCAGTCGCGTGGTGCGAGCACCGTGATTCAGATCGAAGCGCTGACTGACACCATAGGTCTCGCTCTGGATCTCGCCGTCGTAGGACAGTGCGCTGGAATCCGCATCCGGCTGGTCCGGCTGAGTGGGTGCCAGATGCAGCCAGGGATAGCCGAGCGCCCGACGATGCCCGAGCACATAGGTGCGCGCGTGCCAGGATTCGTCCGCCGTCTGCCAGTCCCACTGCGCTTCGATGCCGGCGTCCGCGGGGCGCGGCAGGCGTGCGCCGGCCACTTCCACGACCGTGCTCGATTGCGTCGCGCCGTAGCCGGCCACGGACACCGCGCCACGCGGCGATTCCCAGGGGACCCACTGGGCGCGCAGCGACCCGCGATCATCGTTGCCGGCGCGGAGTTCGATCGCGCCGCCCTGGCCGGGCGAATCACGGCCAAGCTCGATCCAGCCACCGAGTGCATTCGGGCCGCGCACCGCAGAGTCCGGCCCGCTGACGGCGCTCAGCCAGCTCGATTGACTCGACAACTGCAGCGGCGCGCTCAGCCGGTCCGGCGTGACCGGCAAGCCGTTCTCCACCAGGCTGAACTGGGCCTCATCCTCGCCGCGCGAGATACCGCGCAGGGACACCAGCTCGCCGATCGTGTACAGATTCGGCAGCGTGCGCAGACGTTGATTCACGTTCACCTGGGCGATCTGTTCGAGCGCCATTCCGGGTAGCAGCCGGGGTCGAAACACGCGCGAAGGCTGATCAGTCGGGTGCGGGCGATGCGCGCCGCGCGCGCTTTCAGGCGGATCGCGGCCGATGATGGACAGCGTCAACCCGGATCCGTCGCGACGAATGCGATAGACACCCGGTTCCAGCGCCTGCGCATACAGACCCTGCCGCGCAAGGAACAGTTGCAGCGCGCGCACATCGCTGCCGCCGCCCGGTCCCGTGACCACCGGGCTTTCCAGATCGACATCGGCATCGACAATCAGGGCGAGGCCGGTGCGATCGGACCAGGCCGCAATGTGGTCGACCAGACGCTCGCCCGCGCACAGCGGGCGCAGGCACGCCAGCATCAGGATCGGCCACCAAAGCCATGTGCGCATCACCGGGTCAGCGCCGCATGACGAACCCGAGTGGGCCGAGATCACGGCAATGCAGGACCATTTGCGCGCAGATCGCGCGCAATGCGGTTGCAGGGATACGGTCGGGCAGGATCAGATTCGGCAACTTAGAGTCGGGCTGGATATCGCCGAGAAGCCAGACGCGCGCCCCTTCGCGCTCGATCTCGGCGATCGCGGCCCCGAGGGATTGATTGACCAGGATCCACTGGCCGCGATCCAGTCCCTGTTCCAGGGCGTCGACCGGGCCGAGTTGCAGGCGGTTCAGATCGATGGCCTCACCTGCACCGATCCGTATCGGTGACTTGCCGGGGTCTCTGGAATCGCTGAGTTCGACTGCACCGGCATACACTGCGATGCGCTGCCTGTCGCCATCGACGACGAAGCGCGTACCGATGTCGCGCACGCGCCAGGCGCCCCATTCCACTTCAATGGCAGCGCCGCCGTCGGCCGCGTTCACATCGATCCAGGCGCGACCCCGGGTCAGCAGCAGGCGTCGATTCGCGGCATTGAAATCGGCTTGCGCGTTGCTCGACAGTTTGGCCACGACACCGTCCGCCAGCACTTGCGGCGCCTGTGCCTGCGGCCGCATGCCCCAGACCATGGCGACCATCAGCATGGCGAATCCGAGCGCCCACAATGGCATCCTCGCGCTCCGCTCGGATCGTCGTGGCGCGGACGGCACGGCCATGATCTCCGCGTCCGACGCAAACCAGGCCGCGCACACCTGCGCGTAGGCGAGGCGATGCTCAGGCGCGGCGTCGAGCCACGCATCGAGCGTGGCATCGGGCGGCGCATCAGGCGAAACAGTCGACTCGCGCAGATACCGGCGCGCGGCCTCTTCGAGCAGTTCAGTGGTGGGTTTCATTCCGGAGTCCTCCGTTGATTCGTCATTGCGAGGAGCGCAGCGACGAAGCAATCCAGCGACTCTTCTTTCCGGTGATGGAACGCGCGGGAAAACCAGGAAGTGTCACTGGATTGCTTCGCTGCGCTCGCAATGACGTCAATTGAAGTTCTTGGTTTCATGGTCAGTGTCCAGGGCTCTTGCCAGCAGCGCCAGTGCGCGAGTGAGGTGGTTCTCGACGGTCTTGCGTCGGATGCCGAGGCGTGCGGCGATTTCCTGCTGGCTCAAATGGCTGAATCGGCTCAGCTCGAAGACCCGTCGCGGCTGCTCGGGCATCGATTGCAGTGCGGCCTTGAGCGCCGCGAGCTGCTGCATGGCGCTGGCTTCTCCACTGGCGTCGGTCGAACGCACCTCGATCGGCGGGTGCGCCGCAGCGTGCTCGCTGCGTACGCGCTGTCGGCGTAGCCAGTCCCAGGCCAGATGCGTCGCCGTGCGGAACAACCAGGCGCGCACATCGGTCACCCTGTCCTCGTTTTCGATCAGGCGCACGACGGCGTCCTGACAGAGCTCCTGCGCAATTTCCGCGCGCCCGGTCAATCTTCTGAGCAAGGCCAGCAGCGCCGGATATGCGGTCTGGATCTCGCGCTCCAGCGCTGCGCGAGGCCCGGACGCGCTCCGCAGCGATGCCGGCGCCGAACTCACTGGGCTGCAAATTCGACACAACTGTCCACCGCTTCGCCGCGTCGCAGCAGGGCAAATTCGACCTGGCGACTGCCATCGAAGCGCTCGAGACTGACGTCATTGCACGAGCTGAAGCGCAGCCGCCATTCTTCGCCGACGTTGCCGTCCTGCGCCGCCGTCATCGCCAGCAGACGATACTGCTGACGCTTGTCGCGCTGCCCATCCAGCAATTGCCAACTGGTGCCGTGGTCTGCGGCCATGCCGGTCGCGAAACCAACCAGACGGTCGCCGTTGTCCAGCGCCTCAAGGAACAATCCCCGCCCGGTCTGACCGACGAATCCGAAATAGCGTGTGGTCGGCAGCGCCGGGCTATCTGCATAACTGCCGAGACCACGCGTCAAGAAACTGTTGTCATTGACGATCAGCCACTCGATCGGTGTGCCCGGCGCGCCATTGCCGATCACGAAATTCGCGATGTTGTACAAACCGGTGGCCAGTGGCGGCAGCCTCAGCGAGATCAAGCCCTGATTCGGGTCGAGGATCGATTGCTGGAAGATCAGCGGCGGCGTCGATGTGGAGCCCATGCCGCCGGCGGGCACGCCATAGCTCAAGGATCGCGTGAACGGCGACGTCATCGGCGACACGACAATCCCGGGAAAGATGGACAAGGTATCGAATTCCACACGCGGCTCGAGCGCCGTCGACAGCAGCATGAATTCCTGGCGCACGACGGCGGACAGTGGGTTATTGGGATTCGGCACTGCTGCGCCTTCGCGCACCCACGCGATAAGATCATGGGGCTGACGATCGCCGTCTCCCGCCAGTGCCAGGAAATGACCGCGTGGCTCGGTCGAGGCGAGGTTCAGCGCGCGCTCGGCCAGTACTCTGCCGAAGCTGGTACGCAGGCTGAAGCTGCGGGTCCCCGCCGGCGCATTGGCAAAACTCAATACCTCTCGATAGCGGATGCCGCGGATCAACGGAGTGCCGTCGAGATACAGGTCAAGCACCGGTGCCGACTGGCCCTCGGCAACCGGGACGGTATGGATCACGATCAGCGGGTTGGCCGCGGCGACAGCCGAGAAACCAAGCAGGAACAACAATAAGTGCATGCGCATGGTCATCGCTCCTGATCAGTTCGGGCACGAACCGCTGACGGGTGTCATGCGGTGAAGTGCGATCGACAAGCCCACTGGCGCACTCAGACCGGCGATCGCTCCTTGTCGGGGAACAACAAACTGGGAAGTCGTTCTGTCGAGTTTCAATGAGGCGCGCGTGCAGCTCAGAAACTTCAGCATCGTCCCGGTCGTACCGGGCAATGCCACCTCGTTGACAGTGTCCGCGCTGCTGCCACGAAACTCGCTGAGGCGGATGAACTGGCGCGGGTTGGTGATGCTGGATCCCGAGCGCAGCAGGTTCCAGCGCGGGTTGCCGAATGCATCGAGGCCGGTGAGGATGCCCACCAGGAAGCCGACCTGGACCGGACCGCCGCCAGTGGTCGGTTGCACCAATTGATTGCTCACATCCAGGCTCAGGACCAATCCAGGGTGGTCGGGTGCGACCCAGATACCCGCGGCCGACTCGCCAAGGGCGATCGGCACAGGATCGATTGCGCGATCCGGCTGACTCACGATCCACCATTCGATCGGTGCCTGCGCACCGCCGTTGCCGACCAGGATCTCGGTGATTCGGTGACCGCCTTCCGGTGTGTACAGCTTGCCGAGCGGGTTCATGCCTGGCGGAAACGGGCTGGCGCCGGAGCGCTCGACCAGCGCGACGAGGCAGGTATTCACCGGCTGGACATCGGTGCTGGCGGCTTTGTCCGGGCTCTGAGGGTCCGGTTTGCGTATCGGCGGATCAACTCCCGTCTGCCGCGGAAAGGCACTCGGCGGGTAAATCAGGTTGTTGCCCTGACGGTAATACCCGCCCACGGTGATGCAGTTGCGTTCCGCGTAGAGCGCTGCCGGTCGGGGCACCTGATCCGATCGCGGATATCCCGGATAGGGCGCCAACATCAAGGCTTGTTGTTCCTTTTCGGTGGCGTCGAGCACGTAACCGGTCTCGTACTGAACCGCAAGGTCATACGGCGCATCCGCATGGCCATTGCCGATCACCAGGAAGAAGTACCCGCGGCCGTCGCGCAGATCGAGCTGGCGTTCGACGATCTGCGAGCCGGACAGCCATACCGAAAGCGTAGGCGATCCGGCTGGCACGTCGAAGTACCCGGTCGCGGACTTGTATCCCAGCTCCGGTACCAGTGTTTGCCCGTCGAGTCGCAGCTCGACCAATGGGGGGCTGCCCTCGGGCCCGACCAGCGCGACATTCGCGAAGCGCACATGCGCCGTGGCACCGACGCTGCTGCAGATCAGCAGTGCGCAGATCGCAAGCAGGATGTCCCACCGCCAGTTTCGTCGAGCGCGCTCGCGACCCTTGTTTGAATATCGACCCGATCCGATCCCCATGAGCCCGACTCCTCTCGCTGCATCGCCATTGTCAGACAAGACGCGCCAGCGCGGTCCGTCCCCCAACGACGATTCCAGATGGGATCCGCAGGCGATCACCAGGTTGCGCTCGACGCGGGTGTGCTTTCGGCCACCGCAAGCTCCCGATGGCAAACCGGGGAATCGGTTGCAGGCCGTTCGAAATCGGGCGCAGTTGGGCGCGCGCCCCTGCGGCTGATTCGCCCGGCAACCCCGGGCTATTCGATGCGCATGTTCGCGCAGCGAACTTGTGGGAGCGGGTTCATCCAGCGAAGGCATTCGCGGAATAAACCCGCTCCCACAGCAATGCCAATGACCCGGGCGATGGTGGCGGCGCTGATTCGTCTGCGCAACTCCGATCGCTCCGATGCGCGTGTTCGCGCAGCAAACTTGTAGGGAGCGGATTTATCCCGCGAAAGCTCTCGCGGAGTGAATCCGCCCGTGCCCCGCTCTTCCTGCGTGGGCGCGAGCAGCCGACTGCGGAAGCAAAATCGTCCAGGCAAGTCTGGACCCACCAGAGCTTCAGCATGCTGGGCTTTTCCGTGCCCCGTGCCCCCTTCCCGTGCCCTGTACGCTGCAATGGCTACTTGACCACTGCATCCACGCTTGCCCGCGTGATCGGGTGATAGCCGGGGCGGGCGCTCGCGTAGGTTTGGCGGGCAAACGCCTGATGCGCAGGGTGCTTCATCAGCGCGGTAAACAGCGGCAACACGAACTTGCGCCGGCCTATGCGCTGCAGGAAGTTGGCCATCGGCACGAAGGCCGGCTGATAGTCGCGTTCGATCGCCTTCATGTACCAGGCGAAGGCGACCTCGCTGTTACCGCTGCCGCTGAGCTTGAAGCGGTCGTCGAGCGCAGCGAGGCGTTCGCCAGCGATGTCCACCGGCAGTCCCTCGATCAGGCGGATCCACTCCTGCGTGGTCCACGTTCCGCTGTCGAGGTCGGCGAGGTCGAGTTCGCCGGCCAGCCAGCGTGCGCGCGCCGCGTCGAGTGTGACGAAACGCGTGGCCACGGTACGCGGCGCGAAATCCGGATAGCCCGGTCCATCGATGAACTGCGAGATTTCCTCGCCGCTGATCTTGCCCGGGTGGCGGTCGAGCAATTCGTGCTTCAGGAAGGCGAGGAAATCGTTGGTATCGACAGTACCGAAAGCATGGCGGTCGAACCAGGCGCGCACGAATGGATCGAAGACCTCGCGACCGAAGCGCTGTTCGAGCAGGCGCAGGAAGGTCATGCCCTTGGTGTACGCCACTTCGGTCAGGCCATCATCCGGGTCGCGCCCGGCCAGATCGAGGCGCAGGTGGGTGTCCGCCGGCGTCAGTGTCGGCAGTTCTTCGTCGAGATCGCGTTCGGCCAACTGGCGTTCCATGTCGGCACGTTCGACGCCGAAGGCGGCCTCGACGATGCGGTTCTCGACGTAGGTGGTGAAGCCCTCGTTGAGCCAGAAGTCGTTCCAGGTGGCATTGGTGACGAGATTGCCCGACCACGAGTGCGCCAGCTCGTGGGCGATCAGCGCCACCAGGCTGCGATCGCCGGCAATCACCGTCGGCGTCAGGAAAGTCAGCCGCGGGTTTTCCATGCCGCCGAAGGGGAATGATGGCGGCAGCACCAGCAGGTCGTAGCGACCCCAGCGATACGGGCCGTACAAAGACTCGGTGATCTCGATCATGCGTTCGGTGTCGGCGAACTCGTGCGCCGCGGCATCCAACATCGACGGCTCGGCGTAGACACCGCTGCGCTCGCCGAGCGGCGCAAACTTGAGCTCGCCCACGGCGATCGCCAGAAGGTAGCTCGGGATCGGCTGCTCCATGGTGAATCGGTAGTCGCCATCGGCGCCATCGAGCGGGTTGTTGTCGGCGCTCATCCGCGCCAGCAGGCCTTTCGGCGTGGTGATGCGCGCCGAGTAACTGAAACGCACCGCCGGACTGTCCTGGATCGGTACCCAGGAGCGCGCATGGATCGCCTGCGACTGGCTGAACAGGAACGGCCGACGCTTGCCCGCGGTCAGTGCCGGCTCCAACCATTGCAGACCGCTGGCGTCGGGCGAGGTGCGGTAAAACACGCGCACACGGTTGGCGTCGGCCGGCAGCGTGATGCGGAGCGCGCTGCCGAAGATCGGATCGCGCGGCGCCAACTTGAAAGCGGTCGGCTTGTATTGGTGCTCCGCGTCGATCGCCAGCACCGCTTCGATGCTGAGGTCGCGCGTGTCCAGCACCAGCGTGCGCGCGTCCGGATCCAGTCGCTTGAGGCGCAGCTCGATGAATCCGGACAGCTCGCGGCGTTCGAACGACACCGTCAGGTCCAGATGCGCGTGCTCGACACGCACGGCAGCGAAGTTGGCGTACGAATGCGGATCAGTCGCGGCGTGGGCAGTGGTCATGGCGAACAGGACAATGGCAAAGAGAGCGCGCATGGTGGCAACGAGCTGACGCGGGGGTGCCGAGTATGCCGCGCTGCGCGACCTGCAGCGAAAGATGGCCCGGCGCCCATCGAGCCGGGCAAACCGCCGACCCGCTTCCGCCGGAAACGCATGCAGGAGCAGGTCATGAAAGCGAATGTAGGTGGATTCGATCGGGTGGCGCGGATCGTTGTCGGACTGGTGCTGTTGAGCCTGGTGGTAGTCGGGCCGAAATCGCTCTGGGGACTGGTCGGACAGGTCGGACTGGTGCCACTGGCGACCGGATTGATGCGTTTCTGCCCGTTCTATCCATTGCTGGGCATCAGCAGTTGTCCGCGCTGAGGCGCGTCACAGCAACCACTGCGGCCGCAACAACATGATCGCGCCGAGCGCCAGCATGACCAGACCGCTGACCAGCTTCAGCCAACGGCCACTGTCGACCCCGAGTTTGCGGCTGGACAGCGCGAACACCGCGGTTGCCACCATCAGCGCATCGTCAAAGACGTAACCGAGAATGTACAGGCCGAGGTAACCGTAATGGGCGCCGGCACTGAGATCCTGCTGGGTGAGGATCGCCGTGTACATCGCCGGCAATCCGGCGGTGCACAGCAGTTCGACCAGATTCACGGCCAGCGCCAGCGCCGCGACGCCGATCAGCGCCAGCCACAGCGATTTCGCTTGCAGGATGCGCCGCGTACGCGCGTAGATGCCGGGCTTGGCGGCGTCCGGGATCGACAGACTGAAGCCCTGCTGCGGGCGCACGAAATCCTTGATTTGTACGGCAGCGATCGCCAGGGCAACCAGCGCCAGGCCGATGCGCAGCGCGTCGGACACACCGACCGCGAGGAACACGTTCAGCCACGCCGCCATGAACGCGTAGTAGACCGCGCCGCTGACCAGCACGAAGGTGCCGGCGATCAGCGCCATGCGCCGACGGTCGCGCAGATGCACCAGCATCGACAGCAGGAACAGCAGCACCCACATCGCGCACGGGTTGAAGCCATCGAGCAGGCCGATCGCCAGCGTGAACAGCGGCAGGCCGAGGCGCTCGACGCTGAGCCTGCCGAACAGCGAGCTGTCGAACCCGCCCGGCGCCGTCGCGGCACCGGCAACCAGCGCATCGAGCAACGGCCCGCTGCGCTCGGGCACGTCGAAGCCGGCCAGCACGCGGTCGCCGAACACAAAGGTGGGTACGCCGGGCGGCCACAGGCCAGCCGCCTGGGAAATCCGCGACAGCTCGTCGCGCGCAATCGGATCCTGGTCGACCGCGCGATACTCGATCTTCAGCCATGGGTGCTTGGCCGCGAAACCCGGCAGGAAATCCTTGGCCGCCGCGCAATGCGGGCAGCCGTCGCGCACGTAGACCACCAGCACCGATGGCTGCGCGACCTGCGCGTCCGGCGACGCCGCTACCGAGGGCAGTGCCAGCAGCAACGCCAGCCAGAACAACAGCCAGATGCGTGTCGGCGTCGACACGCCGGGGATGGTCAGCGGTGCACTGCCAGTGGTCACTCTTCCAGCAGGCTGCGCAACATCCACGCGGTCTTTTCGTGCACTTCCAGGCGCTGCGTCAGCAGGTCGGCGGTGGGCTGGTCGTTGGCGTCGTTGACCACGGTGAACAACGAACGCGCGGTGCGCGCGGTGGTTTCGTGCGCGTCGATCAGGTGACGCACCATGTCGTTGGCCTTGGGCACGCCCTCGACTTCCTTGATCGACGCCAGCGTCACGAACTCCTTGTAGGTGCCCGGCGCCGGAAAGCCCAGCGCGCGGATGCGTTCAGCAATCTGGTCGAGCGCGGTCCACTGCTCGGTGTACTGGGTCATGAACATGTTGTGCAGGCTGTTGAACTGCGGCCCGGTCACGTTCCAGTGGAAGTTGTGGGTCATCAGGTACAGCGTGTAGCTGTCGGCCAGCAGCGCCGAAAGGCCGTTCGCGATCGCCTTGCGGTCGCTGTTGCTGATGCCGATGTCGATGTTGGCGGCTTTGGACTTCTTGCTCATGGCTGGGTCCTGATCGTTGTCGAATGAGGAGCACGTCGGATCTTACTGCGACCCCTGTATCACCGGGTGGATATGGATCAAGCCAACCGCGTACGGTGGGTCGGCCCAATCAGTTCGATTCGATGCGGAAACTCGCGTGGCAGGCGGTGCATTGCGCGGTGGCATTCGCCAACTCGGCGACCACCTGCGCGCTGCGTTGTTCGATGCTGGCCTCGTCGACAATCGCGCGCATCGCCTGGTGCATCGGCCGGGCGAAGGTGAACCAACCCTCCGGCAGCGCCTCGCGGAATCTGTGGGCCGGACCCTGGCCGGGACCGAAGGACCCGGCTGCCTTTTTAACGGCATCCCAGTCGGCTGCCGCCAGTGCCGCCAGGATGGTCTGCACCGACTCCAGGTGCGCACGCATCTGCGCGCGCAGTTCTTCGCGCTGTGCAGCGCTCATGGGGATCACTGTTCGTGTGTCGGGAGCCGCACCCTCGGGCACTTCGACCCAGAACGCGCCGCGCAGCTGACCTTCGCTGAAGCCGGTGGCGGCGTCGTCCGGATAGCGCGCCTTGATTGCCAACGCGACCGGCTCGGCGAGTGTCTGACCGTGGCAGGCCAGGCACGCGGCCTCGGTCGGGATTCCCTGCATGTAGCGCAGGGCGACACCATCGGGCAGCGCTTCGCCGCTGGCAAAACGCAACTCCTGCGGCGGCTTGCCGGCCCTGGCCTGGGCGTCGAAGTCCACCAGCACCGCCTGCTGCCAAGCCGTCGGCGCATTGCCCGGACTGCGCGTGCGCACGCTGGTGCGGCCGATGCGCACGCCGTGCTTGCTGGCCACCTCGGCGGCAATCAGCGGCGCCTGGTCGTGGCAGAAGTCGATCGCCGCGACCGGACCCTCGGCCTGCATGCGCGCGACCAGCGCTGCCCGCAGCTGTTGGCCAAGGTCCTTGACCGCCGTCTCGGCACGCGCGCGGTCATCGGCGTGGGCGAGAGTTCCTGCCAACAGCAACGCAAGCGGCGCCAGACGGCGCTGCCACGGAGAAAGGCGATTTAAGGTGGGCATGTCAGTCTCCGGTAACAGGCGAATTCGAGCGAAGTCCGTCGCTCATCGGGCATACAACAGAATACTCTTATTTAGTGTTATCTAATATCTTGGTGTCAAGATTGCCTTGGTCCGACGTCCGGGTCGCGCCGTCAGTGCGCTTGTTCGCGCATCTAACCTGTGGGAGCGGGTTCATCCCGCGAAAGCTTTCGCGGAGTTAATCCGCTCCCACAAGAAATCAATGCCTTGCGGCATGTCAGGTGAAAGGCTCCGGGCGCCACGATCGACGACAACGCCGCTGGAGCGCCAGCACCACGGCGGCTTCGCAGCACCGCCGTGGCCTGAATCACCCTTGGCTCAACCCAGGGTCTTTTTCGAGAAGTACCAGTCGGTGGTCTCGAGGCCTTCGTTGAGGCGCGCTTCGACGCCGGCCACCGTGAGCGGGGCGCCGACCAGTACCTTGTCGCCCGGCTGCCAGCCTTCCGGCGTGGCGACACCATGGGTCAGGCTGGTCTGCAGCCCGCGCACCAGGCGCAGGATCTCGGCGACGCTGCGGCCGTTGGTCATCGGGTAATAGACCATCGCACGCATGATGCCGTTGGGGTCGATGACGAAGGTGGCGCGCACGGCAGCGGTATCGGCGGCTCCCGGATGGATCATGCCGTAGGCGTTGGCGACGCGCATCGACAGGTCCTCGATGATCGGGAACGGGATCTCGATGCCGAACTTTTCCTTGATGTTGCCGACCCACGCCAGGTGCGAGTAGATGCTGTCGATCGACAGGCCGAGCAGCTCGCAGTTGATCGCCGCGAAATTCGCGGCCGCTTTCGCGAAGGCGGTGAACTCGACGCGTCGCCGAGCGGGCGCGCAGCATCCTGAGCGAAGCCGAGAACCTGCTGGACCTGTGCGCCAGCGCGGCGGCGCCGCTGTCGGGCGATCTCCAACTCGGCAGCATCCCGACGATTGGCCCGTTTGTGCTGCCGCGACTGCTGCCGCACCTCAAGCAGCGCTTCCCGGCACTCGACATCCACCTCAGGGAAGACAAGACCAAAGCACTGCTGGCGCAACTGGCCGAGCGGCGCCTGGACCTGCTGCTGATCGCGTTTCCCTACGAGACGCCGGACTGCGAAACGATGATGCTGTTCAAGGATTCCTATCGTTTTGCCTGCAGTGCCGATGACCCGCTGGCCAAATCCGACGCCGTGAGTTCGCGTGACATGGCAGCCCGGCGGCTGATGCTGCTGGAGCCCGAGCACTGCCTGCACAGCCACGCATTGCCGCTGCTGCAGAGCGCGGCGAGGAATCCGAACACGACCTTCGCCGCGACCAGTCTGCAAACGCTGGTCGCCATGGTGTCGGTTGGCATGGGCAGCACCCTGCTGCCCGAACTCGCCATCGACGGCGGCATCCTGCAGGGCAGCACGCTGGTCACGCGGCCGCTCGGCTATCGCGCCGGCGCGCGCCAGATCGGCCTGTGCTGGCGCCGCAACAGCCCTCGCGCCGACGAATTTCGCCAGATCGGCGAGGCCATCCTTGCATGGCTGGCTACCGCTTCCGGGCAGCATCCTCAGCAGTAGTCGCGCGCCCAACGTGAACACGCCGCCCGGTAGTCCCACCGGGCGGCGTGCATTCACTGCTGCTTTGCGACAAGCGCCGGTTCAGTCTTCGAAGCCGTCGGCAAAGATCGGATCCAGCGGCGCGTCGACCACGTCGATGCGGCGGTACAGCGCGGAACTGACGTTGCCGTCATTCGATGACCACACCACGTGCGCTTCAAGGCCATCCGGGCGCACCTTGACCTGCGTCTCGAAGTCCTCGAGGTCGTCCTGGTACCCGCCCTGCACATCGCCTGCGCTGAGCGCCTTCGCCGGCGTCCAGCTCAGGCCCTCATCCAGCGACACCATCATGTAGATGTCGACATCCTCGGGTACTTCAAGCGGTTCGCGCACATTGGTCTGCAGGCCGTAACCGACATAGATGACGTTCGGATCCTGGGTGTTGCCGGGCAAGCCACCGGCCACGGTTGGCGGCGTGCCGACAATGCGCGGCTCCTTGACCGTCAGTTGCGAGGGCCCGGTGATTTCCGGTGTCATGTTGACCGGCGCACCCCAGGTGACCCCGCCGTCGGTGGAGCGACGAATCCAGAAGTTGTAGGGATCGGTGTCGTCGAGGTACTGGAAGCGGAACAGGTCCGGCGTGTAGCTGTAGCCGACGATGATGGTGCCGCCGCGCATCACACCACGATGCGCCAGCGCGTTCTCGATCGGATTCTCGCCTGACAGCGCACCCGGAGCAGTACCGGTACCGCCCTTGAGTGCGTCGCTGCCGCTGAAGTTGATCGCGCGCGGCTGCACGATGTCGATCAGCGGATTGCCGCCGGTATTGATGCTGCTGCGGCAGTCGGCAACATCGATCGGCGGATCGAGCGACGCTGGCGTGATCTGGTTGGCGGTGGTGCGCCGCAGGAAGATGTCCGAAGGTCCGCCTTGCGGGTATTCGCCCTGCTTGTAGATGAACACCAGCGGCACCGGGTTGGTCGCCTCTTGAGTCAGGAAGCGCACGCGGCGGGCGTTTTCGGTGGGTTCGCTGATGATGCAGCCAGCTTCGCCTCCGGCCGGCGGCAGATTCCAGACAAAGGTGTGATAACGAATGTATTTGCCTTCAATGAAGCCCTGCGTCCCCTTGGTCTCTTCATAAGCAATCACCACGTTGGTACCGATCTGGCCGATGTTGGAGCGCGAAGCACCCACGTTGCCACGATCGTAGTCGCCGGGCGGATGAGTCGCCATGTCGCCGGTGCTGGACAGCGGCACCGTGGTGCGCGTGTTGATGGTGATGCGAACGGGAGTGGCCCAACTGGACGTCGCAAAGGCGGCAGTCGGCAAGGTCGCGTACCAGATATCGGTTCCGTTGTTGACGTTGGCGCCCGATGCGCCATCACCCGGACCATCGGCATCGCCCAGCTTCAGACCCATCGGATCTTCCTGCCAGTTGATCACGAACGCGGTCGAATTGCCGCGGTTGGCATCCTGCTTGACATCGCGCAGGCCGTTGCTGAGGCGCTCGGTCAGGTACGGCAGACCACCCGGCCAGACGCTGTCGAACTGGTGCGTGGTGCTGTTCCAGCGCAAACGGGACACGTACATGCAACTGTAGGGAATGGCGATCCCGTTCAATTCAGGGTAGACCACGAAGCGCTGGTTGCCGCCCGGACAATAAGTCCCGCCCCAGGTGACGATGATGTTGTTGCCGACATTGAATACATTCGCCTTGTCGGAATCGCCCGGATATTGGGTAGAGCGGGGGTCAGCGGCGAGGTCCGGATGCCCGTCGGCACCCAATACCGGCGCACCACTTCCTTCAAGAATGCCGAGCGCCGAGGTCAGCGCCGCGGTATTGGAGATGTTTAGCGGCGTGCCCCAGGTATCGCCATTGTCGGTCGATACGCTGATGACGATGTCGAAGGGCTTGCGGATCACCTTGCTCTTGGTGTCATAGGCGAGCCGGGGCACATCCTGCGCCTGCCCGTAGATCGCGAACAAGGTCTGGTCGGGGGTGCGCAGGATCTTCACCTTGTCGGTCGCTACCAACCCGGAGATGTTCGCCGGCGCCAGCGTCGGATGCAGCAGCAGCACCTTGTTGTTGATGACGTAACCGAGCGCGACGCCCGCCACGATCAGGCCTGATAGCAGCCAATACCGGATTTTCATGACCAACTCCTTGAATCGCCGGAAAGGACGATTCCTGGAGGCATCGTGCGCCGTCGCGGGGCAACCGCATTGACCTGAGTCAATACAGGGTGGGGTATGGTATCCGCTCAATGTCTCCGCGTTGCCGGACTACTGCCCTGGGCGCGAATCTGCCGGGCTCGGGCCGGCCGGAGTACCGGCCGGTGAACAGCGGCACGCTGTCGCGGCGACGATCGAGAGGACTCGCCGGCGCGCTTACGCCCGACGACCAGCGCCAGCCTCAGGCCCGCCGCATGTCGGCGTCGCCCATCAGGATCGCCCACAGCTTGCGGAAACGCGCGAACACGCTTTGTTCGATGTAGGGCACGCCGTGTTTGGCGCAGATCGCCTTCAGCTGCGGCGCGGCCTGGCGGTACTTGAGCATCGGCAGATCGGGCCAGACGTGGTGTTCGATCTGGTAGTTGAGGTAGCCCATCAGGAAATCTTTGGCGTCGCTGCCGCCCGGATAGTTGACCGAGCCGGTGATCTGGCGCAGGTAGAAATCGGCCTTGTCCCTGACCCGGCCGTCGAAGCGCCAGACGTCGTCGCCGGCGTGGTTGGGCACGATGATCACGAAGGCGTGCACATTGGCGATGATCTCGGCCAGCACGCTGTTGATCAGCACCGCCGCCCAGGCCCAGGTTCCGAGCGGCAGGAACAGCGCCGGGATCAGGCCGAAGCGGATCAGGCCATAAGGCAACACGCAGCGCGCGTAGAACGCCAGCGCGCGTCGGCTGGTCGGCAGCAGCAGGCGCTCGCCGGGATAGAGCAGGCGCCACACGTTTCCGGGGGTCGGCAACGGCTGTTCGCGCGCCTGATCGGGCGACTGCGCGCGGATCAGGCGCTGCTGCTGCAGCGCCCACAGCGTGTTCGGCGCGTAATAGGTCAACTTCCAGGTGGCCATCAGCAGCAACGCCAGCAACCACTTCAGCGGTCGCGGCGTGGCCTTGATGCGCAGCAGCCAGGCGTTGTGCTCGACCAGATCGGGATCGTCGATCTCGCCGGTGTGAAAGTGATGCAGTTGATTGTGTTCGTGCGCCCACGCCGCAGGATGCATCCAGTCGAGCCAATCGAGGTAGCGCCGCCAGCCCTGGGCGTAGGACTTGCTCTGCAGGCGCGCCGGCATGCCAGGCACGCGGTCGTAACCGCGGTGCATGACGTGATGGGTGACCATGGTCCAGCGGGCGACGTTGCCCATGCCCAGCAGCAGCGCGGCGATCGGGTTGGGCGCGATCCACGCGCAGGCATAGCCGGTGAGCGTGCAGGCGCGGCCCCAGCGTTCCATCCGTCGCAGGTGGGCGCCGTCAGCCGGACCCAGATCGGCATTCAACGCTGCGCGAAGTGCACTGATGTCGGCGGCGAACGCGGCACGATCGACCTTTGGCAATGGCCACGACGGGCCGCTGCCGGTGTGCCGCCATGGTTGGGCCGCGGCCGTGTCTGAGGAACCATCGGCCACTTCGAAGTCCAACGTTGTCGATGAGGCTCCATTGTCGGTTTTCAGGCGCGAAATTGCACGATTGCCGACTGCGGCGGCAGGGCTGGCCGGTGCCCGATTCCGGCCCACACCCGGCCGCGCCGCACCGGTGAGCGGGCCGCGATGGGCCGCGGCGTATTACGGTGGCAACGTCAACTCGAACACGCGACCGGTGTTGCCCGTGGCCAGGCCGGCGTCGGTCGAACCGCTGACCACCAGGAAGCGACCATCCACTTCGCCCGCAGCGACGCCGTGCACTGGCACCGGCAAGGCGGGGGCAGCCTCCCAGCCGACCGCTCCGGCGCCGTAGACCTCGGTGCTGCCCTCGACGTAAGTGCCCTGGAAGATCACTTCGCCACCGCCGATGACGATGCGGTTGCCGACCGCGGCGGCAGCGAATCCGCCGCGCGGACTGTTGATCAACGGGCCGGCGCGCCAGCGTTCCGATACCGGATCGAAGATGGCGACACTGCGGGTCTCCGGCGAGCGACCGGCGATGACCCAGATTTCGTCGAGGAAGGCGACCACCTGACTGTGATCGCGCGCCGTGAAGTCGGCAGCCGCGATGCGGCGCACGCTGCGCGCGCGCGGATCGTATTGCTGCAGGCTGCCATCGACGTCGCCGATGTAGGTGCGACCATGCAAGGTTGCCGCGTGGCTGCCATACATCCAGGCCAGCTCAGGTCGCGGCTCCCAGGTCTGGCTGTTGAGGTCGAATCGGAACGCCGAGGTACTCTGGTCGCCGCTGCCGTTGGGCGCGCCGCCGACCATGTAGATGCCATTGTCGAAAGCAAACGCGGCGAGGTGGTCGCGGCCGGCCGGCAGGCTCGGCAACGAGGTCCAGGCATCGTTGCTGCGGTTGTAGCGCAGCATCACGCGCTGACCGCCGAAACCGCCGAGCGCGTACAGCGCGCCGTTGTGCACTGTGACCGCGTGCTCGGATTGCCGCTGCGACAGCGTGCGTGCGCGTTCGGTCCAACTGGCACCGGCGATCGAACCCGGCATGCTGTCGAGGCAGGGTGCACCGGCGATGGTGGTCAATCGCTGTGGCTGGCGACTGCCCGACCCGTAGCCTTCCATGGACGAGACGTAACTCAGGCTGCCGCTGGCGCACCGGTCGAAGTGGATGTCGAGACTGCCCCAGGGCACGGCCTGCACATCGGCCGCCACGAAAGCGCTGCCGAAGCGGGTGCCGCGGGTGATGCGGTTGTCGTCGATGCGTAGTCGATTGCCGTCGCGCACGCCGGAACCGATGGTCCAGGCCTGGTTGCCCTGCGGATCGAAGGTGAACCAGAACACCAGGCTGCGGCCATCCGCCAGCTCCTCGACGATCCAGCCTTCGCCGGAGCGCGCCGGCACGTACCAGGCACCGCTGCGCGAACGCAGACCTTCGGCGGCGCGCGCGCCGCTGCTGGTGAGCTTGCGCGAGCCGCCGCAGTCGACCTCGTCGAGCGTCGACAGGCGGGTCATTGCGCGCGAACCGCTGCCGTAGCTGGCCGGGCCGGTCCAGGTGGCCGTGCTGGTGTTGCAACTGGAAAACTGCAACTCCAGCGTGCCCCATTGCTGCACCTGCAACTGGGCAGGATCGAAGGCCGGGCCAAAGCGCGCACCGATCGGCCGGTAAACCTGGCTGAAGCGGATGCGATCGCCCTCGATCACGCCATCCTGCGCGATCAGCCACGCCTGTTCTCCGGGTTCGCCGGGCGCCGGATAGGTGAACCAGATTGCCAGCGCGCGGCCATCGGGCAGGATCTCGACGATGATGCCCTCACCATTGCGCGCGGCATCGAACCAGGAGCCGCTGACGCCAGCGCTCACCTGGAAGCCGGCGGTCGACTTGCCGGACGTCGCCAGCCTGGTCGCCAGATCAGGCCTTTCGCCGTGCGGCAGGTTGCAGGCCTCGGCACGCGGGGCCGCCAACAGCAATGCGATCAGCAGCAGTCCGAGCTTGCGCATGGCCGGCCTCCTTCGTCAGCGTTGCCACAGTGAACTACGAAGACAGTCGTACGTCAAGGGGCGGAGGGCTCGGCGTGAGGCTTGGGCTCTTCCACAGCGCCGTCAGGCGCACCTGCCCTCCCCGGCTTCCCCTCGGGTCGCGCATCATCCGCGCTGGTGTCACAACATTCGAGGTACAACTTGACCTGGTTGATCACTGGCGCCAGCCGCGGCCTCGGCCGCCATCTTGCCCTGAACCTGGCACGCCGCGGACAGGGTGTCATCGCCGCCGCACGCGACCGCGCGCGGCTGGATGCGCTGGCGGCCCAGGCGCCACCCGGAATGATCAAACCGCTGCAGATCGATCTCGCCGATGGCGCGTCGTTGACTTTGGCGGAGGCCCGCGCCGTGGCTCCGCTGGCACGCCTGTCGGGTGTCATCAACAACGCCGGCATCGGCGTCTACAAGCCATTCATCGATCACGCCGAGAGCGAATTGGTCGACATCCTTCATGTCAACCTGACCGCGGTGATCCAGATTTGCCACGCCGTATTGCCGAAACTGCTGGGTCAGCGCAGCGGCCATATCGTCAATATCGGCTCCGACCTGGCGCGACGGCCGCTGGCGAACATGGCAGCCTATGTCGCCAGCAAACACGGTCTTGCCGGCTTCAGTCATTCGCTGCTGCGCGAGGTCAAGGACCATGGAATCAAGGTCAGTCTGGTCAATCCGGGCATCATCGACACCGATTTCGGCGGCGCCCACGAAGGGAGTCGCGACGCGTCCAGCAGTCTGCAACCGGCGCAACTGGCCGAATTGATCGTGCAACTGATCGAACAGCCGGGTTCGGCATTGGTCGATGAGTTGACAGTGCATCCGCTGGGTCAGGACTTCTGAACACCAAGGATCAATCGGGCACAGCCGAACCGACGCTGCCGCCGCGGCTCACCGGGCCGCGGGTGTCGTTGCGTCCGCTGCGTTCTGACGATATCGACGGCCTCTATCGGGTTTACGCCGACCCCGAGGTCACGCGCTACTGGAGCTTTCCGGCGTGGACGCGTCGTGCGCAGGCGCAAGATTACCTGCAGACACGCCTGGCGCTGCTGCCGCCGACGGTTTACTGCTGGGCGATCGCCAGCGGCGACGATCAGTTGATCGGAACCGTCACCCTGTTCGTGCTGGACCGGACACCGACCAGCGGCGAGATTGGCTACGCGCTGGCGTCCGCGTTCCAGGGGAAAGGACTCGCCGCAGAGGGCTTGGGTCTCGCCATCGAGCATGCCTTCGACACGCTCGGACTGGCCCGAATCGAGGCCGATGTGGACCCGCGAAACGTGGCATCGTGGCGCTTGCTGGAACGCCTGGGCTTTCGCCGCGAAGCGCTGTTGCACGATCGCTGCCGCGCCGGCAACGAGGTCGGCGAATCCGCGATCTACGGCCTGCTGCGCGGCGATGGACAAGTTCCACACGGTTAGCGGAGATTGCACATGCCCTCGCGGACCTTTGGATTGACGGCCGAGTTCGCCGACCGTGTCCGATCGGTAGCGAACTCGGCATAAACTGGGCTAGTCCCGCCGGAGACCGCCGATGCCCTGCACTCCAGAACTGCTGGCCGACGTCGAACTTTTCGCCCACATGGATGCGCAGGACCGCTCGCATCTGGCGCAGTTCATCGGTGGACGTGAACTGACCGCCGGCACGCTGCTGTTCCAGGCCGGCCAGCCTGGCGAGGCGATGTACGTGGTCAAGCGCGGCGAGATCGAGCTTTACATCAAGGACAACGCCGGCCAGAAGATCGCGCTGGCGACGGTGGGCGAGGGGCAGGTATTCGGCGAGATGGCGCTGCTCGACCACGGGCCACGCACCGCCACAGCGCGCGCACTGACCGATAGCGAACTGCTGGAACTGGATCGCGCCAGCCTGCTGCTGCTGTTCAAGACCACGCCCACCGCGGCGCTGAGCCTGCTCGCGGCAGTCAGCCACATGACGCGCAAGGCCGACGAACTGCTGCGCCAGCGGGTTTCGCGCAACGCCAACGAGGAGGTCGCCGAGCACAGCAGCGGCTTCCAGCGGGTCGCCGACTGGATCTCGGAATTCAGCGGCAGCATGGCCTTCCTGCTCATCAACGCACTCTGGTTCGCGACCTGGATCGCGGTCAACACGCTGCCTCTGGGGATTCGCGCATTCGACCCCTATCCCTTCGGCTTGCTGACGATGATCGTCTCGCTGGAGGCCATCTTTTTGTCCTGTTTCGTGTTGATCAGCCAGAAGCGCCAGTCGGAGAAGGACCGCGTGCGCTCGGACATCGAATACGAGGTCAACGTCAAGGCCGAACTGGAAGTCGCCCACCTGCACGAAAAGACCGACCAGATCTACAGCCACATGCTGGAACACTTCGCGCGCATCGAGAAGAAGCTGGGCTGATCGCGTCCGCAGCGATCGAGGCGGCCTTGCCGCAAAGCCGGGATGAGGGCCCGGTGCGCTCAACCCTGTCTGCGAACATGCGGTCTGCGATGGAACGTTCTGTGGGAACAACCGTGTGTCGCGAGCGGTCGGCCGCCGAACTTGCCACACCAGGCCGCGCGCACATTCGGTGCGTGCAACGCGCCGCTTAACGGGCTGCAAATGCCTGCTTAACTTCGCTCTAACATTGCCTTCGCTAGGGTTCCGCCATCGTGGTTGCTGCCGCCCTGGCGAGAGCAACCCGGTGATCGGGGCAGTACTTGAGGCCCGGCACGGCGAATTCCCCAATGAACCGCCGTTCCGGGCTTTCTTTTTTCCAGCCGGCGCAAAGCCGCTCTGGATCCCGCCGACTTCGCCCCCACTTCGTACCCACAGCGCGTCCGCGCATTTCTCGGTGTAGAGTTCGCCCATGCGCATCCTGGTCATCGAAGACAACCCAGACATCGCCAGCAATATCGGCGATTACCTGTCTGATCGTGGCAACGTGGTCGATTTTGCGGGCGACGGCATCACCGGCCTGCATCTGGCGGTTGTCAACGACTACGAATGCATCGTGCTCGATCTGATGCTGCCGGGCATGGATGGCCTGGAGGTCTGTCGCAAACTGCGCCAGGAGGCGCGCAAGCACACGCCGCTGCTGATGCTGACCGCACGCGACGCGCTGCAACAGAAGTTGGCCGGCTTCGAAACCGGCGCCGACGATTACATGGTCAAGCCATTCGCATTGCAGGAACTCGATGCGCGCATCCAGGTTCTGGTGCGACGCAGCAAGCCGCAACAGGCGCGCATCCTGGTGGTGGCCGACTTGAGCTACAACCTGGACACCTTGGTGGTGGTGCGCCAAGGCAAGAACATCCAGCTGAATCCGATCGCGCTGAAGATCCTGCAATGCCTGATGGAGGCGAGCCCGTCGGTGGTCACGCGCCAGGAACTCGAGATGCGCGTGTGGGGCGAGGAGCTGCCCGACAGCGATTCCCTGCGCGTGCACATCCATACCTTGCGGGCAGCGATCGACAAGCCCTTCGACAAGCCTCTGATCCAGACCCGGCACGGTATTGGCTATCGCCTCGTCGACCCCGAAGCGGCATCGTAAACGCCTACGCAGCCGCATCATCATTTCGTTTGCGCTGTTCGGAACAGCGCTGACGGCGTTGTTCGCGGGCGCAGCGATCTTCCTGCGCGGCTATCTCGAAGAGAATCTGATCGACGACACGCTGGCGCGCGAGCTGGATGCCTATGCCAGCGCGTGGTACGCCGCTCGCGACGGCAACGCGCCCTTCCTGTTCGCCTTTTCCAAGATCACCGGCCGCGCCGTCGGTCCGAACCGCTTTGCCAACCAATCGTTCGAACGCCAGCGCCTGGCGAATGGCGTGCACCGCGTAACCGAGCCGGCAGCGGATGGATCAGTCACCTACAAGCTGGCCGTGCGCAAGGACGCCAATGTCTGGTTCTTCCTCGAATACGACATCACCGAGGAGGAACGTGGACGCCGGCTGTTGATCGGCGCGCTGGTGACGACCGTCACCGTATTCTCGATCCTGGCGCTGCTGGTCGGCTTCTGGTCGTCGTCGCGGGTGATGGCGCCGGTGGCGGAACTGGCACGTCGACTCGAAGGCATCAGCCGGCGCGGTCGACATGAACCGCTGGCGCCGCATTTTGCCGATGACGAAGTCGGCCAACTGGCCAGCGCGCTCGACGACTACGCTGGCCAGTTGACGGCGTTGGTCGAGCGCGATCGCGAGTTCAACTCCGACGTCAGCCACGAGTTGCGCACGCCGCTGGCGGTGATCCAGACCACCACCGAGCTGGTCATGGGCAGCCCGGAGCTGACTCCCAAGCTGCGCGAGCGCCTGCAGCGCATCGAGCGGGCGTCCAAGCAATCGACCGAACTGATCTCGGCGCTGCTGCTGCTGTCGCGCAGCGAGCGCCAGGGCCCGCAGGACGGCGACGAGATCGATGTCGCCAAGGTCACTGCCGAAGTGGTCGAGTCGCAGCGCATGCAGATTGGCGGCAAACCGGTCGTGCTGATCCTCGCGGTCGAAGCGCACCCGCAGGTGGCGGCACCCGAAGCGGTCATTTCGGTAGTGCTGAACAATCTGATCGGCAATGCGGTCAAGTACACCAAAGAAGGCGAAGTGCGCGTCGTCGTCGAGCAACATGGCGTGGTCGTCGAAGACACCGGGCCCGGCATCCGGGCCGGCGAAGCCGAGCAGTTGTTCGAGCGCCATGTGCGCGGCAGCAGTGCCGGCAGCAGCAATGGCGCGGGCCTTGGCCTGGCCATCGTCCGGCGCTTGTGCGCCCTGTACGGCTGGAGCGCAGAGCTCGAGCCGCGGCCCGAGGGTGGCGCCCGCGCGTCGCTGTGGTTCAGTTAGCGAATGGCGTGCGCGCCGCGACCGGGCACACGGCGGTCCTGTCTCAGCCGCGTTCGAGCATGAAATTGTCCCCCGTCTTGGGGATCACCTTCGCCGCCGCTTCGCTGGCCGACGCACCCGGCGCATCGCCGCGCGGTCGCAGGCGCACCGCCGTGCCATAGGCGAGCAACTCGGCAGCGCCAGCCATGATCGGCGAGGTGGTGAAGCGGATGCCGACGATGCCGTCCGCCTTCAGCCGTTGCGCGTTGGCGCGCATGCGGTCGAGCGACTGTTCGCGCGCTTCGGCCAGCATCTTGGTGTACTCGGTGACCTCGCCGCCGACAATCGAGCGCAGCCCGGCGAGGATGTCCTTGCCGATGTGTCGTGAGCGAATCGTGTTGCCGGTCACCAGCCCCAGCGTGGCGACGATCTCGTGCTCGGCGAATTCGTCCTGCGTGGTCATTTTCATCGGCTGGACCCCCGGCTACTGGTCGACGTTCTTCGAATAGTGGTCGTCTTCGCGGTTGCGCAAACGCTCGCCGATCACCTTGACGAACAGTACGCCGATCCCAACCAGCCCGACCAGCCCCAGCAGGCCGAAGGGAAATGCTGCGATCGAACCGACGACCAGCGCGCCGATGTAGAACAGCGCCAGCAGTCCCAGGCACGCATAGCCGAGCTTCTCGAAGCCATCCATAACGCTCTCCCGATGATGCGCCTGCGCGGATTGTAGCGAGGTCGGGTGGCTGCCGGTGAATCGCTGCGCGATGGCGCTCAGCGAGAGTCATGGTCGCCCCTGTCGGTGCGCTTTTTCGCGCATCGAACAACGGGCGTCGCAAGATTGTTGACTGCATCTGGGGACGCAAAGGACGCTAAGGTTCGCAAAGGACGCAAAGGAGATCAACAGCCATGCCTTGCATGCATGGTCCCTGGCGTTTGCTGTTTTTGCGTCCTTTGCGTCCCGAATCACAGGGCTGTCATTCCGCAAAGGCGGGACGGCAAATTAATTCAATGGCTTAGGGTATGTCCGGTGAGAGTCCCGGTCGCCCCTGTCGGTGCGCTTATTCGCGCAAAGAACACACGAAAGTAGGTCACGTTGCCTGCGCAGCAGGCTACGTGACCTACAAATAAATGCTCTACAATCAAACGATTAGAGGATGTCCGGTGAGAGGGTCAAGCGCCTTCGTGATCGCACCTGCCGTGCGTGCTGCCGCCAACAGCGGCGCCGCTGGCGCAGCGCCCTCCAGACAGCCTGGTTGGCGCGCGCCAGCGCGTTCGCCGGTCAGTGAAGCGATCAGCCCGCAGGCGTGGCATGCTCCGCTGCGGCTGCGCCATCGGCCATTTCCTCACCGATGGAACGCAGCTGGGTTGCGGAGCTCAACAGCTGCCGTTCGCGCTGGCGTTCGCGCGAAACCTTCAGATGCCCGCCATCCGGGAACTTGATCTCGCCGCTGTTGTTGCTGACGAACTCAAATGTCACCGGAATCAGCGCGCTACCCGCGATCGGTTGCCCATCGATCTTCTCGGGCGCGAATACCCATTCGCGCGCGGCTTTCAGCGTCGCTTCGCGAAACACCTTCAGATCGGGCTCTATGCGGGTGATCTCGACATTGGTCACCTTGCCCTCGGTGTCATAAGCCAGACGCAGTTCCACCTCGGCGCCTTGACTGCGATTCAGTTGGCTGCGCGGAAACCGCGGCGGTGGCAGCTTGACCATGCCCACGGTGACGTTGGCACCGGCCACCTTGAGCGCCATCTTCTCGCCGTCGGGCTCGATCGAAAGCTGCACCGACAAATGGGTTTCGGTTTCGACCGCCTCACCGTTCTTCTTCGCCGGTTCGAACTCGAACTGGCGAATGCGACGGACAATCTCCGCCTGCATATCGGGAGACAGCGTCGAATGCTGCAGTTCTGCGTCGACGACCCGGCCATCCGGGCCGATCATCACTTTGGCCCATTGCGACGCCACCCAATGATCGTTGTCCTCGGCGCACCAGGCAGGCGACGCGAACAGCACCATCATCGGCAACAACCAGAGAGATCTCAGCATGCGCTTGTCGCCATCGGGAGAAGGCTTCCAAGCCTACCTTGAGTTACCTTTGCGCACAAACATCGGCGTGAGAAATGCGGTTGCCCGGTCGTTCAAGCGTTCAGCCGCCACAACGCAGCATTCAATGCAGTCGCGAAACTCACCCACGCCAGGTAGGGCAGCAGCAGCGCCGCTGCAATCCGCTGCACGCGCCAGAACAGCACGATGGTGATCGCAATCGCCAGCCACAGCACGACGATCACCACCAATGCGGCGCCCAGTGCATGCGCACCGAAGAACACCGGCGTCCACAGCGCGTTGAGTACCAGTTGCACGGCAAAGACGATCAGCGCCGCGCGCACGGCCGGCGACGGCCCGCGCAGCCAGACCAGGCCAGCGGCGATACCCATCATCAGGTACAACGTGGTCCAGACCGGCCCGAACAGGTAGTTGGGCGGCTGCCAACTCGGCTTGACCAGCGCCACAAACCATTGATCAGGCGGGAATGCGGCACCACCGAGCGCGGCGAGGAAGGGCAGCAGTGCCCAGAGCAATACGAACCAGCGGGAACGGGGGGCGGCCATCGTCGAGTTTTCCAACGGCAAAAACGCATGGGAGCATCTTTGCCGTGGCAGCGGCGTGCACGGTCATCAAGCGCGCCGCGACAGAGCAAGCCCCGCGAGTTCTGGCTTCACTGTGGGAGCGGGTTCACCCCGCGAGCCCTTGCCTTCCTGGGTGCAGGGCAGGAACAGCAAATTCCAAGGCTCGCGGGATAAACCCGCTCCCACAGGTGAAGCGAGAGAAAAGCTCGCGGGGTGAACCCGCTCCCACAGGTGAAGCGAAGCCAGTGAACCGCTGGCGCGGTACACCGGCCTAACCGAGCTCACCAGCGTGCCGGCTGCTACTTGCCACTTGCCACTCGCTGCTTACCGTTGTTGAGGCGCCCGGTCGCGACGTACACGTCGCTCCTACAACGGCGCGGCTTCTCAGCGCGTCAGCGCGTCAGCGCGTCAGCGCGTCAGCGCGTCAGCGGCTTGTACTTCAGCCGATGCGGCTTGGCACCTTCTTCACCCAGGCGGCGCTTCTTGTCGGCTTCGTACTCGGTGTAGTTGCCGGGGAAGAACTCGACGTGGGAGTCGCCTTCGAAGGACAGGATGTGGGTGGCGATGCGGTCGAGGAACCAGCGGTCGTGCGAGATCACCATCACGCAGCCGGGGAATTCGAGGATCGCGTCTTCCAGCGCGCGCAGGGTTTCGATGTCGAGATCGTTGCTCGGTTCGTCGAGCAGCAGCACATTGCCGCCCTGCAGCAGCGTGGCGGCCAGATGCAAGCGACCGCGCTCACCGCCGGACAACGAACCGACCAGTTTCTGCTGGTCCTGGCCACGGAAGTTGAAGCGGCCGATGTAGGCGCGCGACTGGATCTCGATCTTGCCGATGGTCAGGATGTCGCTGCCGCCGGAGATCGCCTGCCACACGTTCTTGTCGGCATCCAGCGCATCACGCGACTGGTCGACGTAGGCGAGCTTGACCGTCTGGCCGACGACGACCTCGCCGGAATCGGGCTTTTCCTTGCCGATGATCATCTTGAACAGCGTCGACTTGCCGGCGCCGTTGGGGCCGATGATGCCGACGATCGATCCCGGCGGCATGCGGAAGCTCAAGTCGTCGATCAGCAATCGATCGCCGAAGGCCTTGGACACGTTGCGGAACTCGATGACCTGATCGCCGAGGCGCTCGCCTGGCGGGATGTAGATCTCGTTGGTCTCGTTGCGCTGCTGGTACTCGACCGAGTTCAGCTCCTCGAACTTGGCAAGGCGCGACTTGCTCTTGGCCTGGCGCCCCTTGGCGTTCTGGCGCACCCATTCCAGCTCGCGCGCGAGTGCCTTCTGGCGTGCCTTCTCGCCCTGCGCTTCCTGGCGCAGGCGCTCTTCCTTCTGGCTCAGCCACGACGAGTAGTTGCCCTTCCACGGAATGCCGCGACCGCGATCGAGTTCGAGGATCCACTCGGCGGCGTTGTCGAGGAAATAGCGATCGTGGGTGACCGCGACCACGGTGCCGGGGAAACGTGCCAGGAACAGTTCCAGCCATTCCACCGATTCGGCGTCGAGATGGTTGGTCGGTTCGTCGAGCAGCAGCATGTCCGGGCGCTGCAACAACAATCGGCACAGCGCGACACGGCGTTTCTCGCCACCGGACAGAGTCGCGACCTTGGCGTCCCACGGCGGCAGACGCAGTGCGTCGGCGGCTTGCTCCAGTTGCTGCTCCATGGTGTGCGCGTCGCCGGCGGCGAGGATCGCCTCCAGGCGCGCCTGCTTTTCGGCCAGCGCCTCGAAATCGGCGTCGGGGTCGGCGTAGGCCTCGTAGACCTTGTCGAGTTCGGCTTGCGCCGTGAAGATCTCGCCGAGACCCTCCTCGACGCATTCGCGCACGGACTTTTCCGGATCGAGCTTCGGCTCCTGCTCCAGATAACCGACCTTGATGCCCGGCTGCGGACGCGCCTCGCCAACGAAATCCTTGTCGACCCCGGCCATGATGCGCAGCACGGTGGACTTGCCGGAGCCGTTCAACCCAAGCAAGCCGATCTTGGCGCCCGGGAAGAAGGACAGCGAGATGTCCTTGATGATTTCGCGCCGCGGCGGCACCGTCTTGCTGACGCCGCTCATGGTGTAGATGTAATTCATGGGGTCGCGCTCCTTGCGGGCCAGCGCAGAAAGCGCAGGCCGATGGGCTGTTTCGGATAGCCGCGTATGCTGCCAGTCGCGCGTGGAGGGGGCAAAC
>CALEZI010000085.1 GCA_937928755.1 uncultured Rhodanobacteraceae bacterium | reverse complement strand
AAGGCAGCGGAGCAAGCTCCGCTCTACATAACGCAACCGCTCGCCGGCTCTGGTAGAGCCGAGCTTGCTCGGCTCGGCTACACAGCAAGCGCACCGGCGCAATCTGCAAGAAGCAACCGCTCGTTGGCTCTGGTAGAGCCGAGCTTGCTCGGCTGGAGGCGTTCAAGGCAGCGGAGCAAGCTCCGCTCTACATAACGCAACCGCTCGCCGGCTCCGGCGCCGGACGAATCAAGCCGCCTGCGCCATCCTTTGCCCGTTGGCCTCGATCGCCTGCTTCAGGTCCGCCCACAAATCTTCGGCATCCTCGATCCCCACCGACAGTCGCAGCAAGCCTTCGCTGACACCGCTGGCCGCACGTGCCGCGGGATCGACCACGCGGTGAGTCAGCGCCGCCGGGCGCTGGATCAGCGTGTCGACGGAACCGAGGCTGACGGCGGGCGTGATGAGCCGCAGCGACTGCAACATGCGGTCGGCGTCGACTCCGGGACGCAACTCGAACGCCAGTACGCAACCCGGACCGCTCATCTGGCGTTGCATGATCGCGGCCTGTTGCCCGCGACAACGTCCGGGGTAGTGCACCCGCGCCACATCGGGATGCTTCGCCAGCCGCGTCGCCAGCACGATCGCGTTGTCTTCCGCTGCGAGCACGCGCAGGCGCAACGTCGCCAGTCCGCGCAACAGGAGAAAGGCGCCGAGTGGGTGCAGGATGGCGCCGGTCAGGATGCGCACCTGGCGCAGCTTGCCCGCCAGTTCGGCGGAGCAGGCGACGACACCGGCGACGACATCGCCGTGGCCACCGAGAAACTTGGTGGCGCTGTGCAGCACCATGGCGGCACCGTGTTCCAGCGGACGCTGCAGGATCGGCGTGGCGAAGGTCGAGTCGACCAGCACCGGCACGCTGCCCGCCTGGCGCACGACATCGGCGATGTCCACCAACTGCAGCGTCGGATTGGCCGGCGTCTCGATCAGCACCAGCGCGGTATTGGGGCGGATTGATTCGGAAACCTCTCCGGCATCGACGAAACTCACCGTGGTGCCGAGCAAGCCGGTCGCCAGCAGGTGATCGCTGCCGCCGTACAGCGGGCGCACCGCGACGATGTGGCGACCGCGCTCCTGCAGCGCCAGCAGCACCGCCGTCAGTGCCGCCATGCCGGAACCGAAGGCGACCGCCTGCTCGGCCCCTTCGAGCGCTGCCAAAGCGTGCTCGAAGCGTGCCACCGTCGGGTTGTACAGGCGCGCATAGACTGGATTGGCGGCGTGCTCGGCGCCGCCAACCAACGCGTCGAGGCTGGCGCCGGCGAGCGCCGGATCCGGCGTCGGATAGGTGCTGGACAGGTCGATCGGTGCCGCGTGCACGCCCAGACGGGTCAGATCCTCGCGACCGGCATGCACCGTCTGCGTGGCGATGTGGTAAGACATGGCGAGCCCTCCCGGATTCGATGATTCGAGATGGAGAGTAGACTTCTCAATGCCGTTACGACGACAAGTCGACGAATATTCGGAGATTGGCCATGAGGATCGAGCTGGACCGAATCGACATCGAACTCATCAGGCTGTTGCGAAAGCATGCTCGGCTGAGCAACAAGGACCTCGCCGAAGCCGTCGGCGTGGCGCCATCGACGGCCCTCGAACGCGTGCGGCGCCTGCGCGAGGCCGGCGTGATCCGCGGTTTCCACGCCGAGTTCGACCCGCAAGCCCTGGGCATCGACCTGCAGGCCATGGTCGCCGTGCGACTGGCGCGCCATTCGCGCGAAATGGTCGATGCCTTTCACGACCATCTGCTCGGCCTGTCCGAGGTGCTGTGCTTCTACCACGTCGCCGGCGCCGACGATTTCCTGGTGCACGTCGCCGTGCGCGATACCCACCACCTGCGCGGCTTTCTGCTGGCGGCCTTCACCCAGCGCGAAGAAGTCGCCCACATCGAGACCCATCTGATCTTCGAATACCGGCGCAATCCGGACGTGCCGGTGTACACACGGCCGCAATAGCGCGCTTGCGGGTCACTCGAATCCGTTGCCGAAGATGTTGATCAGCGAGATCGCCGAGAAGCAGCCGTTGGCGACGTTGTTGACCACCCGTGGAGTGAGGAAGGTGCGGTGTGCCGTGGCAAACACCTCGCTGGAATCGCACGCTGGCAGACCATTGAGGTGGCAGTAGCTCATCAGCGTCCCGGTGACATTGGTGACGCCGTTGACCGTGGCCGGCGCCGGACACACTTCGGTGCCGCCGAAACAGCCGAAGGTGGCCTCGCTGTTGAAGCACTGGTCGATCGTGTTGCTGCTCGCCGGGCCGGCGCCGGTGATGGCGTTGGAGCAGTGGGCGTGCTCGGCACCGAAGTTGTGGCCGATCTCGTGGGCGACCACCAGCACGTCGTCGGCCGCGGTCGAGCCCTGGAACCTGAAGACCTGCGACACGCTGTAGTGACCGCCATTGGCATTGGTGCTGGTGCAGTAGTTGTTGCCGCTGAGCACCCAGGCGATGCCGGAGGAACTGTTGGGGCTGGAGGCTTTGCCGAAAATGAGTATGGCGAATGCGCGTTGCACGGCGCCTTGCGTGTTCTGCCACAGCGTGCCGAACTCGGTGAGCTGCGCCCCGGCGTCGCTCTGCGTGTAAGGATCCGGGATGTTCGAGGGGCGCAGGATCGTGGTGCCCTGCAAAAGGCGCAGGTCGAGGTCGCGCTCATAGACCACATTCATGCCGATGAGCAGTTGCGCCAGGTAATTGGTCGCATTGGTGGTGTTGTTGCTGAACTTCAGCTGCAACAGTTCATTGTCGGTATCCACCGCGACCGTTGCGGTGCGCGTAGCCACCTGCGGCGTGCTTCCGCCATGCCGGCAAAGCGCGGCTGGCTTTCCAGCCGCCACGGCAGTTGGTGATTGTCGCAGGCAAAACGAGTGGGATTGCCGAGCGCGTCGGTCTTCGCATCGCGCAATTCGAACGCCAGTTCCGCGCCGTCGCGGCGGCTGCCGATCGTCAGCAAACCACCGTCGTTGGCCAGCAGCAAACCGGTCGCGCGCTTGCCGTCCGCAGAAATCGAAAGACCGAGTCGTGGCGCGCCGGGCACCGTCGCATCGGCGACGAAATGCAACCAGTCAGTGCGCGGCAGCTCGCGGACGCCATCGCCGGTATCCAGCAGAATTTTCGCGTCCGCGGCGTAGATATCGATACGGCGCATGCGCACGGCGCCGCTGTGGGCTTTGCCGAGCGGCATGCTGGCGAAGGTGGTGGATTCGCCGATCGCGACTTGCCGTGCCTGCGCCCAATCATCCGTCGAAAGTTTCGCCTGCGCCGTGACCAGAGCAGGTGTGCCGAGCATCAGCGCCCCCAGAAGTACACTGAACACCATGGCCTGTCTGCGCATGTGCCGTCTCCGGATAGCCCAGACGGACGGCGAAACCCGCGCTGCTGCGGGTGACAAGGGGACCCTGCGCGGGGGTATCCGGCAGGGTGACGGGCGGCTGTCCAATGCACTCATCGCTGGGCTCACATCGGAGCAACTGAAGGACAGGCGCCGTGAACCGTCGCGCCTTGACAGCGCGGCGTCCGCTCACCGGAAAGTGATCAACCGGAAGCTCAGATTGCTGAAGCTGACCGCGTTGCTGCCGTGGTTGCAGACGCGGACTTCGACCACGTTGTTCGCGTTCACGCGCAGCGCAGTCACCGACAGGTTGTTGGGCAGACTGGCGTTCGAGGCCATGGTCAGCAAGGGGATGTCGTTGGCTTGAACGTCGCCGCCCGGCGTGATGTCGGCATCGATGCAGGTATTGCCTGGGGAGCTGAAACTCAGCGCATAAGTGGCGAAGTCGCCCGCCAGCCTGCTCGGCAGAATGCTGCCGCTGGCGACCTTCGCATTGGTCACTGCACTATTGACCAATTCGTCGGTATCGACCGACGCATCGGCCATTTTTGCCAGGGAGATCGCGTTGCTCGCGATTTGCGCGTTGCGCACGGCGCCATCGGCAATCTTGGTGACCGTCACGGCTTCGTCGGCGATCTTGGCGGAGGTCACCGAACCGTCGACGAGGTCGGACGTAAAGACCGAATTGCTGGCGACATTGGTGGCCAGTTCCGCCGTCTCGGCGAGGCGGGCGACTTGCGCGTACGGGGCCGGGTGCAGCGGCGTATTTGGCGTCAGCACGGTGAACGATCCGGTCGAGATACCCGGACGAACCCCAACCTGAAGGACGCGCTCGATACCGCTCAACACGCCCGTGCCGAAGTCGAGTTGCACCGTGAAGACGCCGCTCACCACCGGAACGTTGTCGAGCAGCAGCGTTGGCCCGAACTGCTGGCTGTTTGGGTTCATCAGCCGAAACTGGAGGTCGTAATCCCCCTGGGCGGGCGCGCCTCCATCCTCCAGGCTGCCCTGGAACGTGAACGCGGTGCCCATCGAAAAGGCGGGCGACGAGGCGAGCGCTGCGACGAATAAAGCGATGAGTTTGCGCATGGCAGTTCCTTCAGGGACAGGGTGTGGCTTCAAAGCCGTTGCAAAGAAGCCGATCCGACGCGTCTCGGGGCGCGTGGAATCCGCTGGTCAACCGATAGGCGCCGCCCGTTTGAACGGCGCCAACAAGGGTCGCGGTGGCGGTCAGGCGGTAGCTGCCCCCCTGCGCCACGACGCCGCCGGCCACCACGGATTTGCGCAGCGTGAAGTTGCCGCTGGATTGCCCCAGCGCGATGGCTGGCAGTGCCAACGCCAGCATGACGGCGAGTGGCGAGATCGGTGTGCGCATGGTCGCTGCTCCTTGGGTCTCCCAGCTGTTTACGCAAGTTCGAGAGAAACAGGGCCGCGGCAAGCGCTTCTGTCTCATGACGGGCCAGTTCGCGACCGCCGTGAGGGGCGCAGCTTGATCCACCGCAAGGCGCGCCGTTTGCATCGGGGTACGCTGGAACGGCCTGAGTCACCCGGCGATTGCCACCGCTCTCGAGCGCGTGGCCACTCCATGGTGAGGACGGCGACACTCCGCGCGTGCAGAGGGGCCCCATGTCCGACTTCGAAATCGTCACCCGCCAGGATTTCTCCGACGTCACTTGTCTGCTGGAGATCCGCCATCCGCTGATGGCGAAAGCCGCGAAGCCGGGACAGTTCGTGATCGTCATGGAACACGAACACGGCGAGCGCATCCCGCTGACCATCGCCGATTTCGATCGCGACAAGGGCACCATCACGCTGGTGATCCAGGCGGTCGGCAAGACCACGCGCGAGATGCAGCAGAACTGCCGCGTCGGCACGCGCCTCTTTGCCATGGTTGGGCCGATGGGCATTCCAAGCCATCTCGGCAAGGCGAAGAAGGTGATCTGCGTTGGCGGAGGGCTTGGCGTGGCGCCGGTCTACCCGCAGGCGCGCGCCTGGAAGCAGGCCGGCGCCTACGTCATCGGCGTGCTCGGCTTCCGCAACCAGGGCCTGATGTTCTGGGAGGACAAGTTCCGCGCCGTCTGCGATGAACTGATCGTGTGCACCGACGATGGTTCGGCCGGCATCAAGGGCCTGGTCACCGAGGGTATCCGTCTGGCCATCGAGAAGCACCCGGACATCGACGAAGTGGTCGCGATCGGACCGCCGATCATGATGAAGGGGTGTTCGGACGCGACCCGCGCGCACGGCATCAAGACGATGGTCAGTCTCAACCCGGTGATGGTCGATGGCACCGGCATGTGCGGCGGCTGCCGCGTCAAGATCGGCGAGACGATCAAGTTTGCCTGTGTCGACGGGCCGGATTTCGACGGCCATCAGGTCGACTTCGACGATCTGATGAAGCGCCTCGGTCGCTACAAACCGACCGAGAAGGCCGCGCTGGAGGTGTTCAACGAGAGCTGCCGCATCCGCAACGCCGCGCCGGCGGTCGAACCTGCCGCGCCGCACACCCACGAACACTGATCCGCTTGCCGGAGCCGCTCCATGGCCAAGAAGAAAACCATCCGCAGCATCCCGCAGGCGCGCACGCCGATGCCGGAGCAGGCGCCGGAAGTGCGGGTGCACAACTTCGACGAAGTCGCTTGCGGCTACCGGCTCGAAGACGCGCTGAACGAGGCGCAGCGTTGCCTCGATTGCGCCGACCAGCCGTGCGTGCGTGGCTGCCCGGTCAGCATCAACATCCCCGGCTTCATCATGAAGATCGCCGCGAACAACTTCCACGGCGCCTACGACACCATCACCGACACCAACCTGCTGCCCTCGGTGTGCGGCCGCGTGTGCCCGCAGGAGAATCAGTGCGAGGGCGTGTGCACCGTCGGCGAGTCGCTGGAACCGGTGGCGATCGGACGTCTCGAACGTTTCATCGGCGACATGGCGATCGCGCAGGGCTGGGCCAACATCCCTTACATCGAACGCCACCGCTTCAAGGTCGGAATTGTCGGCTCCGGCCCGGCCGGCATGGCCTGCGCCGCCGACATGGCCAAGGCCGGTTGCGAGGTCACCGTGTTCGAGGCCTTCCACGAGCCCGGCGGCGTGCTCAAGTACGGCATTCCCGATTTCCGCCTGCCCAACAGCGTGGTCGACGTCGAGATCGAGAAACTCACGCGGCTCGGCATCAAGTTCGAATGCAACACCCTGGTCGGACGCCTGTTCACCATCGAGCAGATGCTCGCCGAGATGGGCTTCCACGCGGTGTTTGTCGGCACCGGCGCCGGTTATCCGAGCTTCATGGGAATTCCCGGCGAATCGCTCGGCGGCGTGCTCTCGGCCAACGAGTGGCTGACCCGCTGCAACCTGATGCGCGGGCGCGATTTCCCCAACTTCGACACGCCGCTGCAACCGGGCAAGCGTGTCGCCGTGATCGGCGCCGGCAATACCGCGATGGACGCGATGCGCGTGGCGCTGCGCGTCGGTGCCGAAAAGGTGCACTGCGTCTACCGCCGCAGCGCCGCCGAGGCCCCGGCGCGCGCAGAAGAAATCCACCACGCGCAGCAGGAAGGCATCGATTTCCAGTGGCTGACCGCGCCGCTGGAACTGATCGGCGACGACGCCAACAATGTGCGCGCGATGCGCTGCATCCGCATGCAGCTCGGCGAGCCCGACGCCTCCGGCCGCCGCCGCCCGGAACCGATGCCCGGCAGCGAATTCGAACTGGAAACCGACATGGTGGTGTTCGCGATCGGCACCAACGCCAACCCGATCCTCGGCCAGACCTCCGGCCTGAAGCTCGACAAGCGCGGCTACATCGCCACCGACGAAAACCTGCAGACGTCGATTGCCGGCGTGTTCGCCGGCGGCGACATCGTCACCGGCGCCGCCACCGTGATCCAGGCCATGGGCGCCGGCCGCAAGGCCGCACGCGGCATGAAAGCCTGGCTCGGCCTGCGTGACAGCGATTCGGTGTACCAACCCACCAGCGACGACCCCGCCAGCCGCCTGTTCGGCATCGACCGCCGCGAACGCAATTACGCGCGGGTGCAACTTGCCCGTGCGTGACCTGGCGGCCAACAGCACTTGTCCGCAAAGGACGCAAAGGACGCAAAGGGAGCAACAGCAAGTGGAAATGGATTCGATCGTGCGGAGGGCCCTCGCAAGACGCTTTTCCTTTGCGTTCTTAGCGTCCTTTGCGGACAAAAAGGCTCTCTTTTCCAAATCCTCATTCGACAGCGTGCCATGACCCACTCCGCCACTCTTGCAGCACCTGAAGTCATCCTGCCCGCGCCGCGGCCGGCGACGGCTATACCTGAGGCCATCGTCGAGGTGATCAGCGACTCGGGCGAGGGCGCGCAGCGTTGCGGGCAGTCGCTGGGGGCGATTGCCGCCCGCATGGGCAATGGCATCTGGACCACCGAGATCATCCCGGCGGAGATCCAGCCGCCTGCCCGCAGCGTGGCCGGCGCCAGTGGCATCCGCATCCGCATGGGCTCCGGGCGCATCACCAATGGCGGTGACCAGACCGAGCTGGTGGTGGCGTTCAACGAACAGGTGCTGATCGGCCGCGTGCAGGCCGGTGAACTCAAGCCGGGCGCGAAGATCCTGCTCGAATGCATGTGGAAGACGCATCGCGACCCGGCAGTGGTGATCTCGTACATGAAGACCGTCGAGGCGCTGCTTAAGGACGGTTTCGAGGTCTACGAAGTGCCGCTGGAGGATCGCTGCCGCGAGCTGGTGTCCGATCCGCGCAAGGGCAAGAACATGTTCGTGCTCGGCATCCTGTGCAATGTGTACGGGCTCGACGACGACCTCGCGCGCGAGCAGATCGCGCGCATATTCGGCAAGAAGGACGCCAAGGTGGTCGCCAGCAACATCAAGCTCTATGAGGCCGGCGCCGCCTGGGCCGAGGCGAACCTCGACTTCAAATACTGCATCCCGGCCGTGAAATCGACGGTGCCGCAGATCGTCGTCAACGGCAACACCGCCATCGCGCTCGGCGTCATGGCCTCTGGCATGGACATCTGCGCGATGTACCCGATCACGCCAGCGACCTCGGCCTCGCATTACCTCAGCGAAGTGTTCGAGAAGATCGGCGGGCTGGTGCACCAGGCCGAGGACGAGATCGCCGCCTGCGCCTTTGCGGTTGGCGCCTCCTACGCGGGCAAGTGCGCGGTGACCATCACCTCGGGCCCCGGTTATTCGCTGAAGCAGGAAGTCATTGGCCTCGCGGTGATGGCCGAGATTCCGCTGGTGGTGGTCAATGTGCAGCGCGGTGGGCCGAGCACCGGCCAGCCGACCAAGGTCGAGCAGGGCGACGCGCTGTCGGCCATATTTGGCAGCCACGGAGACGCGCCCAAGGTGGTGATGGCGCCGAACAGCATCGAAGACTGTTTCTACTCGGTGATCACCGCGCGCAAGATCGCCGAAACCTTCGGCATGGTGGTCGTGGTGCTGTCCGATGCCAGCCTGTCGACTGCGCAGCAGCCGTTCCCGAGGCCGGTATTCAGCGAAGCCTGGCTGGCGCCGCCGGTGGATATGACGCCGGTGCCGGTCGGCAGCAAGGCCTACGACTGGGATCCAATGACCGGCTTGTCGCGCCGCCTGCAACCCGGCCGCGCCGGCGGCATGCACACGGTGACCGGCCTGGCGCACGATCGCAACAGCAAGGTCGCCTACGACCCGGCGATCAACGAGGAAGGCCTGCGCGCGCGCAGCCTGAAGCTCGCCGCGCTGCAGAAGACGCTCAAGGCGCCCCCCGTTTTCGGCGGCGACAGCGGCGACCTCTTGCTGATCGGCTGGGGCAGCACGATGGGCGCCATCGAGGAGTCGGTCACGCGCCTGCGTGCCGAGGGCCAGGCGGTGTCGTCGATGCACCTGCGCTTCCTGCAGCCGATGCCGTCCGGTATCCGCGAGATCCTGGCGCGCTTCAAACACGCGATGACCATCGAGGGCAACTGGTCCGACAAACCCGAGGACGAGCTGATCGACGAGGACAACCGTCGCTATTCGGCGCTGGCGATGCTGCTGCGCTCGCGTTTCCTGGTCGACATCGACTGCTGGAGCGAGG
Organism: uncultured Rhodanobacteraceae bacterium; assembly: GCA_937928755.1. Taxonomy (GTDB): domain Bacteria; phylum Pseudomonadota; class Gammaproteobacteria; order Xanthomonadales; family SZUA-5; genus JADKFD01. Next base: position 37,490 of record CALEZI010000085.1, on the reverse strand, counting down.
CGCGCGGCCAGCCGATCAAGCCGGGCGACATCTGTCGCGTTGCGCGGGAAGCCCTCAAGCGTCGTGGAGCCCTGTCATGAGCCAGTCCCTCAGTTCTTGCGTCATCAAGCTGCACCAGGAACACCACGCGCTGGAGGACTACCAGGGCGGCGTGCCGCGCTGGTGCAACGGCTGCGGCGACAACGCCATCCTCGCGGCGATGCAGCGCCTGTGCGCCGACGAGAACCTGGCGCCCGAGAACACCGTGTTCGTGTCCGGCATCGGCTGCTCAAGCCGTTTGCCGCACTACATGAAGACCTACGGCTTCCACAGCCTGCATGGTCGCGCGTTCCCGGTCGCCGAAGGCATCAAGATGGCGCGGCCGGACTTGAACGTGTTCGTCAGCACCGGCGACGGCGATTGCTGCAGCATCGGCGCCGCGCATTGGATTCACGCGCTGCGCTACAACATGAACATCACCGTGGTGCTGCACGACAATCACGTCTACGGCCTGACCAAGAAACAGGCCTCGCCGACCTCGCCGCGCGGCCTGAAGAGCAATACCACGCCCTATGGTGCGACGCTGGAGCCGATGAATCCGCTGACCGTTTCGCTCGGCGTGCAGGGCGCCTCGTTCATCGCGCAGGGCGTCGACTGGATACCCGAGGTGCTCTACGACATCCTGCGCGCCGCCTACCTGCATCGCGGTTTCTCCTTCGTGCGCATCATCCAGCGCTGCCCGGAGTTCATGCCCAAGGTCTTCGACCCCTGGCTGCACGATCCGCAGCGCACCATGCTGCTCACCCACAAGGACGGCCTTACCTTGAGCCCGGGCATCGCCAGCGCCTACCGCAACCAGCGCGAGCACGACCCGATCAACATCGACCGCGCGCGCGAGATCGCCTCGCTCGACGACCCGATCCCGGTCGGCATCCTCTATCGCAATCCCGACGCGCCCTGTTACGAAGACCTGCGCCACGCCGGCCAGCTGCGCTCCCCCGAGTACATCCGCGCCGGGTTGGATCGTGAGTTCGACAAGTACACCGTGTGGCCGGAAGGGCACGCCGAGGCGTGATGCATCCGACCGTAGGTTGGGCTAAGCGCAGCGTGCCCAACAGGTTCGCCCGGTGTTGGGCACGCTGCGCTTAGCCCAACCTACGTCAACAGACGCTTCTTGTTCGCTGCCCCAATCGAGTACCGACGATGGACATGAAAGCCCGCCCCCCCGAACAGCAGATCTTCCACCTGACCGGCAGGCGCCAGGGCGATTCGCTGCGCGCCATCGATGGCCTTGGCCTGCGCCCGGCGCTGCTGGCGCCGTATCGCGATCTGGGCGCGCTGCGCCACGACTTCCCGCTGGTACTGGTGGACGGCAGCGATGCAACGGATTTCGTGCGCCCGCTGTCGCGGCTGGTGGACGAATTGCTGCAGGATGTCGCGCCGCGTGGCGTCGAAGGCGAGCGCCTGCGCCGCCACGGGTTGCAACTCGAACGCAATATCCGCCGCGAGGTGGATGCCGGTGCCGGCGGTACGCTGGCCGAGCTGTGGGAGACCGCCGCTGCGGGCCTCGGCGCGCGCGAAGGTGAGACGCTGGAGCAGGTCCTCAACTACGCGGCCGGCTCGTTGCGCGCTGATGGTGAGGTCCTGGGTTGCACGCCGAAGATGCCGGCGCGGCTGATCACACATGCGTGGCGCGCGACGCGCAACGCGCGAGCTCGCCAGTTTCGCGTCGAAGTTGGCAGGCTGACGCTCAAGTTGTCCGACATCTTGCGTGCGGCGTTCAGTCATTCTCAGGCCGGTTGTCAGCCTGCCAGCCTGAAGGCGGCAATTGGCGGTTCGCACCAGGATGCCTTCGACTTCGACGCCCTGTCCCGCATCGTCGGCAAAGGCGCGCCGCACGACGAACTGCCGCCCGCGCGCCGCGCGCGGCTGGAGCACACGCTCGTCGTGCTGCAGTCGCAACGCTTCTTCGCAACTCACGAAGATGCGGTCGACGAAGAGAACTACAGTTTCGAGTTCGACAACTGCGCCGCCGCAATCCAGGCCTGGCGCGATCGCATCGACGAGGTCGTGGCGCTGGTCAAGGCGATCTCCATTGCCGAACTGGAGATCCATGGCCGTTATGTCGAGGCCGAGCACAATCTGCTGTTCGCGACCTTCGACGCCAGCTCGCTGAGTGCCGACGATCTGGCGCGCTTTCCGGACTATCTGGTGTGCATCCCGCCCGAGCGCAACGACGCGCCGGAGAACGCCAGCCTGATGGACATGCTGTCGAGCGGGTTGCCGGTCAAGGTGCTGGTGCAGACCAGCGACCTGCTGGAGGACACCTCGATCGGCACCGGTCACTTCGCGTTCGGCGTACGCAGTGCGCGGCTGGCCACCGCGGCGATGGGCCTTGGTGGCATGTACGTGCTGCAGTCGACCAGTTCCAACCTGCCTGCGCTGCACTTCGAGATCGCGCGCGGGCTGGAATGCCGCGGTCCGGCGTTGTTCAGTGTGTACTCCGGCAGCGCCGCCGGCGCGACGTTGCCGCCCTATCTGAATGCGGCCGCTGCGATGCATGCGCGGGCTTTTCCGGCATTCACCTACCATGCTTCTGCAGGCGGCAACTGGGCGACGCGTTTTTCGCTGCAGAACAACCCGCAGCCCGAGGACGACTGGCCGGTGGAGACACTGACCTGGTGCGACGACGCGCAGCAGCGGATCGAACAAGCCTGCGCCTTCACCTTTGCCGATTTCGTGCTGTGCGACCCACGCCATGCCGCGCATTTCGCGCTGGTACCGCGCGCGCAGTGGAGCGAGGCCATGCTGCCGGTCGCCGAATGGCTGGCCCTGGACGAAGGCAGCGCCGCGCAGCACGTGCCCTACCTGCTGGTGGTGGACGCCGACGACCTGCTGCAGCGGGTGATCGTCGACGCGAAAGTGATGCAGGCCACCCGCCGTTGCCTGCTGCTGTGGCATCGATTGCAGGAACATGGCGGTGTGCACGATTCGCACGCCGAGCGCCTGCTCGCACGCGAGAGGGCGGCTTGGGCGGCGACGCAGCAGGCGATCGCTGCGGCATCCGCTGCAGTGCCGGCAGCGCCCGCCGCCGCGACTCCGGCCGAAACCGAAGTCGCCGCGCCCGCGCGCTCGCGCGATGAGGCCTGGATCGAAACTGCGCGCTGCCCCAGCTGCAACGAATGCCAGTTGATCAACGATCGCATGTTTGGCTACGACGAACGCAAACAGGCCTACATCAAGGACTTGAGCGCCGGCAGCTACCGTCAGCTGGTGGAGGCCGCCGAAAGTTGCCAGGTGGCGATCATCCACCCCGGCAAGCCGCGCGATCCGAACGAGCCGGGCCTGGAAGACCTGCTGGTTAGGGCAGAGCCATTCCGCTGACTGCAGTCTGGCCAGCTGACCAAGCGCCGCGCGCACGGCACAATGTGCGCATGGGCAATGGACCGATCACGCAACTGCTGCGTCAGCGCGCTGCCGGCGACAAGGCGGCCGACGCTGCGCTGGCGCCGCTGATCTACGCCGAGTTGCACGCACTGGCGGAGCGTCAGATGCGCGGCGAGCGCGTGGGCCATTCGCTGACACCGACAGCCTTGATCCACGAGGCCTGGCTGCGGCTGGCCGCGGAAAATGCGCCCGAGGTCGGCGATCGTCGCGAGTTCTATGCGCTGGCGGCGCGGCGCATGCGCCAGGTGCTGGTCGATCACGCGCGCAAGCGAGCGGCCGACAAGCGCGGCGGCGGCGCCGCGGCACTGTCGCTGTCCGGGCTGGCGGTGTCCTCCGGCGGTGGCAACGAGATCGATGCGCTGGCGCTGGAACAGGCGCTGCAGCAACTCGAGGCGATGGACCCACGCAAGGCGCGGGTGGTCGAGCTGCGCTATTTCGCCGGCTTGGAAATGGGCGAGATCGCCGAGCTGCTCGAGGTGTCGCGGATGACCGCGCATCGCGACTGGGAAGTCGCGCGTACCTTCTTGCGCGTGCAACTGGGCTGATGGATGCGCGTGCGCTGGTGCTGTTCGAGCAGGCACTGACTCGGCCACCATCGGAGCGCGAGGCCTTCCTGCGCCATGCGGCACCCGCCGGCCAGTTGCTCGACGATGCGCTGCGTCTGCTGCGTGCGCATGCGGTCGACGACCACTTGCTGGAACCGAACGCCGCGCGCCTGGCTCCCGAACGTCTGGGCGACTGGCGCCTGATGCGGCAGTTGGGTGCCGGTGGCATGGGCGAGGTGTTCGCCGCCGAGCGCGATGCCGATGGTTTCACCCAGCGCGCGGCGATCAAGCTGATGGCTCCCGGCCTCGGCGGCGCCGACGCGCTGGCGCGCTTCCATGCCGAACGCAAGTTTCTGGCACTGCTGGAACACCCCAACATCGCGCGGATCATCGACGGCGGTACCGCGCCGGACGGTCGGCCATACGTGGCCATCGAGTTCGTCGAAGGCGAGCCGATCGATCAATGGTGCCTGCGTCGCAGTGTCGGGCTGCACGGTCGCGTGCACTTGTTCCTGCAGGTGCTGGAGGCCGTCGACGCCGCGCACCGGGCATTGGTGCTGCATCGCGACATCAAGCCGGCCAATGTGATGGTGACCGCCGAAGGCCGGGTCAAACTGCTCGATTTCGGCATCGCCAAATCGCTGACCGACGGCGGCGCGGCGCTGACCTGCACCGGCATCGGGCCGCTGACGCCGCAGTACGCCAGTCCCGAGCAACTGGCCGGCAAACCACTGACCATTGCCTCGGATGTCTATTCGCTCGGCCTGCTGCTGCACCAGTTGCTGACCGGCAGGTTGCCGTTCGAGTTCGGATCGCGATCGCTGATCGAGATGGAAGCATTGCTGCGCACTCAGGTGCCCACGCGTCCGAGCCGGGCGCTGGACGCGACGCTGCTGGCTTTGCCGCCGCGCGAACTTGGCGCCTGGCGGCGCCGTCTGCATGGCGATCTCGATCGCGTGCTGCTGAAGGCAATCGCGGCCGACATCGACCGGCGTTACCTGAGCGCGCGCGAGTTCGCCGACGACTTGCAGCGCTGGCTGCAGATCCGCCCGGTTGCGGCGCGGGCGGGCGACCGGATGTACCGTGCGCGCCTGTTCGTGCGCCGCAACCGGCTGGCGGTGGCGGCGGCCTCGACCGCGGTCCTGGCGCTGGCCGTCGGCCTCGGGCTGGCGGCGCACCAGGCACAACTGGCAAGCGCGCAGGCGGCGCGCGCGCAGAGCGCCAATCGCTTCCTGATGGCGATGATCACCGATGCCAACCCGGTGGCGAGCGGGCGCGAGCCGAGCCTGAAGCAGGCGCTCGACCTGTCGCTGGAGCGGATTCCCGAACATTTCGCCGGGCAGCCCGACAGCGAGGCCGATGTGCGCCTCGGCATCGGCCTGGCCTACACCAGCCTGATGCATCTGGACGCTGCGCAGACGCAGTTCGATCGCGCTCTGGCGCTGCGGCCGAACGGCAGTGCGCGCGGCGAAGTGCTGCAGGCCCAGGCGTTGCTCGACTGGACGCGTGGGCGCACCGATCGTGCGCAGACCAATTACCGGGAGGCGTTGGCGCTGTTCCAGGCCGACCCGGCCCGCGAGCGCGATGTCGGCGAAGTGCAGAACGATCTCGCCGCACTGATGAACGATCTTGGCCAGTACGCGCCTGCGGTGAAACTGGCGACCGCGGCGGTCGCCAACGCGCGTCGCCTGCGCCTCGACGCCGGTGTGCTCGGCGCACGGCTGGAGAACCTCGGCAGCGCATTGCAGGGTGCCGGGCAACTGGAAAACTCCGAAGCGGCCTACCGCGAAGCGATTGCTGCGCTGGAGAGTGCGCTGCCGCAGAAGACTGTCGCGCTGGCTGTGGCGCTGAACAATTTCGCACTGGTCCACCGCGACCAGGGCCGCGCGCAGGACGCACTGGCACTGTTCGAGCGCGCCATCGCGGTCCGCGAACAAGCATTCGGCGCCGACCATGGCGATCTGGCCGGTCCGTTGACCAACGCAGCGCGCATACGTTCCGACCTTGGCCAGATCGAAGCCGCGCGGCGCGACATCGAGCGTGCGCTGGTGCTGGCGGAAAAGGCCTATGCGCCAGACTACGTCGGCCGCGGCCATGTCTATCTTGGCGCCGCCCAGGTGGCGCTGGCAGCCGGCGACGCCGCGGGCACGAATCGCCACGCGCAGGCGGCGCTGGCGGTGTTCGCGCGCGCCGACGCGGCCGATCCGGCGTGGTCCGCGCGTGCGCATGAACTCATGCTCAGGGCCGACTCGCTGCCGTAGCGCCATGAGTCGAGGTCGGATCGTTGCGAATCTGGCGTCGGTTCCGAGAGTCGCCTGATCGCTGTGCCGGATCACCGGCGGTTTCCCTGAGTTACCATTCCGCGTCCATTCGTGCGCACGAGGCCGGCGCTGATGAAGCCACGATCAACGCGGCAGTGTGGTGTCTCGGCGAGCGCTGTCAGCGGAGACTGCAGCGTGGCGCGCACATGAACGAGACCCGGACCGGTCCGTCGACTGACCCGGCCGAGCGCCTGCAGCGCCTGCATCGGGAGTTGTCGTTGCTGTCGCCGCGGGAGCGCCAGGCGCGCATGGCCTTGCTGGCGGCGAGCGAGCCGGAATTGGCCAAGGGCCTCGCCGATGCGTTTTCGCAGCCGACGCGCGATGAGGGAGAAGCGCCCGGACTGCTGGCCCGGGAGCCGCTGCGGTTGCCCGAGTCGATTGCCGGTTTCCGCATTCTGAACGTGCTCGGTCGGGGCGGCATGGGCGTGGTCTATCTGGCCGAGCGTACGATGGCCGAGACGGTGCAACGGGTCGCGCTCAAGGTGCTGGCCGGAACGTATCTGTCGCCGGAAGCCCTGAATCACTTCTACGCCGAGCGACGCATCCTCGCCGCACTCAATCATCCGCATATCGCGACGCTGATCGAGGCCGGGACGGCGGCCGATGGCTCGCCCTACCTCGCCATGGAACATGTCGATGGTTGCCCCATCGACGTGCACGCACGGGTTGCCCGACTGGACCGCGCCGGCATCGTGAAGCTGGCGATCAGCGTACTGTCGGCGGTCGCTCATGCCCATCGCAACCTGATCGTGCATCGCGACCTGAAGCCGGGCAACATCCTGGTGACCGCCGACGGTGTGCCCAAGTTGCTCGACTTCGGCATCGCCAAGCTGCTCGACGAAGCGCCTGCGCTGAGTACGCGCAATCGCATGTACACGCCGGAGTACGCCAGTCCGGAGCAGTTGCACGATCAGCCGGTCACGACGGCCACCGACATCTACGGTTTCGCCATCGTCCTGCATGAATTGCTGACCGGCGAGCGCCCGGCTCGTTCGCCCGCGGGCGAACGTGCGGTGGATCCCGCGCTGCCGCGTGATTTGCGACGGATCCTCGCGCATGCGCTCGAAGCGGACCCGCAGGCCCGATATGCGTCTGCCGCTGCGGTTGCCGATGATCTGCACGCGCACCTGCAGGGAGAACCGCTCAAGCACGCCCACGAGACGGCGCGCGAACGCCTGGTCAAGCATGTCGGTCGCCATCGTTTTGCCTGGACCGCCGCGGCGCTGACGCTGTCATCGGCGCTGGCGATCGCGACCAACATGAGCCTGACCGCAAGTCGCCTGGCGCAGGAGCGCGATCGCGCGCTGGCGGCGCAAGCCAGCGCGCAACAGGTGTCCGAGTTCCTGGTTTCGGTGTTCGAGCAGGCCGACCCGGATACCAGCGCGGGTCGCACGATCACCGCGCGCGATCTGCTCGATGCCGGGGCCCGGCGCATCGATGGCCTCGATCGCGTCGACACCAATACCCGCGTGCAGTTGCTGGAAGCGCTCGGACGGATCTACGACAACCTCGGATTGGTCGATTCCGCGTTGGGGCTGTACCAGCGTGCGCTGGCAGCGCACCGCCAGGTGCCCGAGCCGCAAGTCCCGGCCCTGGCGCGGCTCTACCGACGCCTGGCCAACGCGCATGAGAGCAAGGGCGAGACCGACATCGCCCAGCAGTACCTGGACCAGGCCCAGACCTTGTTGGAGGCGCACCCGGAGACGTCGCGGCGCGAGTTGGCGATCCTGCAGCGGGCGCGCGGAAATCACGCGCAGCAACGTGGCGACGCCAAGGGCGCCCTCGAACTGCTGCAGGTTGCACAACGGATGTTCGAGCAGTTGGGCGAAACCCAGGCCGAAGATCTGGCGCAGGTCCTGCAATTGCAGTCCGGCAGCCTGCTGGAACTCGGCAAGCCACGCGAAGCCCTGGCCGTGCTCGAACGTGCCTATGCCATCCGACGCGTCGAACTCGGCGAGCAACACAGCGACACCGCATTCACGCTCGGCCAGATCGGCCGCGCCCAGCGCGACCTTGGCGATCAGGCGGCCGCGCTGAAAACGCTGACCGCGGTGATGGACATGCGCATGCGCGTGCTCGGGCCGCGTCACCCCGATGTCGGCCTGAGCGCCAACGAACTGGCCAACCTCTACCACGACATGGGCAATGTTCCCGAGGCCGAACGCTACTACCGGATGGCACTCGATATCGACCGCAGCAGCGGTCGCGGCGAATCCGTGAGCAGCGCGTTCGTGCTCAACAATCTGGCGATCCTGCTGGAGAGCGCCGGACGCTTCGAAGAGTCCGAACCGTTGTACCGCGATTCGATCCTCATCCGTCGCAAGCAGGCCGGAAAGGACGATGGTTTGCGCGTGGTGCGCGCCGAACAGAACTACGCCGTGCTGCTCGGCAAGCTCTCGCGCTACGACGAAGCGATCCCGTTGCTGGAGAACGCGCTGGCACTGCGCAGCCGCGAACTCGGTCCGGAGCATCTGGACACGCGCATCACCCGCGCCAATCTCAATGCAATGCTCTTCGACGCGAACCCGAGCCCGGAGCGTGCGCAGGCAGCGCGACAATCCTGGCAGGCGTTGATCGACATGCTCGGCGACCAGCCGCCGTTGCGCGCCATGTTCGAACTTCGCCTCGCCAACCTGCTGCTGCAGATGCGCGCGTGGGCGGACGCCGAGGCGGCCTATCGGGTGGCGCTGCAGACGCTTGCCGGCCAGGATTCCGCGTCCAGCATCAATGTGGCGATTGCCGAACTCGGCCTGGGGCTGGTGCTGGTGGGCAGCGGTCGCACTGAAGAGGGCTACGCTCTGGTTGCGCGGGCCCGCGTGCTGGCCGAGCCCACGCTGGCGCCCAACGCCGCGCTGCGGCGTGAACTCGCGGCGCTGGATGCGGCGACGCGCTGATCGCGAGTGCGCGCCACGCAGGGGCTGAGCGATGGATCGAGCCGGTTGAGGAACGCAGCGCAGGTGGCGATGTGACATCCGGGCGCGATCCTGCGCCTTGAGGACTGAGACGCGGCCCTTCGCCCGCGCCTGATGGAGTCCTTCGATGTTGCAGCGCCCTGTTTCCACCGCGCGCCGCGGTCGTTCGCGACGCGTCATGTCGTCGCTGGCACTGGCACTTGCCCTGGCCGTCGCCGCCACCGGCTCCGCATCCGCACAGAGCTGCGGCACTGGCGGGTGCGCCTTCTGGGCCACCGAAGTCAGCGATTCCTGGTTCAACCCCTTCCGCTGGGGCGGCATCCTGCCGTGGCAGGGCGGCGTGCCCGACCAGTTCGTCAGTTGCCGCATCGAATTGCCGGTGCAGGTCGACGTGCTCGGCCAGGGCCTTGCCGCATCCTGCCACCACCTGCAGTTCAACAACACCGGGCTTGTGGTGCGGGTCGCGGGTTCCTCGCACCGTTCCGAGCTGAACGTGCATGGCACGCAGATGGACAACAACGGTCTGATCCTGATCGGCGGCCAGGACGCGCTGCAGGACTCGTCCGTGATCATCCACAACAACACCAATGCGAACGGCGCGAATGGACGAATCCGCCTGTCGGCCCCGCCGAATCATGGCGCCTTCCTTTCGCCCTACTCCAACACCGGCTATCTGCTGGTGAACTGGCCCAGCCACACGATCGAAGGCAATGGCACGATCCGCGTGCGTCTGCAGAACGACGGCCTGGTCGATGCCAATGTGGCGGGGCGTACGCTGACCTTCGAGGGCCTCCACAACATCGACAACAACAACTTGGTGCGCGCCCGCAATGGCGGAACGCTGACCCTGTCGATGGGCAACGGCGACTACGGCTTCCGCCAGTTCGGCCAGGGCCGGATCGTCATCGAGAACGGCTCCGGGCTGGCGTTGGTCGGAGCGGGCAACCAGGGTCTCAGCGGCGGGCGCCTGCAGACCATCGGCAGCGGCCTGGTGACGGTCTTCAGCCAGGGCTTTCCGATCGACGATGTGCATTTCGAAGCCGGCTCGCGGCTGACCTTCGCCGGCAATGCCGGCCTCTACATCGGGCCGCTTGGATTGCAGAACGACGGCCTGATCCACACCGGGCCTAGCGGTTTCGTGACCTCGCGTTTCGCCGCGAGCACCACGCTGACCGGCAACGGGCGCTTGCAGCTGGAAGGCGGCGCGCTGTCCGCGCTGTTCGGTGGTGGTGGGCAGGCGATGGTGAACAGTGCGAGCCACACCATCGGCGGCTTTGGCACCATCGCGCTGGCGCTGACCAACCGTGGCGAAGTGCTGGCCGATCGAAATGGCCTCGGCAGCGGCCCGGGCCAGCTCAGGCTGCAAACGTCGGCGCAGGTCAACGAGGGCACCATGGTGGCGCGCGGCGGCGGTTCGCTGCACCTGGAATCGGTCACGCTGACGCAGGATTCCCTGGGCCTGGTACGCGCCGAGCAGGACTCCGCCTTCGTGCTCCAAGGCAACAACCCGATGGTCGTCGGCGGCATCCTCGCCACCAGCGGCAATGGCCTGATCTACCCGGATACCGCGACGGCGCGCCTGGAGAACCTCAGGCTGGCCGGCGGCACGAATGTCCTCGTCCCTTGCTCGCGCGAGCTGACTCTGGCCGGCACCATCCAGAACTTCGGCACGATCACCCTCGACAACGCCGGCTGCGGCCCCAACTACGCGATCCTGCGCGGCAACGGTGCAACCGTGCTGACGCAAACCGGCGAGGTGCGCCTGCGCGCCGACAGCGCCTCGATCAACGTGACCCTGCAGGGCGCGGGCGGCCCGTTGACGCTGGGCCCGGGCCAGGTGCTGACCGGCAGCGGGCGCATCTCCGGGACTGTGCAGGTCGACGGCGCCATCGCGCCCGATCAGCCCTACGCACCGCTGGGACCGATCGGCACCGTGGCGGTCGACGGCGGCGCACTGCTGACGCTGCGCAATGGCGCCGACACGGTAATCGACATCGCCAGTCCGGCGAGTTTCGACCGTATCAGCAACGGCGGCAGCGTGCAGTTGGGCGGGCGCCTGGTCCTGAACAGCATGAACGGCTACGTGCCTGCGCTGGGTACCAGCTTCGACCTGATCTCCGGTGGCATGGTCAGCGGCCGTTTCGCCAGCGTGGTCTTCCCGCCCGAGTTCGGCGAGCTCGACGCGCAGATCGAGGTTCTCGCCGATCGCGTGCGCCTGACCATTGTTGCGCCACTGATGGTCGATGGTTTCGAGGACCCTTGAACCCGCTAATGCCGGCGCTGCCGGCGATCGCCGAATCCACCACGGAATCTGCGCCTGCCGTGCAGATTCCGTTCAACGGCGCTGCGCAGAATCCCGCTTACGGCGCGCCCAGGGTCTCGGCGAAAAAGTCGTTCATCATCGCGTAGGCGCGGCGGGCGACGTCGGCGTTGTACTGCGCCTGCCCCGGCATGTTGGCGTCGACATCAGTGAACGAATGCACCGCGTTGCCGAACTTCACCACCTGCCAGTCGGCTTTCGCCGCGCGCATTTCCTGCTCGAAGCCATCGACCTCGGCCGCCGAAACCCACGGATCGTCGGCGCCATGCAGCACCAGAACCTTCGCCTTCAGCGTGTCGGCGGCAGCGGGTTGGCTCGTCGCCAGATTGCCATGGAACGAGACCGCGCCAGCGACCGGCGCGCCCGTGCGCGCGAGTTCCATCGATACGGTGCCGCCAAAGCAGAAGCCGATCGCGCCGATGCGCTTGGGGTCTACGGTCGCCTTGTCCTGCGTCACCAAGGTCTGCAACGCCGTGCCGATGCGCGCATGCATGGCGGGCAGATCGCCCTTCACGCCGCCGGCAGCCTTGCCGGCCTCTTCGGCGTTCTGCGGGCGCACCGACTTGCCATACATGTCGACCACATACACCGTGTAGCCCATGCCGGCGATCATCCGCGCCTGTTTCAGGTTGGCCTCGTTGATGCCCATCCAGTTCGGCACCAGGAGAATCGCGCGCTTTGCGGGTTGAGCGTCGTCATGGATCAGCACGCTGGCGTATTCGGTCCCGTCGATGGTGAAGGGCAGGGCGGTGTCGACCAGCGCGGCGTGCGCCATCGACGAGACGAGCGTCATGCTGCCAAGCAACCAAGGGGTCAAACGCATGGGGTGAACTCCTGTCGGTGGGCTGCGCACATTATCCACCGAGCAGCCCTGCGATCGTGAAGATCACGCCGCAAACGTAACGCAGTCGCAACCTCGCGCGGCGGCCGGTTGACCACACCGCGCCGGCCTTGCGAAACTCGAAGCAACGCCTAATGGCGACCTTCTCGACAACGCGAGTGCGTCATCCCGAGCAGCCTGCTGCCGCTCGTGGCGCGCGTTCGCTTCACCCGGAGGTCGCATGAGCAGAACCGAACCGATCGTCACCGATACGCAGACCGCGCTGTGGCAGTCCCTGGTGCGCGACGCCGAAACCCGCGCGTCGCGGCAGCTGGGCGACGAACTCGAGAGTTATCTGGTGTTCACGCTGATGCGCCACCAGAGCGACGCCCGGCTGGCGGTACGCACGATCGCGCTCGAATGGCTGAATACGCTGATGGCGAGCGGACGCCAGCGCGAAATGGGTCTGCGCGATGTCGGCGACGGCTGTTTGCTGATTGCCGGCCTGTACCCGCAGCAGGCCGAGCGCCGCCGTGTGTCGTTGAGCTACTTCCAGGACATCGGCAGCGATGCCTATCGTCACCTCGGCGAGCGTGCCAGCGGCGGCCTCGATAGCCTGTTCCGCAAGCTGGCCGGCGCTTTCGCCGAACTGGTGCGGGTACTGTTCGAGGTGCGTCGGTTGGCGGGCGACGACACCCGTCTCGAACCCGGCCTCGCCTACGCCTGGTGCGAATCCCATGGGCGCATCGTGCCCGAGCGCGCCGCCGAAGTATTTCCCGGCGCGATCGTCATCGAGGGGCCAAGGGGGAAGCAGTGAGGCACAACGGTTGCTGGTTGTTGGCGGCAAGATCGGGCTTGGGCTTTTGATCCTGCTGCCAACAACCAGCAACCAATAACCGGAAACCATCTTCGCGCTTCCTGCTACAATCCGCGATTCGTCCGAATTCTGATCAGGAGGCCGCCATGGCCCGTATTACTGTCGAAGACTGCCTGAAGGTGGTCGATAACCGATTCGAGCTGGTGCTGATGGCCAGCAAGCGAGCCCGCCAGGTGGCGCGCGGCGCCGATGCGCTGGTGCCGGAAGACGACGACAAGCCGACAGTGATCGCATTGCGCGAGATCGCAACCGGGCAGATCACCAACCAGTTGCTGGCCGAGGTCGAGAAGCGCGAACGCGAAGCGGCGGAGCGCCAGGCGATGGAGTGGGCGGCCGCCGAACTTGACGACGGCCTCGGCAAGGGCGACGACGACATCTGACAGTCGGGTCGACCGGGGGAAAGGAAGTCGCGTGAACACGGTGACGCCTGCCAACCCGGCTCCGGAGACCACTGCGCAGCAGGACATGCTGCCGCACTACATGCTGGAGTTGCGGCAACTGTTGAGCAGTTACCTGTCGCCGGAGCAGGTACGCCTGGTGGAAAAGGCGTTCGTCGTCGGCGAACGCGCGCATCGCGGCCAGAATCGCAAGAGCGGAGAGCCCTACATCACCCACCCGGTGGCGGTAGCGCGCATCCTCGCCGAAATGCATCTGGATGCCGAGACGCTGATGGCGGGCATCCTGCACGACACCATCGAAGACACGCTGGTCACCAAGGAACTGCTGCTGACCGAGTTCGGTGAAACCGTCGCCGACCTGGTGGATGGCGTCACCAAGCTGGACAAGGTGGAATTCGCCTCGCGCGAGGCGGCGACCGCCGAGAGCTTCCGCAAGATGCTGCTGGCGATGGCGCGCGATTTGCGCGTGATCCTGATCAAGCTGGCCGATCGCCTGCACAACATGCGCACGCTGGAGTCGATGAGCCCCGAGGGGCGACGCCGCATCGCCCGCGAAACCCTCGAGGTGTACGCGCCGATCGCGCAGCGACTAGGCATGAACAAGCTCAAGAGCGAGTTGCAGGAACTCGGCTTCAAATCGCTTTACCCGCGGCGCCACGCCATCGTCGCCGCGCGCATCAAGGCGATGATCGGCAATCGCCGCGAAATCATGAGCAAGATCGAGCAGGCGTTGTCGATCCGACTGAAGGAAGACGGCCTGCAGGCGCGCATCGTCAGCCGCATCAAGTCTTCGTACAGCATCTATCGCAAGATGCGCGGCGAGCACAAGAGTTTCGCCGAGGTCATGGATGTCTACGGCGTGCGCGTGATCGTCGCCAGCGTGTCGCAGTGTTACCAGGCGCTGGGCGCTGCACACGGGCTTTACAAGCCGCTCGACAACCGCTTCAAGGACTACATCGCGATTCCCAAGGCGAATGGCTATCAGTCGCTGCATACGGTGCTGTTTGGCCCTGCGGGTGCGCCGGTCGAGATCCAGATCCGTACCGAAGACATGGACATCGTCGCCGAACGCGGCGTGGCGGCCCACTGGATCTACAAGGCCGAGGCAAGCCCGGCCAACAACGCGCAGATGCGTGCCCGCGAATGGCTGCAGGGACTGGTCGACAGCCAGCGCCAGGCCGGCAGTTCGATCGAATTCCTGGAGAACGTCAAGGTCGACCTGTTCCCGGACGAGGTCTACTTGTTCACCCCCAAGGGCCGGATCATGGCGCTGCCGCGCAACGCCTGCGCCATCGACTTTGCCTACGCGGTGCACACCAATGTGGGCGACCACGCGGTCGCCGCGCGCGTCGACCGCCAGCTGCGCCCGTTGCGCACGCGACTGGTCAGCGGCCAGACCATCGAGATCGTCACCGCAGCGAGCGCCACGCCGCAGCCGCAATGGCTGGAGTTCGTGGTCACCAGCAAGGCGCGCACCTCGATCCGTCATTACCTGAAGCAGTTGCAGCACGAGGACGCGGTGTCGCTCGGGCACCGCATGCTCGGCCGCGCGCTGGCCGATATCGGCGGCAATCTGGATGCTGTGGCTGAACCCGTGTTGCGCGCATACCTTGAAGAAAATCGCATGCGGCGGTTGGAAGAGCTGTTGTCGGACATCGCGCTCGGAACGCGCATGCCCGCACTGGTCGCGCGCCAGTTGTGGCGCGGCGACGGCAGCCATGGCAGCGCACCCAAGGACCAGGTTGTACGCATCTCCGGCAGCGAGCGTGGGGTGCTCACCTTCGGCCAGTGCTGCATGCCGATCCCTGGCGATCCGATCATCGGATTCCTCAGCGCTGGCAAGGGTCTGGTGGTCCATCAGACCACCTGCCCGAACGTTGCCGAGATGCGCAAGCAGCCAGAGCGCGTGGTGCGCGTCGACTGGGAACCCGAAGTCAGCGGCGACTATCGCGTGCAACTGCGCATCGACGTGGTCAATCGCCCCGGCGTGCTGGCGACCGTCGCGGCCGCCATCGCCGAAGCCAATTCGAACATCGAGAACGTCGAATACCAGGATCGCGATGCGCACAGCGCGTCGTTGCTGTTCACCATCGAAGTGCGCCACCGTGAACATCTCGCCGAGGTGATGAAGCGGGTGCGCCGTGCCGATGTCGTGCTCGTGGTACATCGGCAGCAGAGCTGAAATGGGTTGCTGGTTGCTGGTTGCTGGTTGCTGGTTGTTCGCAGCTTGCCAACAGGAGCATCAACTTCGCGCGCCAGCTCTTGCTGCCAACAACCAGCAACCAACAACCAGAAACCCGCTTAGACTCCTTCCCGAAGTCCGCCCCCGTGGTCGATCGAGGAACTCCGCATGCGCGAAATCATCAGCACCGATGCCGCACCCAAGGCCATCGGCACCTACTCACAGGCCGTACGCGTCGGCAAGACGGTTTACCTGTCGGGCCAGATTCCGCTCGACCCGGTGACCATGCAACTCGATAACGCCAGTATCGAAAGCGCGGTACATCGGGTGTTCAAGAACCTGCGCGCGGTGGCCGTTGCGGCGGGCGGCGGACTCGACGATATCGTCAAGCTCAACGTGTTCCTGACCGACATGGGCAACTTTCCGGTGGTCAACGAGATCATGAGCAAGTACTTCGTCAAACCCTATCCGGCGCGTGCGGCGGTCGCAGTCCGTGAGTTGCCGCGTGGCGCCGCCATCGAGATGGACGCCATCCTCGAGCTGCCCTGATCGGTGATTCAGCCGCGGAACACGCCTTCGATGACGCCTGTTGCGGCAGCGACCAGCGAGGACGCTTTCGCGATCGCAGCGGCACGTCCACTGGCATCGCTGGTGGGGCTGGGGAAGGCCTTGATCGGCGACCTGACCGAGGCTGGTTTCGCCACGCTCGCCGACCTGTGGTTTCATTTTCCGCTGCGCTTCGAAGATCGCACCGAGCTGAGTCGGATCGGTGCGCTGCGACCCGGAGTGGCGGCGCAGTTCGTTGGCACGGTCGAGCATGCAGAGGTGGCCTTCCGCAAGCGACGGATGTTGCTGGTGGTGGTGGCCGACGGCAGCGGCCGCTTAATGCTGCGGTTTTTCCATTTCAAACAGGCGCAAGCCGATCAAATGAAAACCGGCGCGCGGCTGCTGGTTTACGGCGAGCCGCGCGCCGGCAACTTTTCCCTCGAGATCGTGCATCCGCGCTACCGCCTGCTCGGCGCCGACGAACCGGTGCCCGTCGAGAGTGCGCTGCGACCGGTGTACCCGAAGTCCGAAGGGCTCGGCAATGCGCGCATGCAGCGCGCCATCGAGCTGGCGCTGGCGCAATTGCCGGAAGCCGCCGACGGCCCGTTGGCCGATCTGTTGCCGGCGGATTGGCCGCCGCTGAGCACGGCGTTGCGCCATTTGCATCGTCCGCGCGAACGCAGCGAGGCCGAGGCCATCGCTGGCGGCGAGCACCTGTCGCGCACGCGGTTGGCGTTCGAGGAACTGCTCGCGCATCACCTGAGCATGCGCCTGGTGCGTCAGCGGGTGCGCAGCGAGCGCGCGCCGGTACTGCGTAGTTCCGGGCGCCTGCGTCAGAAACTGCTTGCGCAACTGCCGTTCGCGCTGACCGCCGCGCAGCAGCGCGTACTCGACGAGATCGACCGTGATCTCGCGCGCAGCGTGCCGATGCTGCGCTTGCTGCAGGGCGATGTCGGATCAGGCAAGACCATTGTTGCCGCACTCGCGGCGCTGGCTGCGATCGAAAGCGGCCTGCAGGCCGCCGTGATGGCGCCGACGGAGTTGCTCGCCGAGCAGCACCGGCGCAGTTTCGAGCGCTGGTTCGCGCCGCTCGGCATCGATGGCGTCTGGTTGAGTTCGCGCGTCAAGGGCAAGGCACGCGACAGCGCCTTGGCGCGCATTGCCGATGGCGCGCCGTGGGCGGTCGGCACCCACGCCTTGATGCAGGAGTCGGTGCAGTTCCGGGCGCTGGGGCTCGCCATCATCGACGAGCAGCATCGTTTTGGCGTCGATCAGCGCCTGGCGCTGGCGCAAAAGGGCCGCGTCGGCGAACTGCGTCCGCACCAGTTGGTGATGACGGCCACACCGATCCCGCGCACCTTGGCGATGACCCAGTTCGCCGACCTCGACGTGTCGGCGATCGACCAGATGCCGCCCGGACGCAAGCCGATCCTGACCGTCGCCGTCAGTCGGCCGCGGCGCGATGAGGTCATCCAGCGCATTGCTGACGCCTGCGCCGCCGGGCGCCAGGCCTACTGGGTCTGCACGCTGATCGAAGAATCCGATGAAATCGAGGCTGAGGCTGCGCAGACCACCGCGGCGGATCTGGCCGCTGCCCTGCCGCTGCTGCGTATAGGCTTGGTCCACGGGCGCCTCAAGGGCGTTGAGCGCGCCGCAGTCATGCATGCCTTTGCGACCGGTCAACTCGACCTGTTGGTCGCCACCACGGTCATCGAAGTCGGTGTCGACGTGCCCAATGCGAGTCTGATGATCGTCGAGAATCCCGAGCGCCTCGGCCTGGCGCAATTGCATCAGTTGCGTGGGCGTGTCGGACGCGGATCGCAGGAGTCGACCTGCGTGCTGTTGTACCAGCCGCCGCTGTCGCTGACCGCACGCCAGCGGCTCACGGTATTGCGCGAAACCACCGATGGCTTTGTCATCGCCGAGCGCGATCTTGAACTGCGCGGGCCCGGAGAAGTGTTGGGCACACGCCAGACCGGCGAGGCGTTGTTCAAGGTCGCCGACCTCGCGCGGGATGCCGCCTGGCTCGGCAAGGCACGCCAGCTCGCCGATGTGCTGCTCAAGCGCGACCTGCCGGCCGCCGAAGCGCTGGTGCGGCGCTGGGTGGGGGCGGCTGCACGTTATGCGAAGGCGTGAGACGCAACTGCAAAAGGGGCAGGGGCACGGCGCAGCGGCACGGGAAAAGCGCATGATCTGCACCACGCGCGCCTGCGCGGTCACGCCGTCGCCGATGGCCTTTACTGCCCAGAACCTTGGCTTTGGACTTGGTGGGTCCGGACTTGTCCGGACGCTTTTCCGCACCCATGCCAGAAGAGTCCAGACAAGTCTGGACCCACCAAAACCTGCGCCCCGTTTCCAAAAGATTCGCCATGCCGAACCGACGTCATGCCTGGCGAGGATCAATGTCGAGTCCGATCCCGGCGTCAAGGCAACATGCGTGCTTTGATCCCCGGCGCAAACTCGTGTTATCCTTTCGGGCTTGCTGCATCTGTGCCGCCAGGAGAGGCGTACCCATGAAGCCCGATATCCACCCGAAATATTTCGAAGTCGTGTTCCAGGATGTGACCACCGACTTCGCGTTCCTGACTCGTTCGACCAAGAAGTCGAAAGAAACCATCAAGTGGACCGATGGCAACGAGTATCCGTTGATCAAGGTCGACGTGTCGAGCAAGTCGCACCCGTTCTACACGGGCAAGCACAAGGCCATCGACACCGGCGGCCGCGTCGACAAGTTCCGCAAGCGTTACGGCCAGAAGTGACGGCTGTTGGTTGAAGGTTGCTGGTTGAAGCAACCCGCCGCAGCCGGGTGATCAATGCCTGGACGTTGAACCCCTGGTGCCGCAAGGCGCCGGGGGTTTTTTTGTTGTTGCCTCGCGAGGCGATGATGCAAATCGGTGTGGGTGTGGGTGCTGGCCAAGGCATCGCGCGCGCGAGCGCCCCTCGGTAAGCACTCGGATCATCGGTACGTTGCAGAAGCGCCCTGGCGCGCGATGCTCCTGATGCCAGCAACCAGCAACCAGCAACCAGCAACCAGCAACCAGCGTCAATAATTGGTCTTACCCGGGGTCTGTCGTGCGCACGCGCGCGGGCGGCGATGGTAGTGTTAGAGGGGTCCCAGCTCTCGACATCCGCTGGTGCCGCTGCATGCGGCGGGGATGTCGACCCGTCATCGGAGTAGACCCATGTCCAACACTGTTGCCATTACCGATTCGCGCAGCGGCAAGTCGGTGGAGTTGCCGATCGTCTCAGGTGTGCTTGGGGATCCGGCGGTCGATATCGCTCGATTGAACAAGGATCTTGGCCTGTTCACATTCGATCCCGGATTCGTGTCGACGTGCTCGACCAAGAGCGCCATCACCTATATCGACGGCGATCAGGGCGTGCTGCTCTACCGCGGCTATCCGATCGAGCAATTGGCGCAGCAGTCGAACTTCCTTGAGGTTGCCTACCTGCTGATCAGCGGCGAGTTGCCGACGCCCGCGCAGTTCAAGGACTTCGAACACCACGTCACCAACCACACCATGATCCACGAGTCGCTGAAGCTGTTCATGAACGGCTTCCACTACAACGCCCATCCAATGGCGATGATGGTGGGTATCGCAGGATCGCTCGCGGCCTTCTATCACGACTCGCTTGACCCGGAGAATCCGGCGCACCGGATGATCACGGCGATCCGCCTGATCGCCAAAATCCCGACCCTGGCGGCGGCTTGCTACAAGCACTCGGTGGGTCAGCCGTACGTCTACCCGAAGAACAATCTCGACTATTGCTCGCGCTTCCTGGACATGATGTTCGCCGTCCCGGCGGAGCCGTACAACGTCAATCCGATCGCCGCGAAGGCGCTCGACCTGCTGTTCATCCTGCACGCCGATCACGAGCAGAACGCATCGACCTCCACGGTACGGCTGGTCGGTTCCACCGGCGCCAATCCGATCGCCTGCATCGCCGGTGGAATTGCCGCGTTGTGGGGGCCCGCCCATGGCGGTGCCAACGAGGCGGTCCTCAAGCAGTTGCATGAAATCGGCGACAAGTCGAACGTGGCCAAGGCAGTCGCCCGCGCCAAGGACAAGAACGATTCCTACCGACTGATGGGCTTTGGCCATCGGGTCTACAAGAACTTCGATCCACGCGCCAAGATCATTCGCGAGATGTGCTACAAGGTACTGAATGAGCTCGGAATTCAGGATCCGCTGCTGGAAGTGGCGATGGCCCTGGAAGACGTCGCGCTGAAAGACGATTACTTCATCGAGCGCAAGCTGTACCCGAACGTCGATTTCTACTCCGGAATCATCTACAAGGCGCTGAAGATTCCGGTCGAGATGTTCACCGTGATGTTCGCGATCGCGCGCACCGCCGGATGGATTGCGCACTGGCTGGAACAAAACCAGGAACGCGACGTCAAGATCGGTCGTCCGCGGCAGATCTACGTCGGCCCCGGCATGCGCGACTACGTGACTCTGAATGACCGCAGCTGAGTCCGCTCATCGCGAACCTCGGCTGAGCCGATGCCCCATGCGCCTCCGCGGTTCCGCGTGAGGCGCGCCGGCAGCGGACGCCGGCTGAAACGCGAAGCAGGATCAAGCTGGCACCGGCACTGCGCGCACCCAGCCAACGTCGAACCCGTCCGAAACCCGCAACCGGGACATGGTTGGTGCGCGCGCAGCAGGCCGCTCGCATTGGCGACCGGTCCGGCGCTCACCGACTCGCTGCGCGCTCCGATGCAGTTTCGCTGGCAAGCCAGCGTTCGACGGCGGCCTGCGTCAGACGCCGCGAGGCAACGCTCTCATCGCCGATACGCGCGCGTTGGCGAAACTGTCCCTCAGTGAAAATCCAGATCTGGAACTCCTGATCGCCGGCCAGAAAGCTGACGCCGGGAAGCGCCTGCGTGGGCGCCCTGGGCAGGTACATGCGGGTCTCGCGCATGCGCGCCGGAATGCCGTGCTCGACCAGCAGATGTTGGACATCGTCGGCATGCTCGGCCATCACGTGCAGCACGATGGGCAGGCGAGGATCGACGGCGCCATCGGCCAGCGCGCCGGCCAGGCGTGGCTGGAACCGCTGCAGCAGCGTCATCGCCTGCAGCGCGTCGCGCAACTGCTGCGTGGACGCCATCAGAACACCTCGTAAGGATCCTGGCGTCCGCTGGCCGAGGCACTGCGGCCCAGGCGCTCCAGATCCTCGACGCGAAAGTTCTCCATGATCGCGCCAGCATCGGACGCCGAGGTCAACTGGCCGCTGCCGGCGTTGATCCGGGCAGTGGTGATTCCAGTGGGCATGGCGGGCAAGGTCTGCGGCACGTCCTTGAGGGCGGCGCCCATGAAATTGACCCACATCGGCAACGCCGTCTTGGCGGCAAATTCGCCATCGCCGAGCGTCGAGAAATCATCGAACCCCATCCAGGCGGTTGCCACCAACGACTGATTGAAGCCGGAAAACCAGGCGTCCCGATGCTCGTTGGTCGTGCCGGTCTTGCCGGCAAGGTCGTTGCGGCCCAGCTCCATCGCCTTGCGCCCGGTGCCACGTTTGACCACATCCATCAGTAGCGAGGTGATCAGGTAGGCGTTGCGCGCATCGATCGCCCGCGGCGCCAGCTTCGGCCCGGTGACGGCGTTCTGGTTAATCGCGTTCCCCGCCGCATCGGCGGGCTCGGTGCCGTCGATCACGGCCTGCAGATCGAACTCCTCGGCAATGCGCTCGGGACACGCGGCGCAGGCGCGCGACGGATTGCCGGCGTAGGCGACCTTGCCCTGACTGTCGTCGATGCGTTCGATCAGGTGCGGTTCGACGCGGAATCCGCCATTGGCGAACACCGCGAACCCGCGCGCCATGATCAACGGTGGCGCCGACGCCGTGCCGAGCGCAAGCGACAGATTCTCCGGCAGTTTCTTGGGGTCGAATCCGAAGCGCTCGATGTAGCGACGCGCATAAGCGACGCCGATGGCGTCGAGTACGCGGATGGAAACCAGGTTCTTGGACCGCACCATCGCCTCGCGCAGACGGATCGGTCCGCTGAATGTCTGATTGTCGTTCTGTGGCCGCCAGGCCTTTTCCACGCCGGGAATATCGAAAACGATCGGCGCGTCGTTGACGATCGACGCCGCAGTGAAGCCCTTCTCGAAGGCCGCGGAGTAGACGAAAGGCTTGAAGCTGGACCCCGGGTTACGGTCGCTCTGGGTGGCGCGGTTAAACTTGCTGCGACCAAAGCTGAACCCGCCGACCAGCGCGCGAATGCTGCCGTCCTCGGGATCGAGCGCTACCAAGGCACCCTGGACGGTCGGAATCTGCGACAGCCGCCAGGCGCCGCCTTCGATCGCGCGAACGCGGACGACATCGCCGGGTTTGAGCAGATCGAGCAGCGACTTCGGCGCCGGGCCGCGCACGTCCGGATTCACGTAACGACGCGCCCAACGTGCGTCGTCAAAGGCAAGTGTGCCGTTACTGCCATCCTGGAACACCAGGCTGGCGGATTCCGCCTCGACCGACAGCACCAGCGCTGGCAGCAGCCCTCCGGTGGGCGACAGGCCCTTGAGGATGCGCAGGGCTGTTTCATCGGGAACCCCGCCCTCCAGCAGCGCATGCGCCTCCGGTCCGCGGTAGCCATGGCGTTCCTCGTAATCGGTCAATGCCGTGCGCAGCGCCGAATTGGCGGCGAGTTGCAGGTTCGAGTCGACACTGGTGTACACCGAATACCCGCCCGTCAGGGCTTCCTCGCTACCCAGCAGTTGCTCGGCCTCAAGGCGCGCCATCTCGGCGACATACGGCGCTTCAAGCTCGATCGGCAGTTCATGGATGCGCGCGGTTTCCGCTGTCGCAACCGCAGCCGCATGGGTGGCCGCATCGATGTATCCGACCTCCAGCATGCGCGCCAGAACATAGTCGCGACGCTCCAGCGCGCGCTGCGGATTCTGGATAGGATTCAGGTCGGAAGGCGCCTTGGGCAGTCCGGCAATCATCGCCGCCTCGGTCAAAGTGAGGTCGCTCATGGCCTTGCCGTAATAAACCTGCGCCGCAGCGGCCACACCGTAGGCCCGCTGGCCGAGAAAAATCTTGTTGAGATAGAGCCCCAGGATCTCGTCCTTGCTGAGCTCCTGTTCGATCTTCAGAGCGAGCAAAATCTCCTTGAACTTGCGTTCGTAGCGACGCTCCGGCGAGAGGAAAAAATTGCGCGCAAGCTGCATGGTGATGGTGCTGCCGCCCGAGCCAAACTCGCCGCCGGCGCGCACGAACTCCCAGGCGACGCGGGCCATGCCCTGATAGTCGACCCCGGGGTGCTGGTAGAAACGTTCGTCCTCGGTAGCGATGAAGGCCTGCTTCAAGACTTCAGGAACATCGCCGATCGCCGCTGGAAATCTGCGTGCTTCGCCGAAATTCGCGATCAACTTGCCGTCGCGGGAGTAGATCTTGAGCGGCACCTGGAAGCGCACATCGCGCAAGGTAGCCACTTCCGGCAACTGCGGTTCGTAGTGCCGATAGACCAGATAGAGCGCGATGCCACCGAGCAGCGAAGCAACCAGAGCGAGCAGCGCCAGCCAGCGCAGAAAGCGAAACCAGCGTCTCATTCAGTGCAACATCCAGCAGCGGACCAAGAGCGCGATTCTAGGCCACGGCTCCCGCCGATGCAGGGCATGTCGGTGACGCTTTCTCGGCTTCGATTCATAGTGTGAGCGATACGACAAACTTCATGTTGCCAAGCATTTGACTTTGGGATTTAATGTGAAAGCACACGTATCGCTCGTAAGGGCTCGTCGGAAGGGGAAAAATCCGTGGGTCTGTTCACGCCGAAGAGGCCGCCGCTGGTGGGTGTAGACATCAGCTCGACGGCTGTAAAGCTCTTGCAGCTCAGTCAATCTGGGGGACGTTACCGTGTGGAACATTACGCGGTAGAGCCATTGCCACCGAACGCTGTGGTCGAAAAGAACATCGTCGAAGTCGAGGCGGTGGGCGAAGCGATCAAGCGAGCGGTGCAGCGCTCGGGCGTCAAGACTCGATTCGCCGCGGCTGCGGTCGCCGGTTCTGCGGTCATCACCAAGGTGATCCAGATGCCAGCCGACCTCTCCGAAGAAGATCTGGAAGATCAGATCCAGGTCGAGGCGAACCAGTACATTCCCTATCCGATCGAGGAAGTCAGTCTGGACTTCGAGGTGCTCGGTCCGGTGAAGGACAATCCGGAAAGCGTCAATGTCCTGCTCGCGGCATCGCGAACAGAAAACGTTGACCTTCGTGTCGCCGCGCTGGAGATGGGCGGTCTGACCGCGAAGCTCGTCGACGTCGAGGCTTTCGCGATGGAGAACGCCTTCCAGTTGATCGCCGACCAGATGCCGGCCGGACGCGACGGACTGGTTGCCATCGTGGACGTTGGCGCGACGATGACCTCACTCAACGTGCTGCGCAACCAGCGCTCGATCTACACTCGCGAGCAGGTGTTCGGCGGCAAGCAGCTCACCGATGAGGTCATGCGTCGTTATGGTCTCTCTTACGAAGAGGCCGGTTTGGCGAAGCGTCAGGGTGGCCTGCCGGAGAGCTACGAGATCGAAGTGCTCGAACCGTTCAAGGAAGCGATGGTGCAACAGGTCAGTCGCCTGCTGCAGTTCTTCTTTGCCGGCAGCGAGTTCAATCGCGTCGACCAGATCATCCTCGCCGGTGGCTGCGCCTCGATCAACGGCGTCCAGGAACTGGTCGAAGAGCAGCTCGGGGTTCCCACCCAGATCGCCTCGCCGGTTGCCAGCATGGCGGTATCTTCAAAGATCCAGGCTTCGTCGTTGGCGGCCGACGCTCCGGCGCTGATGATCGTCTGTGGTCTGGCGATGAGGAGCTTCGACTAATGGCCAGGATAAACCTACTTCCCTGGCGCGAAGAGCGCCGCAAGCAGCGACAGCAGGAGTTCTTCGTCCTGCTCGGCGCTTCCGCAGTCGCCGGCGTCCTCGCGGTGTTCATCAGTCTCTGGTACATCGGGTCGCAGATCGATGCGCAGAATGAGCGCAATGCCACCTTGTCGCGAGAGATCGCGGCGCTGGATGCGCAGATCGCGGAAATCGAGGAACTCGACCGCCAGCGAGATCGACTGATCGCGCGCAAGGAGATCATCGAACAGTTGCAGGCCACCCGGTCGCAGATGGTTCACCTGTTCGATGAACTGGTGCGGACGCTGCCCGAAGGCGTGCAACTGATGTCGATCAAGCAGGGTGGTTCCACCCTGACGCTCGATGGTGTTGCCCAGTCCAATGCGCGAGTGTCCGCCTACATGCGCAATCTCGATGCGTCGGCATGGCTCAAGGACTCCGAGATCGTCAAGATCGAGGCCAAGCCCGGGAACAAGGCGGTGCCTTACGTGTTCACGTTGACGGTCAGCCTCGAAGATCCGAACGCCAAGGCGGAGCAGCAGGGAGCAGTGGTCGCGGCCGCTACTGCCGGGGGAGTCGCGCCATGAGCCTGATCGACGACCTGCGCAAGGCAGATATCAACAACCTGGGCTCGTCGCCCATCGGCGTACAGGCGATCTTCGCGGCGCTGGTGTTCGCGGTAATCTGCGGGCTTGGCTGGTACATGTATTTCAATCCGAAGCACGAGGAGTTCGACGCACTGGTCGCGCAGGAAACCGTGTTGCGTGCCGATTTCGAACAGAAACAGGAGCGTGCGGCGAATCTGCAGGCTTACCGCGAGCAGTTGCAGCAGATCGAACTGGTGCTGCAGCAGATGCTGCGACAACTGCCGGGCAAGACCGAAATGCCGGACTTGCTGGTGGATATCTCGCAGGCAGCTCTGGCATCGGGCATCAATAACGAACTGTTCGAGCCGCAGGTCGAGATTTCCAAGGATTTCTACGCGGAAAAGCCGATCTCGCTGCGAATGGTGGGCTCCTATCACCAGTTCGGCACCTTTGTCAGTACCGTTGCCTCGCTGCCGAGAGTGGTCATTCTGACCATGCACGATATATCGCTCCGCCAGAACGAGCGCGATCCGAATGCGCCGGCTGGGCAGTTGATCCTCGAGGGAACGGTTAAGACCTATCGTTACCTCGATGAAGACGAACAAACCGTTCAGGTCGCGCCCCAATGAAACGAATCCTCCAGTTGGTCGTTGCATCTGCGTTGATCGGCGGAATCGTCGGTTGCGCCAAGAGCCGAAGCGAACTTGATGCCTATGTTTCCGACGTCAAGCAGCGTCCCGGTCGACCTTTGCCGCCGCTGCCCAAGATGCAGCAGTTCGAGACCTTCGAGTACGCGGCGCAGGAGCTGCGCGATCCATTCGCCCAGGTCTCCAATGAGCAGCGCGATGACGCTGGATCAGTGGCTGCAGGCTCCGGCCCGCGTCCGGACCGAAACCGGCGCAAGGAAGAGTTGGAGAATTTCCCGCTCGACGCCCTCGACATGGTGGGCACGATGGGTGCTGAGGCGGAGATTTTCGGACTGGTAGAAGATCCGACCGGCGTGGTTCATCGGGTAAGGCCGAGCAACTTCCTCGGTCAGAACGATGGAAAGATCCTCGGCATCTACGAGGATCGAATTGAGTTGGTGGAGCTGTTTCCGAACGGACTCGGTGGCTGGGAAGAACGCCGTTCCGCGATTGCTCTTGATGATGAATGATGCCTTTTGGGGGTTGACGACATGACTGAGAAGAGCCTCTCGCGCATGCTCGGAATATATTTCGAGCCGAAGCTCCAACAACTTTGCCGGAAGGCGGAAATCCTGGGCTTTGCCGCTCTGTGCTTTCTAGTCTCCGCCAGTGGCGCAAGCGCCGCCGATTCCCTGAAGAACGTCAGCTTCCAGGCCTTGCCTGGCGGGGCGGTCGAAGTGGTGTTGGAACTCGACAGCGGTAGTGCCGAACCAAAGGCGTTCGCCACCAGCGATCCGCCGCGTATCGCCATCGATCTCCCGGACACCACGAATCGCTACGAGCAGCGTGTGCTCTCGATTTCGACCGGGGCGACCAAGGCGCTGACTGCGGTCGAAGCCGGTGGGCGCACCCGCGTGGTGATCGATCTCTTCCGTCCGGCGCCCTACGCCGCTGCGCGCGAAGGGAAGAACTACCGGCTGCGCATCGAGAACGGCTTCGCCGACATCGTCGCCAGCAAGACGCCACTCGACCCGGCCAAGACGGTTCCAACGGCTGGCATGGTCGAACTCACCGCGCTCGACTTCCGGCGCGGAAAGACTGGCGAAGGGCGCCTGATCCTTGGATTCTCGGGCGACAGCGCAAACGCCAACCTGCGCGAGGAAGGCGGTCGCTTGGTGCTTGACCTGCCGAATGTCACCGTGCCGGCGCAGTATCAGCGCAAGCTGGATCTGGTCGACTTCGCAACGCCGGTCGAAGCGATCGACGTGCGCCCGCAGGGCTCCGGCACGCGGATCAATTTCACGACCTCGGCCGAATACGAAAAGCTGGCCTATCAGGCGGGCACCGAATACGTCGTCGAAATCTCCCCGAAACGCGAGGAGCCGAAAAAGCGTCTTTCTTCGGATCCGCCGGTCTACAGCGGGAATCGAGTCACCTTCAACTTCCAGGACATCCCGGTACGCTCGGTCCTGCAGCTGGTCGCCGACGTTTCGGAACTGAACATCGTCGTCGCCGACTCGGTCCAGGGCAATGTGACGCTGCGATTGATCAACGTGCCGTGGGACCAGGCACTGGACATCATCCTGCAGGCCAAGGGACTGGACAAGCGCCGTAACGGCAGCGTGATCTGGATTGCGCCGACCAAGGAAATCGCCGATCGCGAGCAGGCGCTGGAAGACGCGCGAATCGCAATGGAGGATCGGGCCGAGCTGATCGTCGATTACATCACGGTCAGCTACGGGAAGGCGGAAGACATCGCCAAGCTGCTCACAACCGACTCACTGACCTCCACTTCCGGCGGCGGCGACACGCAGAATCAGGCGCGCGGCGTGCTGTCGCCGCGAGGCACGGTAAGCTTCGACGAACGCACCAACACTCTGATCGTCAACGACATCGCCGAACGTGTCGCCAAGGTGCGCGAGCTGATCGCGATGCTCGATCGCCCGGTGCGCCAGGTGCTGATCGAGGCACGGATCGTCATCGCCCAAGAAGGCTTCCGCAAGCAGATCGGTGCGCGCTTCGGTATCGCGGGTGCAGGAGAGGACAGCGACGGCAACCTGATTGCCATCGGGGGCTCACTGGCGGCAACCGATCAGATGGCAGGCATCGGCTTGGCGAATCGTCTGGGCGGCGCTTCCACCACGCTTCCCGTCGGAATCGGCAATCCCACGGGCGGTGGCGTGATTACGCCATCGGCAGCCAATCGGCTGAACTTCAATCTGCCGGTCGCCGCGCCGGGTGCTGGATCATTCGCAGCGACCATCCTCGGTGCGGACTACATCCTCGACATGGAATTGTCGGCACTGGAGTCGGAAGATCGCGGCGAACTGTTGTCCAGCCCGAAAGTCATCACGGCCGACCAGCAGGAAGCTGTGATCAAGCAGGGCCAGGAAGTGGGCTACGTAACGCTGCAGTCAGCGGGCGGCGGTGTCCCCACGGCGACCGTAGAGTTCAAGGAAGTCGTGCTCGAATTGCTGGTCACGCCGCGAATCACGGCTGACGGTCGGGTATTCCTTGCGCTCAAGGTCAAGAAGGACAACCTGGCCGGATTCATCGCCACGCCGGGAGGCCAGGTGCCGATCATCGACAAGCGCGAAGTCCAGACCGGCGCATTGGTCGACAACGGCCAGACGGTGGTGCTGGGCGGCATTTACGAGTTCGAACGCAACGACTCGCTGACCAAAGTGCCGGTGCTCGGGGACATTCCCGCACTCGGCGCTCTCTTCCGCAACAAGGACCGTCGCAACAGCAAAGTGGAATTGCTGATCTTCGTTACACCGAAGATTCTAGTCGAGTCCAAGTAATCCGACCCCAATTGCAGAGCATAAAGATGAGTATCAGGAGAGCGACGATGAGCGCCTGGAAGAAGCTGATGGCCCTGGGCCTGGCGAGCGCCCTGCTGGCTGCCTGCGGCGGTGGCGGTGGTGATAGTGGCGGCGCTCTAGCGCCTCCGGCGGGCGGGAGCATGCGCTTCGACACGGTTGGCGGAATCTCCAGCCTGCCATCCAACCGGACGCCGATTCCGCCGGAGATCAACTCACCCTACGTGGTGCAGTTGAACGTGCGCGTATTGCGTGCAAATGGTTCGCCGGTAGCTGACGGTACGGTCGTCAACCTGCGTTCCGACAATGTGCGCAGCATCGCGCTGTCGATCCTGGACGATCCGACAACCACCGCCGTCAACGAGTTCTCGAGCCTGTTCGGCGTCATCAACGCGCCAACGACCGGTGGTCTCGCGACCTTCTTCGTGCATTCGCAAAGCGACGCGGGATCGGCCACGCTCACCGCGTCCACGCCGGATCCCGAACAGACCACCCGCACGTTGACCCTGAACATCCCGTTCTCGGTCACCACCGGGCCGGCGCCGTTCGCACGCATCCAGATCGAACCTGCGCGAACGGTCCTGCCGTCGAACGTGTTTGGTGTCGCCCCGTTCTGGGGATCGCCGTTCATCTCGGAAACGACCGTGACCCGACGCAACATCCGGGGCGAGTTGCTGGCATCCGGCGTGGTGCAGGTTTCGCTCAATCCGATAACCAATACCGCGTATTCGACCCTCGACGACCCTTCCACGCCTGGGGTCAACGAGTTCGAGCAGTTGATCGGTCAAGGTCCCGAGGACTTCGTGGCCGGCAAGCTCACCTTGTTCATTCATTCCTTCAGGTCAGGCGGTCTGGCCACTCAGCCCGGTCCGTTCACGCTGACGATCACGGCCACCGACCCGGATAGTGGCGCCAATCTTTCGGCACAACAGCAGTTTTCGATCGTGGCGCAGGCTCCTCAGTTGCCAGCCAATATCGACGTGATCCGCGAACAAACCAGCCTTTACGTTCAGGGATCGGGTGGCAACAACACCTTGTTGATGCAGGCGCTGGTCACCGACGGTGCGGCCGCGTTGATTCCGGATCCGCCAGCGGGCGCCACGTTCAACAACGTGCAGTGGGAAATTCTTGAGCCGGGAGCCAACGGTGGCGAGGTCTTCCGTGGCGTCAACGGCGCAGGTCAGAACGTGCAGGGTCGCTCGATCCGTGTCCGCACGCAGCAGGGCATTGCCGGAGCGACATTGGTGGCCGGTGATCGACAAGGCACACTGTTGATCCGTGCAACCTCCGACGCCGCCGACAACAATGTCGACAACGGCATCACCTCGCCGGTCATTCGCGACGAGACAGTGATCGTGTCCGACGGCAAGCTGTTCTCGCTGCAGATCGTGTCGCCGAACCTGAACGCATTGCGTACGAACCGGGTTTCCGGGGGCGTGGCGCCGATCGGTGGATCGACCGCCATTCCGACCGACCCGAACGGCACCTACAGTCTGACCATCAGCGTTCTCGCGACGGACCGCCAGGGCAATCCGGTCCTTCCGGGTACGCCGATCGACTTCGGCTTGATCGATTCGCCGGCGGCGGGCTTCCCGCAGCAGGGAACCGGCAACTTCCTGATCAGCGGCGCCGATGGCGATCCGCAGGAAGGTGGCGTGCTGTTCACTGCACCGACCGGTGCATTCACCACCGCTGGCGGCGGCGCCGGTCCCGGCGACACCCTGCTCGTGTTTGGCGAACAAACGGTTGGGAACCGTGATCTGGAGAGCGCACGACGAGTCGAGCGTGTCAACAGCGCATCGAGCCTGAACGTGACCCAACGCTTCAATTTCAACAACGATACGGGTGCGACGGTCAACAGTGGTCCCGTCCTGCCGTATGTCGTTGGTCGCGCGACGGTCGCCAACATCACGCCGAACGTACTGACCAACAACCTCGGTGTGGCGACGACGACGATGAACTATCCCGTCAACCAACTGGGTCGCCTCGCGGCAATCTGGGCGCGTGGTGCTGGCGAGGTCGTCCAGGGTTCGCCGGATCTGGTGACCGATGCCGAACTGATCGTGTTCCCGGGCGCGGGCCCAGGTACGCTGGTGGCATCGCCGAGCCAGATCCCCGCCAACAGTACGCAAACCGTGACCATCTGCGTGGCCGACGCCTTGGGTGCACCGATCCAGGGTGTGCCGATCGGATTCAACGTCGCCAATCCGTCGACCACCACAACGGTCGATGGCCAGTCCGGCACCGGTGTGCTCAACGCCCTAACCGGCGTTGGTGGGTGCACGACCGCTACCGTGATCACTGCAGGCGTAGCCAACGCGGTGCAGGCGCCGTCGATCACCTTCTTTGGCGTGGGTGGCTCGGCTGTTGTCACCGTGGTTCCGCCGACGATCAGCTTCCTGCAGGCCTTCCCGTCCTCGTTCTTCGGTGGCAACGGTGGGCCGGTACGCCTGCGACTGTTCGACGGCAATGCGGTACCGATCGCTGGAGTGCTGATCACCGGGTCCTGCGTGGGCACGGGCGGTGCGCAGATTCAGTTGACCGAGCCGCCGGGCATCACCAATGCGCTGGGCGAGACCAACGCCCGGATCCAGGCCATCAACCTCGACCAGCCGCAGAGTGCAGCCAATGGCACGTGCACCTTTGTCGCCGCGGGTGGATCGCCGAGCGCAACGGTGACCCTGCAGGGTGTGAACCTGTGTTCGATCTTCTTCTCGCCGCTCTGCAACTGAGGCGCGCGTTGAGTTGACACAGATCGGGGGGCCTCGCGAGAGGCCCCCTTTTTTGTTCGCATTGTCATGTCTGCTCAGGAACCGCCGCCGCACCCACTGGTGTCCCCGATGCGCGGCGTGTCCCCGATCCGGGGGGCTTCTGAGCAGCGGCTCGGAATCGGCCCGCGCCGCGGGCCATAACGACAATCGTTGACTTCCGTTCCGGCCCAACTGGCCGGTTATGCTACGAGGCACACGATCGCGGATACCTGTCATGCAATCGGCCAACGCCAGGAGAACTTTTGCGCCTGGCGAACGGATCTTTACCGAGGGCGACCCGCCGGATGTCGCATATCTCATCGAATCAGGAAAGATCGAGGTCTGGGCCAGTCACGGCTCCGAGCGGCTGACGCTGAGTTACCTCGGTGCCGGCGAGATACTCGGCGAAATGGCGGTGATCGACCGAGCCCCGCGCAGCGCCAGCGCAGATGCGCTGACTCACGTCAATGTCACCGAGATCCGGGCCGACCAATTGCGTCAGCGACTCGACGAAGCGGATCCCGTATTGCGTGGACTGCTGATTGGCTTGCTGTCCCGATATCGCCGTGGACTGCGCGCAGCGCGGGTTGGCCTTCTCGAGGATTCCGCGCCCGACGACCTGGCAGCGCAGGACCAGAAGCGGCGTGTTGCCGACAAGTTCCGGCTTGAGCGGGAGTTGCTGGACGCGATCGAATGCGATGAATTGCGCGTTGTTTTCCAGCCGATCTTCGACCTGAAAGAGCGTCAGATCGCCGGTTTCGAGGCGCTGGTTCGCTGGGACCACCGCACGCGCGGCCCGGTTTCGCCAGCCGAATTCATCGCGCTGGCAGAAGAAACCTCGTTGATCGTTCCGGTCGGTCAACATGCCCTGCGCCGATCCTGCCAGATGCTCGCCGCACTCGATGCGCGCGAGCGCACCGGCGCGAGACCTTGGGTCGCGGTCAACATCTCTGCGAGACAATCGCTGGTTCCGGACTTCGCCGACCTTCTGGCGCGCACCGCGCTGGACGCGGGAATCAGTCCGCTGCGACTGAAGGCCGAAATCACCGAGAGTCTCGCCCTCGACTACGTTCGTGTGTCCGAACTGATCGGGCGTTGCCGAGTCCACGGTATTGGCGTGTCACTTGACGATTTCGGCACCGGCCATTCAGGCCTGGGACATCTGCATCGTCTGGACTTCGACTCGGTCAAGCTCGATCGCAGTTTCGTCAGGGCCTTGCCGTCCGACGCCAAGGCCGCCGCGCTGGTGCACGGTATCGTGGGATTGGTACATGGGCTGGGCGCCGAGATCGTCGCCGAGGGCGTGGAATCCATCGAGCAGGCGCGGCTGCTCGATGGATACGGCGTACGTTATCTGCAGGGCTGGCTGGTTGGTCGGCCAATGGACCCACAGGCGTCAGAACCGATGCACGTCAACCCGGACCTCCTGACGCTGTAACCGCGCTCTCGGCGACCCGCGCGCATGCCCGATCTGTGGCCGGATCAGAAGCGAACTTCGCCCGTCAACGCGATGACGTCGTAATCCAGTTCAAAGTCGCTGTCGCCGATCTGGTAGACGTCGTACGCCACGCCGATGCCAAACTGTTGATTGAAGTCGTAGCCGCCACCGATGCCGAAATAGAAGTCATTGTCGCCTTCGTCGACGCGCACCGTGGTGGTGCCGCTGCGCAGGCGTCCGGTCACGTCGTAGAAATACCCGCCGCCGCGGGCGCTCAGGAAGAAGCCGGTGTCGCCGTCGTACAGCGGAATCTTGCCGCTCAGGCCCGCGTAAAAGCCGTCGGCCTCGAGCGAGGCGGTGGCTCCACCAATGGCGACCTCTTCACTGACCTGACCCAGGTCCTGGTAACCGATTTCGAAGCCAAAATTGTCCCACAGGCGCCAGCCGGCACCGAATTTGAAGGAGGTGTCGTTGTCGTCGATGCCTCCGTCATCCACCGAGGATTGACCGATTGCACCGTCGACGTACAAACCGGTGTGGGCCAGTAACTGCACCGGGAGCAGCAGCGCTGCTGCGAGTGCCACGCCAATCTTGTGAGAAGTATGCATTGAAGATCCTTTTCGTCGGGTAACCCATTGGGCCAAACCATCTTAGGGGCATGACGCGACCAACGGAAGCCGAAGCCCCTGCCATCAGCGGCGAGCGGCGAGTTGCCATTCATGTTCGCGCCGCCCCGGCCAGCGTCAAGCGGTTGCGTCCGCGTTGTTTCGAGCGATACAGCGCCTTGTCAGCGGCGTCCATGACCGCACTGCAGGTACGCCGCTCGGGATCACGCTCGGCCACGCCGATACTGATGGTCACTCCAACTTCGCCTTCCGATTGGCCCCTTCGAACTGCCTGCGAGCGGCGCCCGCCGGCGCCGGCGCGCAAGCGCACGCGCACGGCTTCGACGCCCGCGCGCACGACCTCCAGCGACTCACTCGCGCGCTCGACCTGGCGACCTTCGAAGACGATCGCAAACTCTTCGCCCCCG
Organism: uncultured Rhodanobacteraceae bacterium; assembly: GCA_937928755.1. Classification (GTDB taxonomy): domain Bacteria; phylum Pseudomonadota; class Gammaproteobacteria; order Xanthomonadales; family SZUA-5; genus JADKFD01. Next base: position 3,047 of record CALEZI010000085.1, on the reverse strand, counting down.
TAGCGATACGCGCTGCCGCCCCGGCACCGGCGCAACTCCCGCGCAACGCTGCGCAATACGCGATCTCCCGCCTCGTGGCCGTGGCGGTCATTGAATCGTTTGAAATGATCGACATCGGCCATCGCCACGGCGATGCGACCCTGACTGCGCGCGAGGCGTTCGTCCAGCGCGCGTCGATTCGGCAAGCCGGTCAACGAATCGATGAAGGCCATGCGGTAGGCACCGTAGAGCACGGCGATTGCCATCGCTGCAGCCGTTGCGCCCAGCCATGCGCGCGGCGAGTGTGGTGCACCGTGGGACCAGGCGACGATCGCCGGAAGCAGCGCCACCGACAGGTACAAGTCGAGCGGCCAGCCGCGGTACAGCCAGCGCAGCAGCGCGGTCGCCATGGCGCCAACCAGCAGCAAGGCACCCGGGCTCAATGGCGCAACCGATGCCGGTTGCCCGCTTGCGATCTGATCCAGAGTCTCGCCGAGTCCTGGCGCGAGATCCTCGACGAAGGGCACTGCCGCCGCTGCCGCGATCAGGGCGCACGCGCGCAGCGACCACAACGAGGGCTCGGGCAAGATCACGATCAGCAGTGTCAGGGCAGCGCTGGCGGCGAGTACACCGGGACTGCCGTCGCTGGCCCAAAGCGCACTTCCGAGCGCCGCCAGCACCAGTACATAGCGATTGCGGCGGAACGCGAGCGCCAACAAAACCGCGCACAGCCACAGTGCGTCGCAGTTCCTGTCCAGCAGACTCAGCAGGTTGGCGAACATTCGTAAGATGCTTTCGAGCTGCCGAGATTGTACGGGCTGGCGCGACGTCGACAAGGCCCGCAGCGGCCGACTGTGACCTGCGTCGCGTCCAGGCCGGAAAGATGGCGCGAGGCACGGATTCCCCAGGGGGGATTTGCCACCGCCAGCGACGACAGCGTCGGCGCATTGCGGCAGAATGCCGGGCTTCGTTTGTCCTTGTCACCCTTAGCGGAGCTTTGTCGATGCCCAGCCGTCGCGAACTTGCCAACGCCATCCGGGCGCTGGCGATGGATGCCGTCCAGCAAGCCAACTCCGGTCATCCGGGCATGCCGATGGGCATGGCCGACATTGCCGAGGTGCTGTGGAACGATTTTCTGCGGCACAACCCGAGCGACCCGCACTGGTTCAATCGCGATCGTTTTGTACTCAGCAACGGCCATGGCTCGATGTTGCACTACGCGCTGCTGCATCTGGCCGGCTACGATCTGCCGATCGAGGAACTGAAGCGCTTCCGCCAGCTCCACTCGAAGACGCCGGGCCATCCGGAAGTGCATGAGACGCCTGGCATTGAAACCACTACCGGGCCTTTGGGTCAGGGATTGGCGAATGCGGTTGGCATGGCGCTCGCCGAAAAGATTCTCGCCCGGCGCTTCAACCGCCCCGGATTCAATCTGGTCGATCACTACACCTATGTGTTCCTCGGCGACGGCTGCCTGATGGAAGGCATCTCGCATGAAGTGGCCTCGCTCGCCGGGACCCTCAAGCTCGGCAAGTTGATCGTGCTCTACGACGACAACGGCATCTCCATCGACGGCAAGGTCCAGGGCTGGTTCACCGACGACACGCCGAAGCGCTTCGAGGCCTACGGCTGGGAAGTGATTCCGGATGTCGACGGGCACAATGCCGAAGCGATCAAGGCGGCGCTGGTGACCGCCGCCGCCGATCCGGAGAAACCGACGCTGATCTGCTGCAAGACCGTGATCGGTTTCGGTTCGCCGGCCAAGGCGGGCTCGGAATCCAGCCATGGCGCGCCGCTGGGCAAGGACGAGATCGTCGCCACCCGCGCACAACTCGGCTGGACCCACCCGCCGTTCGTGATTCCCGAGGACATCTACGCCGAATTCGACGCGCGCGTCGCCGGCGCCGGCTGGCAGCGCGATTGGGAGGCGCAACTGGCCGCCTATCGCAACGAACATCCGCAACTTGCCGCGGAATTCGAACGCCGACTCGCCGGCGAGCTCCCGGCCGAATTCGCCGGCACCATCGATGCGCTGATCGCCGATTTCAATCGCGACGGCGGCTCGATCGCTTCGCGCAAGGCCAGTCAGCTCGCCCTGCAAGTACTGGTGCCGGTGGTGCCGGAACTGGTCGGCGGATCGGCCGACCTGGCGCACTCGAACTATTCGATCGTCAAGGCAAGTCGTGATGTGCAGACCGCCGACGATGGCGGCAACTACGTCTATTACGGCGTGCGCGAATTCGGCATGACGGCGATCGCCAACGGACTGGCGCTGCATGGCGGCGTGCTGCCGTTCACCGCGACCTTCCTGGTGTTCTCCGACTACGCGCGCAACGCTGTGCGCATGAGCGCGCTGATGCATGCGCGCGTGGTGCATGTGTACACGCACGATTCGATCGGTCTCGGCGAGGACGGCCCGACGCACCAGCCGGTCGAGCACCTGGCGACGCTGCGCTACATCCCGAACAACCGCGTCTGGCGGCCGGCCGACGCGGTCGAGTCCGCGGTGGCGTGGAAATGCGCGCTGGAACGCCGCGACGGCCCGAGCTGCCTGGCGTTCTCGCGGCAGAACCTGCAGCACCAGATGCGCACGCCGGAGCAGATCGCGGCGATCGCGCGCGGCGGCTACGTGCTGCTCGACAGCGCCAGCGACAAGATCGACGCGATCCTGATCGGCACCGGCTCGGAACTCGATCTCGCCATGCAGGCAGCACGCGCGCTGTCGGCCGAAGGCCATGCCATCCGCGTGGTCTCGATGCCGTGCGCCGAGGCCTTCGACGCGCAGCCGCTGGAGTACCGCGAATCCGTATTGCCGCGCTGGTGTCGCAAGCGTGTCGCCATCGAGGCGGCGATCGGCGATTACTGGCGCAAGTATGTCGGTCTCGATGGCGAAGTGATCGGCATGCACAGTTTCGGCGCCTCGGCGCCGGACAAGGCGCTCTACACGCACTTCGGCTTCGGCATCGAACGCATCACCGGTGTGGTCCGCGATCTGCTGGCGAGATAGGCGGCCATCCCTGTGGGAGCGGGTTCATCCCGCGAAGGCGCTCGCGGAGTAAATCCGCTCC
>CALEZI010000084.1 GCA_937928755.1 uncultured Rhodanobacteraceae bacterium | reverse complement strand
GCCCTTGATCAAACCCCGCCTTGTTACCCGCTGTTACCGAGCGTGACCCAAACCCGCCGGATTCGTTGCCGGGACTTGCCTAGGCTTGCACCCATGGCAACACGTGAACTTGAGGAGACAGCGATGACGACCACGGCAGCGAAACGATGCGAGTCCAATGTGTGCGGGCAATGCGCACAACCCTGTGTGCTGGGAACGTTGTCGAGTGGTCTGCGCCTGGACCTGCGCGACTTCCCGGAGCTCAAGGAACGTCATCTGGCGCGCGGCGACTACTTGTTCCACGCCTCCGGCGCCTTCGAATCGCTGTATGCCGTGCGCAGCGGCATGCTCAAGGTGTCGGTGCTGACCGAAGACGGTCGCGAGCAGATCACCGGGTTCTTCCTGCCCGGCGACCTGGTCGGGCTCGATTCGGTGGGACTGCGTCAGCATGCGAGTTCGGCCGGCGCGCTCGACGACACCATCGTTTGCGAGTTGCCGTTTGCGCTGCTCGAGCGCCATGGCCAATCGGTGCCGCGCATCCAGGCTGCGCTGTTCCGCATGCTCAGCGGGCAGATCCGCCGCGAACAGTCGACCTTGCTGCTGCTCGGCTCCCTGCGTGCGGAGGAACGCCTGGCGCAGTTTCTGATCGATTTGTCCGAACGTGGTCATAGCGATCACAAGTGTGGTTCGGCGATCGGCATGCCGATGACGCGCGAAGAAATCGGCAGCTACCTGGGCCTCAAGCTGGAAACGGTCAGTCGCACGCTGTCCAAACTGCACCGCGACGGCGTCATCGAGGTGGTCAAGCGCGGCGTGCGCATCCGCGAGATCAACAAGCTGCGCATGCTCGCCGGACTCAATGTGCGTCCGTCGCACTCGGTTGCGACGCACCGCTACGGACACTGATCATGGGCGCCCAGGTCGTACCGGCCTCCTCCGCGGCCCTCATCGGTGTGGTCGAGCCGGATGCCGATGTCCGCGAGTTCCTGCAAGCGCTGCTGACCCGCGCGGGTTATCGCTGCCAGGGTTTCGTCAGCGCCGAGCGCTTCGAGCGCATTGCGGCGACCACACATTTCGACTGCCTGATCACCGACAGCGAGTTGCCGGGAATCGATGGCTTGGAACTGGCGCGACGGGTCAGTGCGTTCAAGCAGCCGCTGCCGGTGATGCTGCTGACATCTGACAGTGGCGCCGACATCGAACGCGCGGCGCAGGATGCGCGTGTCGCGCGGGTGCAGAAGATGCCGCTCGCCGTGCGCGAGTTTCTGCGCTCGGTGGCGCTGGCGGTGAGGGAGGTCGTCGCGCCGGCGCGGCCCGGGTAGAGGCGATCGCCAATTGTCCCGCGAGCTTTCCGGCTGGCCCTGGCGAAAGCCCGGCAGACAAGGTCTCTCCAGGGTGAGCGGCCGTTACGGTCCGTCGAGTACCTCGCGGATCGCCGAACCCAGATCTTCGCGCGCATAAGGCTTGCCGAGGACGCGCGGGCGTTGACCCTCTCCAAAATGCCCTTCGAGCGCCGCCTCGGCGTAGCCGGAGCAGAACAGAACCGGCAGGTCGCGGCGCAAGACACGCAATCGATCAGCCAACTGGAATCCGGTTTCGCCGCCCAGCAGCACCACGTCGCTGAACACCAGGCGGATATCGGCGTGTTTCGACAGCGCGTCCAGCGCACCGGCGATGTTCGCCGCCTCGCTCACCCGGTATCCCAGCGAAGTGAGCTGTGTGCGGGCGATGGCGGCGACTTCGGGATCGTCTTCGACCACCAGGATGTGCTCACTGCCGCGCAGCTTGCGTCCTTGCGATTGCAGAACGGCCGGCGCCTGCGCACTGACCGCGGCCGGCAGCAGCAGGCGCACCGTGGTGCCGACGCTGGGTTCGCTGTAGATACGCACGTCGCCGCCCCACTGGCGCACGAAACCGTAGACCATGCTGAGGCCGAGTCCGGTGCCCTTGCCGGCCGCCTTGGTGGTGAAGAAGGGCTCCAATGCGCGGGTGATGACATCCCGGCTCATGCCCTCGCCATTGTCGCTGACCTCGATGACCACGGTGTCGGCACCACTGCGTGCCAGGCGCTGGCCGGCGCGCTGATGAGCCGAGAGCGTCAGTTTGCCGCCGCGCGGCATCGCATCGCGCGCATTCAGGGCGAGATTCAACACCGCGCTCTCGAACTGCCCGGCATCGGCCAGTGCGTGCTGCAGATCGGGCTCGATGCGATAGCGCAGTTCGATGCCCTCGCCAAGCGTGCGGCGCAGCAGATCGCGCATGCTGCCGAGCAGATGCGCGCAATCCACGGCCTGGGCATTCAACTGACGCTTGCGCGAAAAGGCCAGCAGCTTGCTGGTCAGCTCGGCGCCGCGGCGCGCCGCACGGCTGGCGGAATCGACCAGCATGCGCGCATCGGGACGATCTTCGAGCACATCCTCGAGGATCTGCAGGTTGCCACCGATTACCGTCAGCAGGTTGTTGAAGTCGTGAGCAACGCCGCCGGTCAGTTGGCCCAGCGCTTCCATCTTCGAGGCCTGCAGCAGCAGCCCCTGGTGGTGCAGGCGTTCGAAAACGGCGGCCGCCAGATGCGCGCTACTCTGTGCGAACAGACACTCGTCTTCGCTGAGTGGCTCGTCGGCCCGACGGAACACCGAGAGCAGCCCGTGGATCTTGGACGGGCCGCGCAGCGCGATGATTGCGCCACTGAGGTAGGCATCGGGCCGGCGTCGCGCCGCCGCGCCCGGACTGACCAGAACCTGCTGAACCTCGCCCTCGAGCACACGTCGCAGGCGTGTTTTCGGCAGTGCCTTCTGGATAACGCCGAGTGCGTCGCCATCATCCCATCCATGCACGCTGACGAAGCGCACATGCTTGCCCTCGTGGTTGCGTTCGCAGATGCCGGCATGAGTCAGCTTGAGTTGTTCCACCAGCACGCTGAGCGCGTTCTGGCAGAACCATTCGGTGCCGGTGGTGCTGACCGCCTGTTCCGCCAGCCGCGCCAGCGCAAGCTGACGTTGACTGCGCCGCAGCAGTTCGCGCGAACGTTTGAGTTCGGTGACATCGCGTACGGCAGCCACCACGCGACGCCCACCCGCCAGGGTCATCGGGCTCAGGCTGACTTCGACCGGAAATTCGCTGCCGTCGCGTCGCCGGCCGACCAGCTCCATGTTCAGGCCCATCGGTCGGCTGTGCGGGTCTTCGATGAAGTGCGTGCGGTCGACGCGATGGCGGCTGCGATAGCGTGTCGGGACCAGGGTTTCGATCGACCGGCCAACCAGCTTGCCTCCGGTGTAACCAAACATCTGCAGCGTGGCGAGGTTGGCGAATTCGATGCGACCCTGGTCATCGACCACCAGCAGGGCGTCCGGTGCCGCATCGGCCAGCGCGGCCAACATTGTCGCATTGGCGGCGGCGCTCGCCATCTCAGGATTCCACGCTGCAGGCGAGCATGTAACCGATGCCGCGCACCGAACGAATCAGCGCGGGAACCTTGGGGTCATCGCCGAGCTTGCGTCGCAGTCGGGTGATCTGCATGTCGACGGTGCGGTCGTAGGGGCCCGCCTCGCGTCCATGAGTGACGTCGAGGATCTCGTCGCGCGTCAGCGGTTTCTGCGGATTGCGCGCCAGCGCGGCCAACAGCTTGAACTCGCCATGGGTCAATGCGATCTCGGCGCCGTCGGCATCGCACAGGCGATACTCCTTGACGCGCAGTTCGAAGCCAGCGAAGCGCAGGCATTCGGGCTCGCCGGAGTCATGCGCTGCGCCCTCGCTGCGACGCAGCACACTCTTGATGCGTGCCAGCAGCTCGCGCAGGTCGAAGGGCTTGGTCACGTAATCGTCGGCACCGAGTTCAAGGCCGACGATCTTGTCGATGGTCTCGCCGCGGCCGGTGAGGATGATGATCGGCAAGCGGTGGCGGTCGCGCAGGTGGCGGATCAGTGTCAGGCCGTCCTCATCGGGCAGACCAAGATCGACCAACGCAAGGTCAGGTCGATTGCGTTCCACAGCGCGCCGCGCGGCTGCACCGTTTTCGGCCTCGCTCAGGCGGAAACCCTGCGCACCGAGGTAAATGCGCAACAATTGTCGAATCTCGGCCTCGTCATCGACGATCAGGATCTCGGTGGCCTGGCTCATGCAAACGGGAGCACCCTTCGGGACGCCCGCATTCTGCCCTCTGCTCCTGGTATATGCACGTCGGCGCGCCGCGCCTGCGCACCCCGTGCCCTGCTCAGGGCGCGCTCAGCCCGGGCCCGGCATGCACTTCGGCCCGCGATTGGCATACATGGCAGAACGCTGCGTCCGGTTGCGCCCGCAAGCGCTCGAGCGGCACGTGGGTACCGCAGCCCAGGCAGCGGCCATAGGTTCCTCGATCGATGCGTCCCAGGGCGCCGTGCACCGCGTCGAGCTCGGCCTGATCGCGCAGCACCTCGGCAAATCCGAGTGCCGTTTCGAGATCCAGCACCCCCTGATCGACTTCGCGACCGGCGAGAGATTGCTCCTGGCGTCGCGCCAGTGCGGCGTCGATTTCGGTCGCCAGTTGCCGCTCGCGTGCCTGCAGTTGCGAGCGCAGCTCCGTGAGGTGGGTCGGAGTCAGGTGTTTCATCATCGCGCTCGGGTTAGTTGCGGACCACCAGCACCGGGATTCGGCAGTGCGTCAGGACCTTCTGCGTCTCACTGCCGATCAACAGCGATTCCAACCCACGACGCCCGTGCGAGGCCATGACGATCAGATCGATGCCCTGCTGCTCGGATACATCGACGATCGCCTTGTACGGATCCGCGGCGAACACGTACTGCGTTTCCGTCGCCACATCGTGAGCGCTGCCGGTGCGCGCCGCGCCCGCAAGAATGGCCTCGGCTTCGGCAATGGCGCGCTGCTGGTAGGCCTCGCCGGCGGTCGAGCTGAGTGTTGGCACCTGCCCGGTCGGGTCCCCGACGAAGTCGGCAATCACATGAAGTACCCGGATGCGCGCGTTCAGGGTCTTGGCCAGTTCCATCGCCTGCACCAGCGCGGCCTCGGACAAGCGGGTGCCATCATGGGGGACCAGGATGTGGGCGTACATGCGTGCTTCCTCGGACGGACGGTCAAAGGCTAGCGCGATCGGCGTCCCGGCCCTTGATGGTGGTCAAGGCCGAGTTGCGCCGGCGCGCGCAGTCTGGCGCATGTGTGGCGCACGGTCGGTGGGCTCTCGCCCGCCCGGGCAGGCTCAAGGACAGTCGACTCAGCGTCGGCGCAGGATCACCAGATGGCGCTCACCGTCGGCGCCGGGGACATCCAGGGGATGCATTGCCTCGACCCGAACGTCGCCGGGCAATCGGGCAATTTCGGCATCCGGGCGCTTGCCCTTGAGAGCGAGCCAGCGCCCGTCTGCAGCCAGGATCTGCCGCGTGCTTTCGACGAAGTCGCTCAAATCCGCGTAGGCGCGCGAGATCACCTGGGTGAAGTCGGCCGACGGCAGCTTCTCGGCGCGCTGCTCGTGAACGACGATTTCCGGCTGCTGCAAGCGGCGCAGGCATTCGCGCAGGAAGCGTGCCTTCTTGCCATTGCTGTCGACCAGCCAGACGCGCCGATACGGGTGGACCAGCGCCAGCACCAGGCCAGGGATGCCTGCGCCGGTGCCGATGTCCGCCAGGTCGGGGCCTTGCGCGTAGGGCAGCACCGCCAGCGCATCGATCAGGTGGCGGTCGATCATCGCCAGCGGCTCGCGCACTGCGGTCAGGTTGTAGGCGCTGTTCCACTGCAGCAGCAGCGCGATGTATTCGAGCAGGCGTTGCTGTTCCGGGGCGTCGAGCGCGCAGCCGAGCTGCGCGAGGCCACTCGCCAGACGGGCGCGCCAGGCGTCGGGGATGGGCAAGTCGGTCATCGCGCGCCGCGGGTCATGGGCGGGTCGCCGCCGCCAGCAAAGCCGCCTCGATCAACTCGCCGATCTGGCGCAAGAACACCGTACCCATGCCAGGATGGAAGCGGTTCGGATCGCCGCTGCCGATTCCGAGCAGTCCGGCGCTGCCGAACGGCAACACCACCGCCGAGGCGACTTCGCCAGCGAGGTCGCCGAACAGGAAGTCCAGCTTGTCGGCACGCAATCGCCCGCACAACGGCTCGTGCTTGTGGCGTAGATCCGCAAACAGCGACAGTGACTCTTCGGCAGAATCGACCTCGATCAACCAAGGCTCGTCGAGCATGAGTCGCGGCAGTCCGGTCAGGCACACGCGCACCAGATCGGTGTGAAAGTCCTCGCGCAGACTCGCGGCGATCGCCAGCACGGTGTCGCGGAAGGTCGCCGCACGCAGCAGCCGCAGCGACAACTGGTGCACGCGACCGACCAGCGTCTGGTTCTCTTCGGCGACCGTCACCAGATCGCGCAGGCGCGTGCTCAGCGAACGGTTCTTCTCGCGCAGGACTTCCAACTGGTAGTTGGTCAGCGAAGTTGCCGCACCGGCCTCGCGCGGCATCACCAATGCCAGCGCAAGGTCCGGGTAATCGGACAGGAAACCGGGGTGGCGCCGCAGGTAGCCGGCGATGTGGTCGGGATTCATGTCGAGGTAATCGGTCACGGATAGAACTCCCCATCGAAAACGAAGGTGGCCGGCCCGGCCAGGAATACAGCTTGCTTGTCGCCAGCCCAACGCACGCGCAGACGGCCCCCGGGAAGGTCGATGGCAACCGCAGCATCGACCTGATCGGTGATGCGCAGCGCCACCATCGCCGCACATGCACCGCTGCCGCAGGCCAGCGTCTCGCCGACGCCGCGTTCCCACACCCGCAGGCGCAGGCGGGTGCGGTCGAGGATCTGCACAAACCCCACGTTGGCGCGATCGGGAAAGCGCGGATGACGCTCGACGCCCGCACCGACGTGCGCGACCGGTGCAGCGTCGACATCGGCGACTTCGATCACTGCGTGCGGGTTGCCAATCGACAGCGCGGCGATCTCGACGGGCGAGTTGCCCATGTCCAGTCGGTATCGAAGCTCGCGGCGCTCCGCATTGAACGGAACATCGGCCGGCTCCAGTCGCGGTACGCCGAGTGCCAGTTCGACCTCGTCCCCAGCAAGGAAACGCACCGCGACATCGCCGCCTGGACTGTCCAGGGTCGCGCCATCTTCCAGCCCGTGGCGCTCCCGCAGGTAGCGGGCCACGCAGCGGGCACCGTTGCCGCATTGGCCGGCATCGGAACCATCGGCATTGAGGATGCGATAGCCGAAGCGCTGCTCGTTGCGCTGGACCAGCATGATCTGGTCGCAGCCGACGCCAAAATGGCGATCTGCCAGCCGGCGTGCCAGCGACGCATCCGGAAACGGCGCGCCAGCGATCTGGTCGAGGATCACGAAGTCGTTGCCGGCGCCCTGCATCTTGGTGAAGCGGATGCCTCTCACTGCGCCGGTTGCTCCGCTGCGCCAGGCTCATCGGCCTTGGGCGGCTCATCGGCAGGCATGACCAGAGGGCCCTTGCTGCCGCAGGCGGAGAGGATGGCGAGCAGCAGCGGGATTGCCAGGCGGCGGATCAGGGAGCGGTGCATGGGGCAGGCCAGTGGGCGGACTCCGGCAGTATAGGAGCGGGGCATGGGGCACGGGGCACGGAAACGTTGCCCGGCGCTCCGGCTCTGGATTTGGTGGGACTTGTACGGACGCTTTTCCGAAGCAGAAGCGTCCAGACAAGTCTGGACCCACCAAAGCCCGTGGACGTGCGAGCCCTTCC
>CALEZI010000083.1 GCA_937928755.1 uncultured Rhodanobacteraceae bacterium | reverse complement strand
GTGAAACGTGAAACGTGAAACGTGAAACGTGAAACGTGAAACGTGAAACGTGAAAGGAAGCGCAGTTGGCCGGAGTACGCAAGCTCTACTTCACATTTCACATTTCACTTTTCACTCGCGCGATAATTCAATGGCGCCCTCGAACCTTGATGACCATGCCCACTGACCACCACTCGCGCTACCCCGCCACCCGCCCGCGGCGCATGCGCCATGACGATTTTTCCCGGCGCCTGATGCGCGAGAACGCGCTGACGGCGGCCGACCTGATCTGGCCGGTGTTCGTCACCGAGGGTCGCGGCAGCCGCGAAGCCGTGGCGTCGATGCCCGGCGTAGAGCGCATGGCGATCGATGAACTGGTGCGCGAAGCCACCGCGGTGCATGCGCTGGGCGTCCCCGCCGTGGCGATCTTCCCGGTGACCCCGCCGAGCGCCAAGTCGCTCAACGGCGCGGAAGCTTGGAACCCCGACGGACTGGCGCAGCGCGCGGTGCGCGCCTTGAAAGCAGCGATGCCGACGCTCGGCGTGATCACCGATGTCGCACTCGATCCTTTCACCACCCATGGCCAGGACGGGATCATCGACGACGCCGGCTATGTGCTCAACGACATCACCATCGACGCACTGGTCAAGCAGGCGCTTTCGCACGCGTTGGCTGGCGCCGACATGGTCGCGCCCTCGGACATGATGGATGGCCGCATCGGCGCCATCCGCACCGCGCTGGAATCGGCCGGCCACGTCAACACGCGCATCCTTGCCTATTCCGCCAAGTACGCGTCGAGCTTCTACGGCCCGTTCCGCGACGCCGTCGGTTCCGCCGGAAACCTCGGCAAGGGCAACAAGTACACCTACCAGATGGATCCCGCCAACAGCGACGAGGCGCTGCGCGAGGTCGAACTCGACATCCATGAAGGCGCCGACATGGTCATGGTCAAGCCCGGCATGCCCTATCTCGACATCGTGCGCCGGGTGAAGGACCGCTTCGGGATGCCGACCGCCGTCTACCAGGTCAGCGGCGAGTACGCGATGCTCAAGGCAGCTGCGCAGAACGGCTGGCTCGACGAACGCGCGGTGGTGATGGAGTCGTTGCTGGCCTTCAAGCGCGCCGGCGCCGACGCCATCCTGACCTACTTCGCGCCGCAGGCGGCAAGGTGGTTGGCGGAGTAGGAAGGGGTCTTCGCCTCTTGTGGGAGCGGGTTCATCCCGCGATCTTCTCGCTATTCAGGCCAAGATCTCGCGGGGTAAACCCGCTCCCACAAATACCCGCTCAAGCCGGCTGTTGCTCGGCACCGCCCATGGCAGCATCACTCGCCGGCTTCTCGCTCAGCCAGGTATCAATCTCCGCCACAATTGGCGCCGCGTCGTCCCAGGCCGAATCAGGCACCTGCACCGCGATCAAGCCGCCGGCTGGCAATTCGCCGATGGCGCCCGACAGCGCCGACCCGGTGATGAAGGCGGGAATCCCGGCCGATTCGAGCGCGTCCTTGACCAGTTGCGCGTCGATCAGGTTTTCGGCGGAGTAGACGCTGCGCATTTGACCGACCCGGGATTGGCTGCCGACAAGGTAGCGCAAATGGCGGCTGGGAGGCGCTTTTGTGGGTCCAGACTTGTCTGGACGCCTTTCAAGGCAAGGCCAGGAGCGTCCAGACAAATCTGGACCCACCAGAGCACAAGCACAGGAGCGTCCAGACAAGTCTGGACCCACAAGAGCACAGGCCGGGAGCATGCAGACAGGTCCGGACCGACCAGAGCTCAGGTCAGGAGCGTCCAGACAAGTCTGGACCCACCCGAGCCCAAAAAACGAAGGCCCCGCGATCGCTCGCGGGGCCCTGGTTTTGCACCAGGGTCAATCGGCGCTCGGCGCCGATTCCCGATCAGCTGTGGAACTTGGCAATCAGCGGCACGATCAGCAACGCAACAATGTTGATGATCTTGATCAACGGATTGATCGCCGGACCAGCGGTGTCCTTGTACGGATCGCCAACGGTGTCGCCGGTTACCGCGGCCTTGTGCGCCTCGGAACCCTTGCCGCCATGGTGGCCGTCTTCGATGTACTTCTTCGCGTTGTCCCATGCGCCACCGCCGGTGGTCATCGAGATGGCGACGAAGATGCCGGTGACGATGGTGCCGACCAGCATGCCGCCCAATGCCGCCGGGCCGAGCAGCAGGCCGACCACGACTGGCGCAACCACCGGCAGCAGCGAGGGCACGACCATTTCCTTGATCGCCGCCTTGGTCAGCATGTCGACCGCCTTGTCGTACTGCGGCTTGGCGGTGCCTTCCATGATGCCCTTGATTTCCCGGAACTGGCGGCGCACTTCGACCACCACAGAACCGGCGGCGCGGCCGACCGCTTCCATCGCCATCGCACCGAACAGGTACGGGATCAGGCCGCCGATCAACAGGCCGATCAGCACCCTCGGTTCGGCGAGGTCGAAGCCGATGTCCTTCATGCCATACAGTTCCAGCTTGTGCGTGTAATCGGCGAACAGCACCAGCGCGGCGAGCGCGGCGGATCCGATCGCGTAGCCCTTGGTGACCGCCTTGGTGGTATTGCCGACGGCATCCAGCGGATCAGTCACGGCGCGCACATCCGGACCGAGCTCCGCCATTTCGGCGATGCCGCCGCCGTTGTCGGTGATCGGGCCGTAGGCATCCAGCGCCACGATCATGCCGGACATCGACAGCATCGCGGTGGCGGCGATGGCGACGCCATACAGGCCAGCCAGATGGTGGGTGACGAAGATCGCCGCGCAGACGGCAACGATCGGCATCCAGCACGAACGCATCGACACGGCGAGGCCGGCGATGATGTTGGTGCCGTGGCCGGTGGTCGAGGCCTGGGCAATGCCCTTGACCGGCGCGAACTGCGTGCCGGTGTAGTACTCGGTGATCATCATCATCACGCCGGTCAGCAGCAGGCCGACCAGCGCGCTGCCGTAGACCTGCATCGCCGTCAGCGTCATCGCGCCATCGGCGGCAGTCGTGGCAACGCTCGGGAACAATGCCGTGGTGATCGGGTAGAAGGCGATCGCGGCGAGCACGCCGGACACCGCGGTGCCCTTGTACAGCGCCGCCATGATCTTGCCGTTGTTGGCCTTGACGAAGAAGGTACCGATGATCGACGCGACGATCGAGGCGCCGCCGAGAACCAGCGGGTACAACAGGGCGTTCGGGCCCGCCACGTCGGCGTAGATGAAGCCGACCAGCATGGTCGCGATGATGGTCACCGCGTAGGTCTCGAACAGGTCAGCGGCCATACCGGCACAGTCACCGACGTTGTCGCCGACGTTGTCGGCAATCACCGCCGGGTTGCGTGGATCATCTTCCGGGATGCCGGCTTCGACCTTGCCGACCAGGTCCGCACCGACGTCGGCGCCCTTGGTGAAGATGCCGCCACCCAGACGCGCGAAGATCGAGATCAGCGACGAGCCGAAGGCAAGGCCAACCAGCGCATCGAGGATGACCTGGGTTTCCAGACCTTGACCGAGCAGAATCGAGTAGAAGCCGGCAACGCCGAGCATGCCGAGGCCAACCACCAGCATGCCGGTGATCGCACCGCCGCGGAAGGCAACAGCCAGCGCGGCGTTCATGCCACTGCGCGCAGCCTCGGTGGTGCGCACGTTGGCGCGCACCGACACGAACATGCCGATGTAGCCGGTAACACCGGACAGTATCGCGCCGATGGCGAAGCCGACCGCGGTGAGCCAGCTCAACGCAAAGCCGATCACGACCAGCAATACCAGGCCAACGATGCCGATGGTGGTGTACTGGCGGTTGAGGTAGGCATTGGCGCCTTCCTGGATGGCGGCGGCGATCTCCTGCATCCGCGCATTGCCGGCGGGCTGCTTCAGGATCCACTGCGTCGACACGATGCCGTAAAGCACCGCAACGACCGCGCATCCCAGCGCAATCATGATTCCGTACTGCTCAAGCATGGAACTTCCCCAGTTTGTGAGTATTGGTGCGCAACTCGGGCCTGCCGGCCCGCTAAAAAACGGGCGGAGTATACGGGTGTCGGCCGGCCTTGCACGCACTCGTGGGCAGGGGCGACGCCGCCCTTGCAGCACACCGACCGCGAGTCGAGGTCACAGAGTGTGACGTTGATGGCAGAAAGCGAATATCATCTTCACAGATGATGCACGACTGTAACGTGGCAATGATGCTCATGTCGGGAGTGGCGCATGTCTGACCAACCTGCTTATCTGTTGCTGCTTGCTGCAGGCATCGAGCGGCGAGGTTTTGCCGATTACATCGCCGAAGTTTCGCCGCAACTGACACGCCACGGAGGTCGCCACCTGGCGCTGGCACCATCTCCCTCGGTCGAACCCTACGGCTATCAGGATGCTCCCAGCAGCGTGCTGGTGGCAGGTTGGGACAGCGTTGCCCAACTGCGCGCGTTCTGGCATTCCCCCGCCTATCGGCAACTGCGAGATCGTCGATTGCATTTCGGCAGCTTCGTGGCCATTGCGCTGGAAGCGCCCGAGAACGCCACCGATGCGGCGACCGACGCCGTGCTGACCCTGTTTCTGGGTGCGGGCCCCTCGCCTGCCCTGCTCGAGGCCGAGGGCGCCCGAGCCCTTGCCCTGGTGCGCGAACGGCTTGTCGAAACGCTCGAAGGTACCTGGACGCATGGCGATGTCGCCATGTACGGCTGGGCATCGGCGCAATGCGCGCGGCGCCAGATGGTGCTCTTCAGTTCAGGCCAGCGCGGCCGCGGGCTGCTGGTGCCCGTACTCAAGTCGACACCGCGTTCGATGCCGACCGGGCACGAGAAAAGCCTGCGCGGCGCGGTTGCTGCCTGACCCCGGCGCCGCATGCGGCGACATCGCGGCGGACTGACCGCGATCAGGGGGCGGACTGACCTTCGCGGCTGCGTTCGACCAGCCAGCGCATGCCGAGCACGCCTGCGATCATGAACAAGGCGACCATCGCCAGCAGCACGAGGACCGCGTAGATGATGATCGCGCTGGTCGGATCGGCGTCGTTGCCGAGCGCCGCCCAGCGCCAGGTCAACAGCAAGGCGACCGTCAACACCGCGCCAAGACCGAATGCCAGCTTGCCCAGTGCCTGACGCCAGGCCACGGCACCGAGGCCGATCAATGGCAGCGACGTCAACACCAGCCAGGCCTCAGTCCGCGTCTGAGCGCCATCGGTGGCTTGCCACAGCAGGTAAACCACTGCCAGCGAAACCAGCGCGCTCAAGCCGACGGCACGCCAGACAACCGAGCGCGCAAACAGCGCCAACAGCAGGAACTGCAGCGCTACGACAGCAAACAGCAGAGTCGCCACGATTACACCTTGTAATGAGCCAGTCGCTGATCTACCAGACGCTTGTTCAAGGCAACGTCGTCGGGAAGGCCATCGACACAGGAGACAGGCTTCGCCTTGAATCAAAGCCTCGAAACAAACGCGTGCTGCCGGGCTGCTGCCGAAACCATCGGGGCAGCTCGCTTTCCCGGTTGGCGAGTTCGGCGAGCTCCGCGGTCACGATGGGGAATCGGCAAAGACTCGCACGAAGCGCGGCTTTTGTGGATCTGGAAAGTCGGGGGCCACCCGAACGCACAGATTCCGCAAGCGGGCGTTGACGCGTTTCCCGTCCACGTTCATGAAATGAGCTTGCGTCTTCAGCCGGTTTGACTTGCCCCACACTCGCGCGCTAGGTTCGACCATTGTTCGACTTCTCCTTCACGTCAAGCGCTGGCAAGCTCACGCGCTCCGCCGACGTACTCTGAGACCACTAGCATGCGTATCGTACTTCTGGGCGCCCCGGGATCGGGCAAGGGCACGCAAGCCACCCTGCTGAAGAACCGCTTGAACGTCCCGCACATTTCGACCGGCGAACTGCTGCGTGCGGCGGTTGCCGAGGGTACGCCGCTGGGCCTTCATGCCAAGGCGGTGATGGCGACGGGTGCGCTGGTGTCCGACGAGATCGTGCTCGGCATGCTCGAGGAGCGTTTCCGCCAGGATGACGTCCAACGCGGCTTCATCCTCGATGGCTACCCGCGCAACCTGGTGCAGGCGCGGGCGCTCGACGCATTGCTCGAGCGCCTGAATCTGCCGGTCGACAAGGCCTTGCAACTGGATGTCGCCGAAGAAACCCTGCTGGCTCGCCTGGCAGGGCGTGCAACGGCCGAGGGTCGTGCCGACGACAATCCTCAGGCCGTCGCGCATCGCCTCCACGTGTATCAGCAACAGACTGCGCCGGTGATTGACTACTACCACGGCCGCGACATGCTGGTTCGGGTACCTGGCGAGGGCAGCGTCGAGGAGATTCTGGAGCGCATCATCGCTGCGCTAGGCTGAACCTGGAGGCTTCGAACAGCAGTTCGTCATTGCGGCCGCGGAAATGCCGTTCGATCCGATCAGCGCCGGGCGCAAGATCTCAATCGGCTGGAATCGCGATGCCTGGTTGCGGCGCACCTGCCGGCGCGCGTATGCGAATACGCAACACACCATCGTCGTCAGCATTCGTACACCCCAGGTAATGGCATGCTCCGCGCGCACTCAGCGCCTCGAGGTCCAGCGGCGCCAGCGGGTCAGTTGCCCAGATTTCGATGACCGTTCCCGCTGCCGCCGCGCGCAGCGCCGATTTGGCCAGCACCAGCGGCTGCGGGCAGAGCAAGCCACGAGCGTCGACGATGTGGGCGTGAGAATCAGCAGATTGCATGAGCCGATGATGCCTTACAGCGATTCCGGAACAAGCCAACGGAGCGGCGCAAGCCCGCAGGAAGGCCGCGCGAGGCATGCAGGCGATCTGCCGAGCAATGCACGCACGACGCCTTCACGGCTCGCGCGAGGTGTCTGCTGGCGCCAGCCGGGCATGCGGCGCCGATGAACACCATCGCCCTGCTGCGCTGGACCACCGAACTGCTGCAACTGCGGGGCACCCCGGCAGACGCCCCGGCGTCCAGCTGGCTGTTGCTGCAACTGCTCGTGCTCGACCTGATCTCCAGCGTGCTTTATCTGCAGGCGTTGGGCTCCGAGGTCCTGTTCGGCGCGCTGTTGGGGCGCATGGCGCTGCGCCTTTCGATGATTTACGCCGTCATGCGCGTGTTCGGCCGAACGCCGCGCTTCCTGCAAACCACGTTGTCGCTGTACGCGGTCGGCGTAATGCTGACCTTTCTGCTGCTGCCGATCGCCGCGGCGCTGGTGCGATCACAAGGTGCGGCGCCGGACTTCGGGCTGCAGTTTCTGCAGCTCGGCTTCCTGTCGTTGCTGCTGTGGAGCATCGTCGTCGAGGCGCACATCTTCCGCCATGCGCTTGGATTGAAGTTCTGGTACGCATTGCCGTTGGCGCTGGGGCTGTTCATGCTGTTCAACGAAGTCGCCACTCGTCTGTTTCCGCTCGAATGAACCTGCACATCCTCGGCATCTGCGGCACTTTCATGGGCGGTATTGCCGCCATCGCCCGCGAGTCGGGACTGAGCGTCTCCGGCAGCGACCGCGACGTCTACCCGCCGATGAGCACGCAACTGCAAGCGCTCGGCATCCGCCTCGACGAAGGTTACGACCCGGCGCACCTGAACCCGCCACCCGATGAAGTGGTGGTCGGCAATGCGCTGTCGCGCGGCAATCCGGCGGTCGAAGCGGTGCTGAACCGCCGCCTCAAGTACACCAGCGGACCGGAGTGGCTGGCTCGGGCGGTACTGCACCAGCGCCGCGTGCTGGCGGTCGCCGGGACCCATGGCAAGACCACGACCACCGCGCTGCTGGCCTACCTGCTCGACCGCCAGGGTCGCGACCCGGGATTCCTGATCGGTGGTGTGCCGCACGATTTCCCGGTGTCTGCACGCCTCGGCGGCGGCGAGGACTTCGTCATCGAAGCGGATGAATACGACACGGCCTTCTTCGACAAGCGCTCAAAGTTCGTCCATTACCGCCCAACGGTCGCAATCCTCAACAATCTGGAATATGACCACGCCGACATCTTCCCGGATCTCGCGGCGATCCAGCGCCAGTTTCACCACCTGCTGCGTATCGTCCCCGGCAATGGTTGCGTCATCGTCAACGGCGAGGATGCGGCGCTGGCCGAGGTGCTGCGGATGGGCTGCTGGACACCCGTGCAGCGCTTCGGGCTGGACGGCAGTGATCTCGACTGGCGCGGCGAATTGCTGAGTGAAGATGGCAGCCGCTTCCGCTTGTGGCGGGCCGGCGCAGTGGTCGGCGAGATCGACTGGTCGCTGCTCGGTCGCCACAATGTCGCCAACGCCGTGGCCGCGATCGCCGCCGCCGCCGCGGTGGGACTTGATCCGGCCGCCTCGCTGGCGCTGCTGCCGGGCTTTGGCAGCGTACGCCGTCGGCTGGAGTGCATTGGCAGCACCCACGGCATCGCGATCTACGACGATTTCGCCCATCACCCGACGGCGATCGCCACCACCCTCGCCGCTGTGCGCGCGCGCATCGGCAATGCGCGCCTGCTGGCCGTGATGGAGCCGCGCAGCAATTCGATGCGCCAGGGCGCGCACGCGTTGGCCCTGCCCGGTGCCTTCGCCGCAGCCGATCGAGTGTTCGTGCTTGCGCGTCCCGAACTCGGCTGGGATGCCCGCGCCACCCTCGCGCCGATCGAAGAGCGACTCGCTGTCGCCGCGACAGTCGCGAATCTGCTCGACGACGTCGCTCGCACGGCGCAACCGGGCGATCACATCGTCTTCATGAGCAACGGCGGCTTCGAGGGCGCCTCGAAGCGCCTGCTGCTCGATTTGCAGGCGCCACCCGCATGAGCCTCGCGGTCGACGAATACCCGCTGTTTCCGCTGTCGACCGTGCTCTATCCCGGTGGCACGCTGGCCCTGCGCATCTTCGAGCCGCGCTACCTGACCATGGTGCGCGATTGTGCCCGCGACAGCCGCCCGTTTGGCGTGACGCTGCTGCTGCGCCGTAACGAGGGCGAGCCGGCGTCGGCACTGGCGATCGGCACGCTCGCGCGCATCGTCGACTTCAACACCCTGCCCGACGGCCTGCTCGGCATCCGCTGCAGCGGCGAGCAGCGCTTCCACGTCGACCACGCCCAGGCCCGTCATGACGGCCTGCTGATTGGTCGCCTCACGCTGTGGCCCGACGAGCCGCCGATCCCACTGCCGCCGGAGTACTTCCTGCTCGCGCGCCTCGCACAGGGCCTGGTCGAAAACCTGATCGAAGGTGCGCCAGAACCCACCAAAGCCGAACTCGACGACGCCTCCTGGGTCAGCTTCCGCCTCGCCGAACTGCTGCCCTTCGAACTCGGCGAGAAACAACAACTGCTGGAACTCACCGACGCCCGCGAGCGCCTGCAACGCATCGTCGATGCCCTGCCGCGGTTTCGGAACTCCGAGGGCGAGTCATTCGAAGAATCCTAGGTCATGTTGCCCGCAGTGCGGCGTGACATGCTAAGAAGCCTCTGAACAAGTCCCGTTCACCCTTCGACAGGCTCAGGACGAACGGCCAAGTACCTGATTCCGTTCGTGGTGAGCCTGTCGAACCATGAACGGAATCAAGGCTCAGCGACTCGTCATTGCGAGCGCAGCGAAGCAATCCAGGCATTTGATTTTCAGAGCATTTCTGGATTGCCGCGTCGCTTCGCTCCTCGCAATGACGACTTGTTCACAGGTTCTCTAATGAGCTTAATCCGGGCATTGGCGCGGCCCCAGGCTGTATTTTTGGTCCGCAAAGGACGCTAAGGACGCAAAGAAGAGCAAGAATTTGACGATCTCTCGCTTGAGCGAGCCCAGTGCCGAAACGCGCCCTGCGCCACCCGATCTTTTGCTCTCCTTTGCGTTCTTTGCGTTCTTTGCGGACTAAATGCCTTTCGCTGACCGAGTTCCGTTTCGCCATCGAACTGCCTGCAATCCTCTGCGGCCCACTCGCGATCAGGCGCTAACGGGCTAGCATCCGGCGCCTGACTCGCTCCAATCGAGGATCAAATCATGGCCACGCTGAAAAACCAGACCCTGTTCATCACCGGCGGCTCGCGCGGCATCGGCGAGGCGATCGCGCTGCGCGCGGCGCGCGATGGCGCCAATGTGGTGCTGGCGGCGAAATCCGAACGCGAACACCCGAAGCTGCCGGGAACAATCTATTCGGTCGCCAAGGCGATCGAGGCCGCTGGCGGCAAGGCGCTGCCGATCCGCTGCGACATCCGCAACGACGAGGACGTGCACAACGCCGTCGCCGAGGCGGTGAAGACCTTCGGCGGCATCGACATCCTGATCAACAACGCCAGTGCGATCAGCCTGACCGGCACGCTGGAAACACCGATGAAACGCTTCGATCTGATGTTCGGCGTCGATGTGCGCGGCACTTTCCTGACCAGCCAGACCTGCATCCCGCACCTGAAAAAGTCGGCCAATCCGCACATCCTGACGCTGGCGCCGCCGCTGAACATGGACCCGAAGTGGTTCGCGCCGCACACCGCCTACACCATGGCCAAGTACGGCATGAGCATGTGCGTGCTCGGCATGGCGCCGGAGTTCGCCGCCGACGGCATCGCGATCAACGCGCTGTGGCCGCGCACCGTGATCCACACCGCCGCGCTGGCCATGATCCCCGGCGTCGACCCGGAACGCTGCCGCACCCCGCAAATCATGGCCGACGCCGCCCACGCCATCCTGACCACCGCCAGCCGCCAGCGCACCGGCCAGTTCCTGATCGACGAGAATGTGCTGCGCGAGGCAGGAGTGACCGATTTCGACGTATATGCGGTGCGTCCCGGGATGGAACTGTTGCCGGACTTGTTTCTTTGACGGCTGCAGAAGCAAATGCGGGGCTGGGGACTGGGGGCTGGGGCGCCTTGATCAAGTGTTCAGGCAAACTGGTGGTCTCAAACCAGCAGAGCCCTCAAGTACCCGGCACCGCGCCCCAGCCCCCAGTCCCCAGCCCCGCCTCTTCTCTTCCCCACACCGAAGCCTCCAGTTCCGCTCCTCCATCTACCCGGTAACCCCGAATGCCCACCAACCACGAAACCTTCCTCGCCGCTCAGGCGGTCATTCCCGGCGGCGTCAATTCGCCGGTTCGCGCGTTCAAGCAGGTGGGCGGCGAGCCGTTTTTCGTCGCGCGCGCGCAGGGGCCGTACCTTTGGGATGTCGAGGGTAATCGCTACATCGATTACATCGGCTCGTGGGGGCCGATGATTGCCGGGCATTCGCACCCGGCGGTGGTCAAGGCGGTGCAGGAGATGGCGGCGATCGGCATGAGCTACGGTTGCCCGAACCCGCTGGAGACAGAGCTGGCCGCCGAGATCATCAAGCTGGTGCCAAGCGTGGAACTGGTGCGTTTCGTGTCCTCGGGCACCGAGGCCTGCCTGTCGGCGATCCGCCTGGCGCGCGGCTACACCGGGCGCGACCGCATCCTCAAGTTTGCCGGCTGTTACCACGGCCACGGCGACTCTTTCCTGGTCAAGGCCGGCAGCGGCGTGCTGACCCTCGGCCTGCCGAATTCACCCGGCGTGCCCAAGGTGCTGGCCGATCTGACCATCACCGCCGACTTCAATGACCTCGACCAGGTGCGCGAGATCTTCCGCGAGGTCGGTCACGAAATCGCCGCGGTGATCGTCGAGCCGATCGCCGGCAACATGAACATGATTGCGCCCCTGCCCGGCTTCCTCGAAGGCCTGCGCGATGTCTGCGACGACTACGGCTCGGTGTTCATCGTCGATGAGGTGATGACCGGTTTCCGCGTCGCCATGGGTGGCGCCCAGGAGGTTTATGGCGTGACGCCGGACCTCACGACCTTCGGCAAGGTGATCGGCGCCGGCATGCCGGTCGGTGCCTACGGCGGCAAGCGCGAGATCATGGAGAAGATCGCGCCGCTCGGTCCGGTCTATCAGGCCGGCACCTTGAGCGGCAATCCGGTGGCGATGGCGGCGGGCCTGGCCAACCTCAAGTTGATCCAGCAGCCGTGGTTCTTCGAAAACCTCGCGGCGCGCACGCGCGACCTGTGCCAGGGTCTGGAGGCCTGCGCAAAAGCCGCAGGCGTGCCGCTGCACACGGTTTCGATAGGCGGCATGTTCGGCATGTTCTTCACCAGCGAGCCGCATGTGCATAGCTTCGCGCAGGCGCAGAATTGCGATATCGAGGCGTTCAAGCGTTTCTTCCACGCCTGCCTGAAGCGCGGCGTGTACTTTGCGCCGAGCGCCTACGAGGCCGGTTTCACCTCGAGTACGCACGACGAGTCGGTGATCGCCGAAACGCTGCGCGTCGCCGCCGAAGCCTTCGCCGAAATCGCCTGAGGGCCGCGCCATCGAACTCAATGCGTCGACCGATTTGCTGCGCGTGCTCGCCGATGCGAGCCGCGTGCGCCTGCTCGCGCTGCTGGTCGACGAGGAGCTGACCGTCGCCGAGTTGTCGACGATCATGCGCTTGAAGCAACCGCGCGTGTCGACGCATCTGGCGCGCCTGAAGGAATCCGGGCTGGTGGTCGACCGCCGTTCCGGGGTCGCCGCCTACTACCGCGCCGCGATCGCCGACTGGCCGGCGCCGACGCGCGCGTTGTGGGAGAGCCTTTACGAGCACACCCGCGATGCCGTGCTCAGCGAGGACCGCGCGCGCCGCCAGGAAGTTCTTGCGGCGCGAAACGGCAACGGAAACTGGGCCGACAGCGTGGCCGGCGACATGGAACGCCACTACTCGCCTGGCCGCACCTGGGAGGCGTCGATGCGCGCCTGCCTCGAGTTGCTCGATCTCGGCGATGTGCTCGATGTGGCGTCCGGCGACGGTGCACTGGCGCAGTTGCTGGCGCCGCGCGCGCGCACGCTGACCTGTGTCGACCTGAGCGAACGCGTGGTCGCCGCCGGTCGCGCGCGGCTGGCCGACCAGCCGCATGCGCGCGTGCTGCAAGGCGATATGCACGCGCTGCCGCTATCGGACGAAAGTGTCGATCTGGTGCAGTTGCTGCAGGCCTTGCCGTTCTCCGAGCAACCCGCGCGGGTGCTGAGCGAGGCTGCCCGCGTATTGCGACCCGGCGGCCGCTTGCTGCTGACCTGCCTCGACCTGCACGAGCACCGCTCGGTGGTTGCGCCGTTCGGCCACCGCAACCTCGGTTTCCTGCCGGCCGATCTGCGTCGTTTGCTCGCCGAAGCCGGATTCAACGACACCCGCATCACCTCCGGCGGCGTCGAAGCCCGTCCGCCGCATTTTCAGGTGTGGGTGGCAACGGCGCGCCGGTGAAGCGGTGTTGGCTATGGGTGTTCGTTGAGCGAACAACCAGGCCGCCGTTGTAGGAGCGACGTGTACGTCGCGACCGCACGTAGCTTTGGGTAGGTTGGGCTAAGGCGCAGCCGTGCCCAACAAAGACCTCGGACGTTGGGCACGGCTGCGCCTTAGCCCAACCTACGTACTGGCGTCGGTTAAGCGAACGACGAGACCGCCGCTGCAGGACTGACGTGTACGTCGCGACCGCACGTAGATCGCCGCGCCTGACGGTCGCGGCGCACACGCCGCTCCTACAAGAGCCCGCCGCCCAGCGAATCCCTATACAATCCATCGCTCTATCGCGATAAAAGGATCGGCCGTCCAGACGGCCGGAATCAGCCAATGATCGAGCTGCCGTACAAGAACCCCGCCGAATCCCAACGCCTGATCGCCGATGCGCAGTCGCGCATCCTGATCCTGGACGGCGCGATGGGCTCGATGTTGCAGCGCTACAAGCTCGAAGAATCGGATTATCGCGGCGACCGTTTCGCCCATTTCGGTCACGACCTGAAGGGCAACAACGATTTGCTGGTGCTGACCCAGCCGAAGATCGTGCAAGCGGTGCACCAGGCGTACCTCGATGCCGGCGCCGAGCTGATCGAGACCAACAGCTTCAACGCGACGCGCATCAGCCAGGCCGATTACCACCTCGAAGAAGCGACTTACGAGCTGAATGTCGCCGCGGCGAAACTGGTGCGCGAGGCCTGCGATCGGAAGTCCGATCAGACGCCCGACCGGCCGCGTTATTGCGTCGGCGTGCTCGGTCCGACCAGCCGCACCGCGTCGATTTCGCCGGACGTCAACAACCCGGGTTTCCGCGCGATCAGCTTCGATGAGCTGTCCGAAGCCTACCGCGAGTCCACCGAAGGCCTGATCGACGGTGGCGCGCAGATCATCATGGTCGAGACCATCTTCGACACGCTGAACGCCAAGGCGGCGCTGTTTGCGGTCGACCAGGTGTTCGAACGCCGCGGCTACCGGTTGCCGGTGATGATCTCCGGCACCATCACCGACCGCTCCGGGCGCACGCTGTCCGGGCAGACCGCCGAGGCTTTCGCCTATTCGCTGCGCCATGCGCGGCCGTTGTCGATCGGCCTCAACTGCGCGCTCGGCGCGCGCGACCTGCGCCCGCATGTCGAGGATCTGGCGCGCAGCGTCGATGCGCTGATCAGCACGCATCCGAATGCCGGCCTGCCGAATGCCTTCGGTGAGTACGACGAGTCACCCGACGACATGTCGGCCACGCTCGGCGAGTTCGCCAGTTCCGGCCTGATCAACATTGTCGGCGGCTGCTGCGGCACCACGCCGGAGCACATCCGCGCGATCGCGCAAGCCGTGGCGAAAATGCCGCCGCGCGAGGTGCCGACACCGGCGCCATTCACACGCCTGTCCGGGCTCGAGCCGCTGGTGCTGACGCCCGAACTGAACTTCATCAATGTCGGCGAGCGCACCAATGTCACCGGCTCGGCGCAGTTCAAGAAGCTGATCAAGGAAGACCGCTACGATCTCGCCGTCGATGTCGCGCGCCAGCAGGTGCAGAACGGAGCGCAGATCATCGACATCAACATGGACGAAGGCCTGCTCGATTCGGAAGCGGCGATGACGCGCTTCGTCAACCTGATCGCGGCCGAACCGGATATCGCGCGGGTGCCGCTGATGATCGACAGCTCCAAGTGGAGCGTCATCGAAGCGGGTCTGAAGTGCAGCCAGGGCAAGGCGATCGTCAATTCCATCAGCCTGAAGGAAGGCGAGGAGTCCTTCCTCGAACACGCGCGCAAGGTGCAGGAATACGGCGCCGCCGTGGTGGTGATGGCCTTCGACGAGCAGGGCCAGGCCGACACCGTCGAGCGCAAGGTCAGTATCTGCAAGCGCGCCTTTCACCTGTTGACCGACAAGGTCGGCATGGCGCCGGAAGACATCATTTTCGACCCCAACATCTTCGCCATTGCCACCGGCATCGACGAGCACAACGATTACGCGGTGGCTTTCATCGAGGCCTGCCGCCAGATCAAGGCGGCGATGCCCGGCGTGCACATCTCCGGCGGCGTGTCGAATGTGTCCTTCGCGATGCGCGGCAACAACCCGGTGCGCGAGGCGATCCACTCGGTGTTCCTCTACCACGCGATCCGCGCCGGCATGGACATGGGCATCGTCAACGCCGGCGCGCTGGCGATCTACGACGATCTGCCGGAAGAACTGCGCGAGCGTGTCGAGGATGTGGTGCTGAATCGGCGCAGTGATGCGACGGAGCGGCTGCTGGAGATTGCGCCGAAGTACGCCGGCACCAAAGACGCCGGAGGCGGTGCCAAGGAGGCCGCCGAATGGCGCAGCTGGGAAGTGGAGAAGCGTCTGGAACATGCGCTGGTGCACGGGATCGACGAGTTCGTCGAAGTCGACACCGAAGCGGCACGTGCTCGAGCGGACAAGCCGCTGGAGGTCATCGAAGGCCCGTTGATGTGTGGCATGAACGTGGTCGGCGATCTGTTTGGCGCCGGCAAGATGTTCCTGCCGCAGGTGGTCAAGTCGGCGCGCGTGATGAAGAAGGCGGTCGCCTATCTGATTCCGTACATCGAGGAAGAAAAGCGCCGCAGCGGTGATGTCGCCAAGAACAACGGCAAGATCCTGATGGCGACGGTCAAGGGCGATGTGCACGACATCGGCAAGAACATCGTCGGCGTGGTGCTCGCCTGCAACAACTTCGAGGTAATCGACCTCGGTGTGATGGTGCCGACACAGAAGATCATCGACACCGCGCGCGAGATCGGCGCGGACATCATCGGCCTGTCCGGCCTGATCACGCCCTCGCTCGACGAGATGCACCACGTCGCCAAGGAGATGCAGCGCCAGGGTTTGACCCAGCCGCTGCTGATCGGCGGCGCCACCACCTCGCGGGCGCACACCGCGCTCAAGATCGAGCCGCATTACAAGTCACCGGTGGTCTGGGTGAAGGACGCCTCGCGCGCGGTCGGCGTCGCGCAGAACCTGGTCAGCGTGCTCGAACGCGAACGTTTCATCGCCGAAACCCGCGCCGACTACGCCGAAGTGCGCGAGCGCCACAAGGACCGCGGCCCGGGCAAGAAGCTGGTGTCGCTGGCACAGGCGCGCGGCAATCGTTTCGATGGCAACTGGGTCGATTACCAGCCGCCGGTGCCGGCAAAGCTCGGGCTGACGGTGCTCGACGACTATCCGCTGGCCGAACTGCGCGAATACATCGACTGGACGCCGTTCTTCCAGACCTGGGAACTGGCTGGCCGTTACCCCGCGATCCTCGACGATGCCGTGGTCGGCACCGAGGCGCGCAAGTTGCTCGACGACGCCAACCGCATGCTCGACAGGTTGATCGCGGAAAAGTGGTTGACGGCGCGTGGGGTGATCGGGTTGTGGCCGGCGAATTCGGTGGGTGAGGAGGTGGAGGTGTATGCGGTTGAAAGCAAAGGCGGGGCTGGGGGCTGGGGGCTGGGGCGCGGTGGCGATG
>CALEZI010000082.1 GCA_937928755.1 uncultured Rhodanobacteraceae bacterium | reverse complement strand
AGCGTCGCGTTCGCAATGCGAAGGTCGGGAGTTCGATCCTCCTCCGCTCCACCAATGCACCAACAAGAACCGGCCCTCAAGGCCGGTTTTTTGTTGCCCGAAATCCCGCGTCACTGCGGGTTTTCGGGCCATTCTGCGGGTGCCACGCGGTGCACGAATGTGGCCCGAAACAGCCCGAGTTCGACCCTCCTTTGCTCTCTCTTCTCCACTTCCTCTCACCAACTCGTCGTAGTTGGCACCCGCAGAATCCCTTATGCGGCGCGGAGTTACGCGGGTGTCGCGGAGAGCGGTTGGCAGTGACGATTGGAGCAGCAATCGGGTTGAGAGAACCGAGAGACGGCGGTTATCGGGCCGCGCAGGGAATTCGGTAAAGGCCTTCTTTCTGGTTGCTCACGACCAGGGTCTTGTAGGCGCGCAGCGGTTCGGCCGAGTTCTTGAACACGTCGATGGGCTTGCTGCTGCGACGCCCGGCGCGCTGCATCACGTCCTCCGCCCTGCGGTCTTTGCCCTCGGATTCCCAAAGCGCCCGGAACACGTCGGCCTGCGCCTTCGAATCGGGTCGGCGTCTTCGCCATCCAGATACACCAGACGGAAGTCTGCCGAGAACGGTCCGTGCACCGGCGAGGTTGGATCGTTCCTGCGTCGCGATACGCCGGCACCGGGTGCGCCAATGAACGAGACAGCATCGGCTCGCAGGTGGAACCGTTCCTCGAGCGCCATGTACTCCATGCCCCCATCCATCGGCGCGCCGGCTGCGATCTGGCGTATCGGCCCGAACATTGCGAAGCTGTATAGGAGCGGACATCGGAATTCGACGTTGACCGGGTAGAAAGGTCAGCACCCAGGCAGTGTGCCTGTCCAAAAGGAAGCTGACCCATGAACCTCAACTACAAACTTGGTTTCATCGTTGCCCTGCTGGCTGGTGGCGTTTCGGTCGCCGCGGTTGCCGCGGACAAGGGCGACATCCGTCTGCTCGAACAAACCAGCATCAGTCTCACGCAGGCGATTGCTGCAGCTGAAAACCACCAAGGCGGGCGTGCGATCGAGGCGAGCCTCGATGACGACAGCTTCAAGCCCGCCTATGAGGTCAGCGTGGTGGTCGGCGAGCGCGTGTTCGATGTTGCGGTGGATGGCGTCAGCGGCGCTGTGATCGGCGCTCGCGAAGACATCGACGACTGATCCAGATGGGTCCGATACTGCTGCGGGAGTCGCAAGCCTCCCGCAGCGCTCGGAGACAGCATGAAAATTCTGCTCATCGAAGACGATTGCGAAACTGCGAGCTACGTCGCCCGCGGCTTGCGGGAGCACGGCCATAGTGTCGATCTGGCCAGCGATGGCCACGAAGGCCTCATGTTGGCAATCGGCGATGCTTACGACGCGCTGATCGTCGATCGCATGTTGCCGAAGCTGGATGGGCTGGCCTTGTTGAAGGCGTTGCGCGCCAGTGCAATCGGTACGCCGGTGCTGCTGCTCACGGCCATGGGCGGCATCGGCGACAAGGTGCAAGGCTTCGAGGCGGGTGGCGACGACTACCTGGTCAAGCCGTTTGCCTTCGCCGAGTTGCTCGCGCGTGTGCAGTCATTGGGCCGGCGCCCGCCACTTGCGAGCCAGGACAAGCTGCACGCCGGTGACATCATCATGGACCTGATCAAGCGCCGGGTCAGCCGCGCGGGGCAGGAGATCGATCTGCAGCCGACGGAATTCCGGCTACTCGAGTTCCTGTTGCGAAACGCCGACCGCGTCGTGACGCGCACGATGCTGTTGGAATCGGTGTGGAATTTCCACTTCGACCCCAAGACCAATATCGTCGAGACGCACATCAGCCGTCTGCGCTCGAAAATCGATCGCGGCTTCAGCAGCGAACGCATCCGCACGGTACGCGGATCAGGCTATGTACTCGATGCGCACTAAGCTGCTCGCCAGTGCCGGCTTTCGCTTTCTCGCGTGGTACACCCTGCTCTTCAGCCTGTCGGTGGCGGCGCTCGCGCTGCTGTTGTTCCTGACCATCCGCAGCTCGCTCGAAGACCAGGCGCGCAATCACATCGAGGCGGAAACTGCGCAGTTGCTCGGCGACTACCGCGACGATGGCCTCGAAGAGCTGCGCCATGACATTCGCGAGCGCACTCAGAACCATCCGGGTGCGCGCCTCTTCTATCGCGTGCTCAGTGCCGACGGGCGCGGCATCTTCGACGAGCTCCCGGCCGCTGTTGCCGGCTGGCAGCGTATCGCGCGCGTCGACCAGGCTGACCTCCTGATCAAAGGCAGCCCGCTCAATGACGGCTACCTGCTGCTGGTGGCCGCCGAGCTGGCGCCGGAGCGCGAGCTCGGCGAGGCGATGCGCAACCGCGTGTTGCTGGCCCTGGCGCTGACGCTGGTTCTCGGCACCGGCGGTGGCCTCTGGCTCGGCCGGCGCTTTCTGGCTCAGATCAACCGGTTGAGCCGCACGGCCGAGCGCATTGGCGAGGGCTGGCTGTCGGAGCGCATCAGCCGCACCGGCAGCGGCGACGAATTCGACCAACTCGCCGCCACGATCAATCGCATGCTCGATCGCATCGAATCACTGGTCGCCAATGTGCAACAGGTGAGCACCCATATCGCGCACGACCTGCGCACACCGCTCGGGCGGCTGCGCCTGAAGCTGGAAGATCTCGCTGCCGCATCCCCAGCGGCGGCGCCTGATCACCCGGTCCAAGAAGCCATCGCAATCCTAGACAGCATCCAGGAGACCTTCGCCGCCTTGCTCCGCATCGCGGAAATCCAGTCAGGTGCGCGCAAGGCGGGATTCACGCGCGTCGACCTGAGCGCGTGCCTGACCCGGCTCGTAGAAGACTACGCAGCCGTCGCCCAGGACGCTGGCCAGGAGCTGGTTGCAGAAATCGCCGAAGGTCTCGTGCTTTCCGGGGATGGCGCGCTTCTCGTGCAGCTCTTCACCAATCTCATCGAGAACGCGATCCGCCATTCCGGGCTCGGCAGCGTGATCCTTGTCGGCCTGCAACCGGATGGCGCGCAGCTTCGCGCCAGTGTGAGCGACAACGGCAAAGGTGTCTCTGCCGAGCTCATGACCGAGATTGCGAAGCCATTCGTGCGCGCCGACGCGGCGCGCGCGACGAGCGGCAGCGGCCTCGGGCTGAGCCTGGTCGCTGCGATTGCGAAGTTGCACGGCGCGCGACTTCACTTCAAGTCCGCGTCGCCGGGGCTAGCGGTCATCATCGAGTTTCCAATCGGCGTCGCAGCGGCGTCAGTCGACTGAGCCCCCAATTCGATCCGGGAGTCCGTCACTCACTCCGGAGCGGGATCAGCAGTGACCACGGGCGATTTCACGCCCGAGGCCAAGGCCTTTGCCGAGGGCAACGGGTGTCGCGGAGAGCGGTTGGCAGCGACGATTGGAGCAGCAATCGGGTTGAGAGAACCGAGAGACGGCGGTCAGCGGGACGCGCACGGCATCCGATACAGGCCTTCCTTCTGGTTGGTGACGACCAGCACCTCGTAGGCCCGCTTGGGCTGGGGATGGGCCTTGAACACGTCGATGGGCTTGCTGCTGCGGCGTCCGGCGCGCTGCATCACGTCCTCGGCCCTACGGTCTTTGCCCTCGAATTCCCAAAGCGCCCGGAACACATCGGCCTGCGCTTTCGAGCAGCGAATCGGGTCGGCGTCTTCGCCATCCAGGTACACCCATCGAAAGTCCGCCGAGAACGGCCCGTGCACCGGCGAGGTTGGATCGTTCCTGCGTCGCGAGGCGCCGGCCCCGGTTGCGCCGATGAACGAGACAACATCGCCTCGCAGGTGGAACCGTTCCTCCAGCGCCACGTACTCCACCCCCGCGTCTATCGGCACACCGACAGCGATCTGGCGCGTCGGTGCGATCAGACGCACAGGTCCGTTGTTTACGCGCACTCGATCCAGCAAACCTGGTTCGCGCCAGAGTCGACGAATGTCGCGCGTCAGCACCACTGGCACCTTCCCGGCAACCCCGAGCATCCATGCGCTTGGCGCGAGCTGCGAAGATCCGCCATCCGACTGAATGTCCAGCGCGGCCCGGAGCTTTCGGTGTAGCCAGTGCTCGTCCAGCTTGAACGCCATCAGGTCGTGGGCATCGACCGGAACGGGCCCGCACTCGGGGCAGCAGCATTCCAGCCCGCCATCACTGCTACGCCGCACGTCCCCGCTGTTCAAGTCGCAGTAGGGACATGGTGCAACGTCGACACTGAGCATGGTCGGCTTTACCGCCTTGCTGATGTCCGGCAGCAACTCGACTTCGCTCGTCGTCAACCGCGTCCGCATCACCGGCATCCCTGATGCGAACAACCGGCAGATCAGGCCCCAGCCCAACTGTGCCGACAACGATCAGCCCTCCACCAGCGGCTGCGACACCTCATCGATCTCCGGAAACTCGTCCGCATCGAGGCTCTGGTCGCGGGCCAGAATTCCCTTCTCGACGAGGTAACGCTCGACGTTGGCTTTCATCACCGGATCGCGCATCGGAAGGCGCAGCCGGCCCATGCTGGTCAGTTCGGCGGTCACGAGGCGATTCCGGCGTCCGGCCTCTCCCGGGTAGTACAGATTGATCTGCACCGCGGTTACCGCCCATTCGCCTTCCAACGGCGCTGGCAGTTCCTCGTGCATCAGGTCGGTGACCGACTGATTCTGTGCCGCCGCCATCGCGGTGCACTCGATCTTCAGCCTGCCGGTCGGACTCAGCATGGTCATCTGCTTGAGTTGCACCGCGACAAAGCCATCCTTGATGGCCTGCGGGAAATCGACGCCGGCGCGGAATTGCCTGAGATCGAGCTTCTCCGGCTTGATGCGTTTGGCGTCCACCGCCTGGCCCAGCAAGTGCGTTGCGAACTCGCCAGCCAGCATCTGATGAAAGGCGGCGCCGCCCCGGATCAGCGTGCGCACGACGCCGGTCCTCTCCGAATACTCCAGCATGCCGTGGATGCTCGGGTTGCCGACGCGGCGCGTCAGCGACTTGCCCTGGAACTCGAGGTGCATCGTCGCCAAGTCCTTGACGTGGATCGTCAGCAGGAACACGCCAGGACTGCGCTGAAAGATGGTGCACTCGACGCCGTCGCCGCAGTGCAACTTGCGTTGGTAGAACTTCGAGACGCCTTGATTGAAGGCCGCCAGGGCGGGCTTGGTCGTGCTGGGGTGGCGCTTGATGCCCAGCGCGTGTTGCTGGGACTGACTGCCGCGACGCTCGATGAAGTCGGCGTCGAGGGCGTTGCCGAACAACGCGGGGTGATGGCGGTACAGCCAAAATGCACGGTGCAGATCGCTTTTGCAGGTCGCCAACCCGAGCAATGCACTACCGTCGCTGGCAGCCACCTGAAAGATCGCCTGCTGTCCCGGCGAATCAGCCAGCGGCAAGCAAGCGGCCAGTTCGCCGACCAGTCGATCTTTCGCGGGAATGTCCTGCCATTGGCGGACGCAATCGAGGAGCGCCCGCGAGGTAACGGGCGTGTCATCCCACGCGAAGTCCAGCGGCACCGGCAGCGCGTGTTCGGTCAGAAGTTGTTGCAGGGTGGCATCCACAGGCAGTTCGAGCAGCACATCGACAAACGTTTTCTTCATTGCGGGGAATTCCTTCAAAGGACTGGCAGTAGGGAGCTGGACAGCACGAGATCAGGCACAACGACAGTTAGTTTTTGAAGGCAATGCTCCTGGCGTCTGTCATGTGGCGAGATACAAAGGCTAGGTCCCGGATTGCCGCTTGTCAATCAGGGAGAGCGCTCTAGTCCCATCTTGTATCTCGTAGCTATACTTCAGTCTCAGCCTTTGAGACAGCCGTCAAGTAGAAACAGACCCATGGCAACGACATTCGGCACCCGGCTCCGGCGCTTGCGCGAAGCCAAGAACATGACCTTGCAGCAGGTGGCCGACGCGGTCGGCTGCACGCGTGGCTACATCTGGGAGTTGGAGATGAAGGAAGGCCAGCGGCCGTCGGCCGAGCGCGTGTACCTGCTCGCCAAGACCTTCGGCGTTACCGTCGAAGATCTGATGGAGGAAACGCCGCGCGCGGCCCATGAGGCCAAGCCTGAGGACGTGCAGTTTTTCCGCGAGTACGCCGGCATGACAGACGAGGAAAAGGCTCGCTACAGGCAGGCGCTGAAGCTGATGTTCCCCGACCGCGGTGAGGGCGGGGTCAAGGAGTGAGCGCATCTGCCCTGAACGGCTTTACGGCCGCCACTACTGTTCTGAAGTGGTTGAGAGCCTGGTATGGCGAGAACATGCCCGAGGCCATCGATCTTGATGTCGTGCGGCAGATGCTGCCAACGACGCGCTACGGCGCCGGCATTCGGGAAATCAAGCCGCCGATGGCGCTCGACATCCATAGCTTCGAGGGCAGTTTGGTTCGCAACCCGAAAGACGCCTCCGAATGGGGCATCTTCTACAACGCGAGCGCGAGTCCGGAGCGCATCCGCTTCACCATTGCGCACGAGTTGGGCCACTTGATCCTGCACCGCGCGCAGCAGATCCGCGTCGAATGCGACAAGGGCGGTGTGACATCAGGTCAGTTCGACGACCGCAACATCGAACGCGAAGCCAACGAGTTCGCCAGCAATCTGCTGATGCCGATCGATGTGCTGCGACGGCTGCTCGGCGATCAGCGCAAGGTCACGCTGCACCTGCTCAGCGACATCGCGCGCACCTTCCAGGTGTCCTTCGAGGCGCTGTGCCTGCGCTTCATCGAGGCCACCGACCAGCGCGCAATTTTGGTCCACTGGGACCAAGGCTTCCTCAAGTACCAGCGGCCCAGCAGCAACGCACGCAAGACTCGAGCCCTCGTCCGCCAGTCAGATACCGCACAGGAACCGTTCGCTGGCACCCTGGCCGGCGACGCCAGCATGGTGCAATGCTTCGATGGCGTGGAGTGTTCCGCGGCGATCTGGTGCGCCGAGGAGCGCGCGCACATGAAGCTGCGCGAGTTCAAGCACACTTTCGCTGGCCGGGATCGCGTGCTCACCCTCCTGCTACTGGAAAGCGCGGAGCCTCGGGACTGGGACGATTCTTGGAAGGACGAACTCGTTCCCACCGTTGCTGACCGGTTCTGCGCGATCGGCAAGGGTTAGCATCACGTACTGAATTTGCGCGCCCTCTGGTGCGCAGGGTTCTCGCGCGGTACCGGCAGCGGATAGCGTCAAGTTCGAAATGTAGGCTCGCCTTACGGCGAGCACTCATGGTTTGGCAGAATCAAAGACTTGCGAGGCGGAAGGCGGGACGTCCCGTGTCCTATACAGTGGAGTTCCGGCAATGAAGGTCGGCGAACGCGTCCGACATCGGCACTTTGGCGAGGGAGTCGTTCTAGGTGACTCGCTACCGGGCAGGCTGAAGGTTAAATTTTTTAATGGAATTCAATTTGTCATCTCTGCACACCTTGTTTCGGTTGAGCGAGAAAATAGAGAACGTGAAGATCAGGACCTCGCCATAAGGCACAGCAACATCCAGCGCCGAATTCGAGAATCTCTCAGCCTAGGCGATCTAGCCGAAGCGGACTCCCAGTACGAGCGTGAGGGCAGGAACTTCTGGTCCTACACGTCGTATCAAGCTGAACGCAATGAATCCATCTCCAAGCTAGCGTCGGCGCGAAGGGATCCGGTTCGTCAAGAAATGCGAGTCGGCGAACACGTTATGCATAAAAGTCGACCAGATCTTGGGCATGGACAGGTCACAGCGGTTTACCAAGACAACTCCTGCGATGTTGCCTTCTCATCAGGAACAAAATTTAGCGGACTTCCTTTCTCGGCCTTTTCGTCCGTTGAGCGCGAGATCGCGCTACAGACATTAGACAAGATTCTTGCTTCCGGCAGCTTTGAAGCTGCGGATTTGCACTATATTGAGCGATGCCAGAGTTACTTAAGCTTTGAAGATTTCTCGTCGCTAGTCGTCCGAGCAAAGGATGTTATCGAGGCCCGCGCCGCGAGAGAGAGAGCCGAAGAAGCTGCGCGCGTCAGAGCAGATTTGCGTCTGCGTGTTGCAGAGCTACTGAGAAATTGGCAATTTGATTTGGCCGATGAGCTTTACATTAGCAAGTGCCAATCATGGTGGCCAGAAACAGAGTATTACGACCTTCGTTCACGAGCGAATAGAATAAAGGGCCTCGCGCTCAAATACCCGGGCGCGTCCCTGGCAGAGCTGGACGAAATATACTCGGTTTCATTTTCATCGAAAATGCCTGCTGCCGACTACGCGCAAGTGAAGGTGCCCAAGCTGCGCATACGCCTGGCCCGTTTAGGCATGTCACTAAACGATGAGCAGTTAACGGCATGCGCGCTTCCATCGCGCCATCGATTGGTACGAGCACGCGCCGGCTCCGGCAAGACTAGGACTCTCGCAGCGCTCGCTGCGTTGACCATCTACGACGAATCGCTAAATCCCGATCAAGTGCTTGTCCTTGCATTCAATAAGAAGGCGGCGCATGAGATTGGCGACCGTGTCCGCGGCGCGGCTGGGATCGATGATTTTCGCAACGCCCGCACATTCCACAGTCTTGCCTACCAGCTTGCTGACCACGCCGGGCGCGAATTGATCTTCGACGACGGCAACTTGTCTCCTTCACGCCGAAAACAAACTGGCTTCGTCGAGCGCCTGATTGGGTCGATTATTAATCCGGCATTTCGCGAACGGCTTTACGAGTTTTTCCGCCGTGAGCTGGAACAACTGGACAAACTTGGCTCCAGTTTATCTGGCGAAGAATACGTAGCCTTTCGGCGCGCTATGACGGACTACACATTGGGTGGTGACACCGTCAAGTCTAACGGCGAGAAGTTCATTGCTGACTTTCTTTTCGAGCACGGCATAGCTTACAAGTACGAGAAAGTCTGGTCCTGGGAGCGCCAGGAGCGGCTGCGTGGATCCCCCTATCGACCCGACTTCTCCATCATCGATGGTGGCAGAGAGGTCATTATTGAGCATTGGGCGATAAACCCTGAAGACAGGTTCGCGCAGCTGCCGGATTGGTGGGCGACCAAGACTCAGGACTACCTTGATCAAATCGACGCCAAGCGCGCGTTTTGGGCGGGTCGCCGGGTCTTGCTGTTGGAAACTCATAGCGCAATGCTCGCTGCCGGCAGAGAGGCCTTCGAGCGGTCCTTGAAAGCACAGCTCGAGCGCGCCGGAATCCAATGCGTCAAACTGCGGCATGACGAGCTTGTCCGGCGTGTCGCTGAGGCGCCACGGACCGTTTCGAGGCTGGCGGCTTTGTTTCTTCAGTTCATCTCGCGTGCCAAGAAGCGCGGTTGGAAGGTCGACGACATGGCGCAGATGATTCGCGACACTCCGGACCCGGAGCCTAGAAATCAAGCGTTTCATGAGTTGGCGGTGCATGGTTATGCCGCGTACGAAAGGCAACTCGCAGATCAATCTGCAATGGACTTTGACGATCTTCTGATCTCTGCCGCGGACTGCGTTAAAGGAGATGGCGGAGCGGCCCGTGTTCAGCTTGGACGGCAGGATTCTATTGCGATTCGCGACTTGCGCTGGATCCTGATTGATGAGTTTCAGGACTTCTCCGAGTTGTACTACCGCTTGATCAAGGCAATTCAGGACGTTAATCCGTCGATCCGTATCGTCGCAGTGGGAGATGATTGGCAAGCCATTAATGGCTTCGCCGGGGCTCAACTCAACTACTTCAACTGCTTCGGCGATTACTTTCTCGACTCAGGCACCGCAACCATCCCGACCAACCGCCGTTCCGGGAGATTCATCGTTGGTGCTGGCAATTTGGTCATGGAGGGTCACGGCCCATCGGCGCTCGCTCACCATGTCTTCGATGGCGTCATCGACGTGGTATCGATCGACAAAGTTTGGCTTGAGGAAGGATCTGGCTATCTCAAGGCTGCGACGAGCGAGCACAATGATGGTCGCCGCGTTGTCAATTGGGAACTAGCAAAGGCGTTGAGGGCATGCACCGAATTCATTGCTGAGTCTGTGTATCCGGGTACTGATCAACTCTCGCGGTGGATGCCGTCGGTCTTGATACTCTCGCGCACAGATCGAGCTTACGGTGTAACACTTGCCGATTTCGGTAGACGGCTTGCTGAGGTCCTTAATGCGCATCCGGACCTGCAGGACTTGGCGAATGAGTTCTTCGTTGGGGGTGCGCCTGAAATGCCCGCAGGAGCTGCGGTAATCGACGTGATGACCGCCCACAAGGCGAAGGGCAAGGAATCCGACACGGTGATCGTGTTGGAGGCAGTGGCTCGGCAATTTCCGAAGGTCCACGCCGACAACCAACTCTTCGGCCCCTTTGGTGTCACGGCAGAAGATGTTCTGGCCGAAGAACGTCGGCTGTTTTACGTCGCAGCGACTCGAGCTCAACACAGATTGATGCATCTTTCGGAGACTGGAAAGGAGTCGCCGTACCTCAGTGCAATGGTTCAGAATCACCGGGCTGCAAGTCAAACCGTTCGCAGTGGCGCCGTTCTTGGCTCGGAAGCTGCGGAACTCCAGCGACATCTGGATGCGGTCGACCGAAAGCTGCTGATCCGGATGAACGTGTCTGAGCAGGCGAGGCTGGCGTGGGATCGAATGGACGGTCGACTGGCCGGACTTCCTGAGGTCGGTTTCACCCTGAACGGCAACTTTCACGCGGAACTTGCTTGGCCAGCCCAAAAGCCGCCAGTAGTGATTCTGACGGGTCGGCATAAGGAACACACTGCAGCCTGGCGCGAGCAGGGCTGGACCGTCTTGTGACGGTCTCGACACAGATTCCGCGCAGGAGCTGTTCGCTGGAACACTGGCTGCCGACACCAGCACCCACCTATGGCCCAGACGTTGTCATTCGAAGCATTCCTTGGAGGTCTGGAGGCCCCGGTCGAATGACCGTCCTGCGGCATGCTGGTTCACAGGGCTGATGGATATCAGACGAAACGAGACTCATTCGGATGCAGTTGTGCATCCGGCCTACCAGAATTGGCTGGGGCAGCAGCGGCGCCTTTACAAGGAGAACTACGGCAAACGCCTACCCGTACGCCGCGTCCGGGAGTCGGGCGTTTATGACCAATGGCGCCTGGCTCAAGGAGTTGCAGCGTGGCTGACTCGTCACTGCTCGGATAGACAGATTTCGCTTTGTGTAACCGATGGGCCTTCGGTCAGCGCTTGGGCTTTTCCGCAAGGCCCCAAAGAGAAAGAGTCAGTTATCGTCGTCACGCGTAATGGGCTATTAGCAATACAGCGACTGAGTGTTCTTGTTGCCGCAGCCGCGCGTGGTCTACGTGAGTCGTCGGTGGCCGCACCCGTGCCGCTGCGAGTACTGGGCTTGAGGTCAATTGACGAACGGACCGCCGTTGCGATTGCGCAGCTAGTAGTGACCGCCGCCACGCTATTTCTCTTGTTTCACGAAGCAGCCCATCTTTTCCGAGGGCACCTCACCGTGGCCACGGATGAAAGCGATACGGCGCTGCAAATTCTCAGAGCGTCCGGCCCCACATTGGTGCGCTTAGCGGCGCCCGTCGGATTGGTGGACCTGAATCATCCAAAGGTGTACTCCCGTACCCGCGAGTTCGACGCGGATGTCCAAGCGCTTTATTGGACTCGCTTGTATTTGGATCACGTCGACACGGCTTTGCTAGGAGATGCACTGGGTCGCGAGTCGCGGGCGGTGTTCTGTTCTATGTTGGCGGCGCAGGAGGGGCGTCGATGGGTGACGCTCGTCGCGGGTCTTTGCTTCCATGCGGTTTTTAGTGCGGGCGCGTCGCAACTGTCACGATTGAAAGACACGTCACACCCGTCCCGGCAAGAACGCGTTGAGCTCGCTCTGGGAAGTGACGCCGCCATCGCGAATCTCAATGTCGAACAACCGGCCTTCTTGTGGGAGTGCGTGGACTTCGTCAGTCGAATGATTTGCGAAGACGCATTGTATGAGTCGCCTTTTCTCAAGGAAGCCGCGCTTGAAGTCACGGCTCATCAGGAAGAGCCCCTTTCCGTGCGCGTTGATGCGGCGAGGGTCTGGCTGGGCCTTTCGCTAGATGAGGCATCGGCCGAGCTGATTCATCAGCAGCGCCTCGCACTGATTGAGTCAATGCGTCGGTGGGTGCCTGTCTTGGAAAGTCGGCAGATAGGTTCCACCATGCCGGTGTTGCCCTGGTGGCGTGTGACATGAGTACTTTGGCATAACGACGATGGCGCGGAGGTCCGCGACAATCTGGCCACAATTGGATCAGTTGCCTTCCGAGGTGTTGGATGTGTGCGTCAGCGGGACCTCGCGGCCAAGGAAGAACTGCACAAATTCGACTACCGCGCATTCCCTCGCACTCCCGTTACTTCAAGGGCAGGTCGTTCCTAGCATGAGCAGCGTTCACTACCTCAGCGCCCATCATGTTTCATCACGAACTTTCCTCCAGCCCTGAAGCGCCGCGGCATCCGCACCAGGAGATCGTCGATCTGCTGTCCGCCGCGTTCCTGCGGCTGCGCCAACACACTACGTCGGCTGCGAACAGCGAGAGCGCGGTTGGCCTTGGCTTTGGTGGCCAGCAGCGTGTTCATGCGAACCCCTCTCAACTGAAAGGAGTTCGCTGATGTCGAAGCCCAATGCCAACCCCGATGCTACGACGGTCGCCGCGCGCGTCGCCCACTTGCCGCACTTGTCGATGGACCAGTTGTGGGCCCTGTGGGATGGACATTTCGACGAGCGTCCCGGCCACCATCAGCGTGTCTGGCTGGAATCTCGACTTGCCTACCGGCTGCAGGAACGCGCCTTCGGCGGCCTGAAGCCATCGATTCGCAAGCAACTGGAAGAGATCGGCGAGACCGGGTTGCTGCCGCGGGCCATGCGCCGCGACGCCAACCGCCTGTTGCCCGGCACGATGCTGACGCGAGTGTTCGATGACGTAGAGCACCGCGTCCTGGTGCGCGGGCCGAACGACTTCGAGTACCAAGGCCGGCGCTACACCAGCCTGACCGCCATCGCCTGCCACATCGCAGGCACGCGGTGGTCGGGCCCGGCGTTCTTTGGGCTGACCACCAAGGAGCGCGGATGAAAGCGCAGAGCACGACTTCTGCGCCTCCTGCGCCCGTCGTCTCGAAAAAGCGCTGCGCGATCTACACGCGCAAGTCCAGCGACGAGGGGCTCGATCAGGAATACAACAGCCTCGAAGCCCAGCGCGACGCGGGCCTCGCCTTCGTCGCCAGTCAGCGACACGAGGGTTGGCTCGCGCTCGACGACGGCTATGACGACGGCGGATTCTCGGGCGGCAACGTGGAACGTCCTGGCCTGCGGCGTTTGCTCGCCGACATCGAGGCCAAGCGGGTCGACATCGTGGTGGTCTACAAGATCGACCGCCTGACGCGCGCGCTCGCCGACTTCGCCAGGCTCGTAGACGTCTTTGACCGCAACAACGTCTCCTTTGTGTCAGTGACGCAGCAGTTCAACACCACGACGTCGATGGGCCGGCTTACCCTAAACATCCTGCTCTCCTTCGCACAGTTCGAGCGCGAGGTCACCGGCGAGCGCATCCGCGACAAGATCGCTGCCAGCAAGGCCAAGGGCATGTGGATGGGCGGCGTGCCCCCGCTGGGCTACGACGTGGTCGAACGCAAGCTCGTGGTCAACGAACGAGAGGCTGCCCTGGTGCGCGACATCTTCCGCGGCTACGCCGAACACGGTTCGGCAGCGCGGATCGTGCGTGAACTGGCCCTGGAGGGGGTCACCACCAAGTCCTGGGTGACGCAGACAGGCCGCCATCGGGCTGGCAACCCCATCGATCAGAAGTTCATCTTCAAGATGCTGCGCAACCGGATTTATCTCGGTGATCTGACCCACCGCGGTCAGGCGTATTCCGGCCAACACCAGGCCATCGTTGCGCAGGAGGCATGGGACGCAGTGCAGGCGTTCATGGAGCGCCGAAAGCAGGGGCCACGCGATGTTCTGCCGAAGCATCCTGCCTTGCTCGCTGGGCTGCTATTCGCGCCCGATGGGCAACGGATGATCCACTCGTACACGCGAAAGAAGAATGGCCGTTGCTACCGTTACTACGTCCCAGAAATGCACAAGGTTCACGTTGCCGGCACCCAGCGCCGCGCGGACGTACCCAACATTGGACACCTTCCGGCGGCCGACATCGAAAATGCGGTGTTGGCCCAAGTCCATGCCGCGCTGACAGCGCCCGAGGTGCTGATCGGCGTTTGGCGCGCCTGTCTGCGCCGTCCGGAAGGCGCAGGCCTCGACGAAGCGCAGGTGGTCGTGGGCATGCGGCGCATCGGGGATGTCTGGGCACAACTATTCCCCGCCGAACAGCAGCGGATCCTGCGACTGCTGATCGAGCGCATCCAACTGCAGGGTGACGGTTTGGACATCCACTGGCGGGAGGACGGCTGGATGGGCCTGGGCCCAGATGTTTGCAGCCACCCGCTGGTTGACGAGCACCAGGAGCAGGAGGCCGCCGCATGAGCAAGGACTCACGGCGGTTTGCGGTCACCATCGAGACCGGGGCCGATCCACGCAGCTATATCAACAACGGTCAGCGGGTGACCTCGGTGCCGTTGACGATCAAACGCCGCCAGAACCGCAAGGTGCTAACGCCACCACCGTCGGCGCCGACGGATGCGTCGGTCGGCGGCTTCGACGAGCCCATGATCAAGGCGCTGGGCAAGGGCTTCTATTGGCAGAAGCTGCTGGAGGACGGGCGCTATCCGCACGTCGGCGATCTGGCCCGAAAGCAGAAGCTCGAACGCGGCTGGATCTCGGAGATCCTGCGGATGACGCTGCTGGCCCCCGACATCATCACCGCCATCGTCGAGGGTCGGCAGCCACGCCACATCAATCTGCACGCCCTGCGCGGTCGCATCGACGTGATCCCGCGCGACTGGAACGAGCAGCGCCGAATGCTGGGCTTCCCCGAGCGCTGACCTGATCCCGACACCGATCCACCCTCCAGCGGCGAGCCTCGTGCTCGCCGTTGCCGTTTCTGGCGTTGGCGAACCACTGGCGAATATTTGCGACCGGAAACATTCGCCAGTGCGTCCATCGGCAATTCGCCACTGAAAGCCTGGAATTCCTCCACCGATTCCGCAGCGGAATCATTGGAGGAACAGATGCAAGCTCAAGCACGCAGTACCCCGCCCATCAGTGACCTGGCCCCCGGCGACCGCCGGGTCTTGAACGAAAACGAAGTCGCCAACCGTTGGGGCGTCAGCCCCAAGACGTTGCAGCGGTGGCGCTCGGAAGGCCGCGGCCCGAAGTACCTGAAGTTGTCCAAGCGCGTCGGCTACCCGCTGGAGTCGGTGATCGACTTCGAGCGCCGGGTGCTGCACGACTCCACTTACCAGCACGCATCGGCGTGAGGGTGGCCGCCATGACTGCACTCACCGTTCTCCCTGACCGCCTCACCGCACTCACAGTCGCCGACCTGGCTGCGCTGCCGGGAACGCAACTCGCTGAGATTGTCCGCAACCTCGACGAACTCCTCGGCTGGCACAAGCAGCAGCGCGCCAAGGTCGATGCGGCGCTGGACCGCAGCTACGCCGAACGCATCCAGTCGGCGCGCGCCGACGCTGGCAAGGACTTCGGCACCGTGCACATCGACGACGGCGGCATCCGCATCACCGTCGACGTGCCCAAGCGCGTGTCCTGGGACCAAACCAAGCTCGCCGCCATCGCCCAGCGGATTGCCGCTGCCGGCGAAAAGGTCGAGGACTTCATCGACGTCGATTACGCCGTCAGCGAATCGCGGTTCAACAACTGGCCGCCGACGCTTCGCGATCAGTTCGCCGCCGCCCGCACCGTGAAGCCGGGCAAGCCGACCTTCCGCCTGACCACCATCTCCGAGGACTGAATCCATGAGTACGCAACTCGCGCCCTTCAGCTTTGAAGGGCAATCGCTCCGCGTCGTCACCGATGACCAGGGTCAGCCGTGGTTCGTC
The DNA here is from genome assembly GCA_937928755.1 of uncultured Rhodanobacteraceae bacterium. Lineage (GTDB taxonomy): Bacteria > Pseudomonadota > Gammaproteobacteria > Xanthomonadales > SZUA-5 > JADKFD01. The sequence goes on along the minus strand of CALEZI010000082.1, from coordinate 17,753 downwards.
GCTGCCGATGTCTTGGCATCCCTGCAACTGGATCGCAAGGCGCTCGAACGCCTCGACGCCGACGAGAAGGGGGTGAGTTCAGTTCACACCCCTGGCGGTGATCAGGACATGACCACCGTCAACGAACCCGGCCTGTACGCGCTGATCCTCGGCAGTCGCAAGGCCGAAGCCAAGCGCTTCAAGCGCTGGGTCACGCACGACGTGATTCCGGCCATTCGGAAGACCGGTTCGTACCTGACGCCGGGCACGCTCGCCGCCTTGCCGGTACCGACCCACGACCGAGTCAGCGCGATCCTGCTGATCGGCGCCGCGGTCGCCAAGGTGCCGGGCGTCAAGGCGGAAATCGCAGCGGCAGCGATGCTGACCTGCATCCAGGAAAACACCGGCATTACCACCGAGGTTCTGCGGCGCGCGCTGCCGGCCGCCAACGAGCCGATGTGCGCCTTGAACGCCACACAGCTCGGCAAGCTGCTGAACCGCTCGCCCAAGGCCACGAACAGGCTCCTGTCCGACAACGGTCTGCAGACTCGCAATGACCGCGACGAGTGGGAACTGACCGAAGCCGGCGATGCCTGGGCAGAGGCGATGCCTTACTCCCGCAACGGCCACAGTGGTTACCAAATCCTCTGGAATCCGGCGGTCGCCGAGATGCTGAAGGAGGCCGCATGAGCCTCCCCATCATCTCCGCGCAGCAACGGATGGCAGAGCGCAAAGGCGTGAAGCTGCTGATGCTCGGCAAATCCGGCATCGGCAAGACCACCCGGCTGCGTGACCTTGAACCGTCGACGACGCTGTTCATCGACATCGAGGCGGGCGATCTGTCGGTGGCGAGTTGGCCCGGCGACACCATTCGCCCGGCATCCTGGCCCGAGTGCCGCGATCTGTTTGTCTACCTCGCCGGGCCGGACCGCTCGTTGCCGCCGGAGGCCGCGTTCTCGGTTGCGCACTACGAGCACGTTGTCGGCCAGTTCGGCGATCCGGCGCAGATCGAGCGCTACGCGACCTTCTTCGTCGACTCGATCACCCAGATGTCGCGCTTGTGCTTCACCTGGTGCAAGTCGCAACCAGGCGCCATCAGCGACCGCTCCGGCAAGCCGGATCTGCGCGCCGCCTACGGGCTGCTCGGCCAGGAAATGGTCGGCGCGCTGACGCACCTGCAGCACGCGCGCGGCAAGAACGTGGTCTTCGTCGCGATCCTCGATGAGCGTCTCGACGACTTCAACCGCAGGGTCTTCGAGCCGCAGATCGAGGGCAGCAAGACCGGGCTGCAGATGCCAGGGATTGTCGATGAGGTCGTGACCCTCGCCGAGATCAAGGCTGACGACGGCACCTCCTACCGCGCCTTCGTGACCCACACGCTCAACCCCTTTGGCTTTCCCGCCAAGGACCGTTCCGGCCGCCTCGACTTGCTCGAACCGCCCGATCTCGGCGCGTTGATCGCTAAGTGCGCGGGCACCGCCGCGGCCACCACCTCGCTCTCACATACCGCTTCCAAGGAGTAACCCATGAACACACCCAATGCTTCGAGTTGGAACGATTTCAACGATGCCGATACCCAGAGCGGCTTCGACCTGATTCCCAAGGGCACGCTGGTGCCGGTCCGCATGACCATCAAGCCCGGTGGGTACGACGACCCGTCGCAAGGCTGGACGGGCGGCTACGCCACGCAGTCCTACGAGACCGGCGCGGTGTACCTCTCCGCCGAGTTCGTGGTCACCGGCGGCGAATACGCCAAGCGCAAGCTGTGGAGCAACATCGGGCTGTATTCGGCCAAGGGTCCGACCTGGGGCCAGATGGGCCGCAGCTTCCTCCGGGCCGCGCTCAACAGCGCCCGCAACGTCCATCCGCAGGACAACTCGCCGCCAGCGGTCGCCGCGCGCCGCATCGCCGGATTCCACGACCTCGATGGCCTGGAGTTCCTCGCCCGCGTCGATGTCGAGAAGGACGCCAAGGGCGGCGACCGCAACGTGGTCAAGTTGGCTGTCGAGCCCGACTACCCGGACTACGCCCGCCTCATGGGCGTACCGACCCGCACCCACGGCGCACCGTCGGCGCCCACGGCGCGCGCGGCCGCGGCACCGGCGCATTCCCCTGCACCGGCAACCGCTGCGCCAACTCGCGCGCCCACGGGCAAGCCGGCCTGGGCGAGCTGAGGATGGCCAGTGAAATGCTGGGTCTGCAAACGACAGGCGCGCGGGTTCGGCCATGCCGACACCCGCTTCAAGCCGACCGATCCGCGCCACCACCCCTGGGACTGGGTGTTCTGCTCACGCCGCTGCCAGGACGCCTTTCACGCCCTGTACGGCCGCTGGAAGAACGCCCGCGCCCAAGGAATCACCATTCCGGAGACCGACATGATCGATGCCACTGAGATCGAGCGCGCCTGCCTCAAGAAGTGCCTGAAGGCCTTCGGCGCAGCGGCCGAGGACATCGGTTTCGACAAGCCGCTCGGCGACTACGCCGAGCAGGAGGCACTGCAGGTGATCGGCGCCATCGTCACCTGCTTCGCCAACGCAATGGCGGCGCATCACGAGATGGCGAAGTACCCACCCGTGCACGGCATGCCGGAGGGTCGTGATCCGCTGACCGATTTCTCCGATCTGGAAGACAAGGCCTTTTGGGAGAGAACGCCATGACGCTCGACTTCAACGCGACGGCGAGCATCAGCGGTCAGCTCACGGCACGCATCGACCGCGCATTGCAGGCTGCGCGCGCGGCGGACAAACCGCGCAACTACCTCGGCGCATCGCGTCTGGGTGTGGAGTGCGAGCGCGCGCTGCAGTTCGAGTACGCCAAGGCGCCGGTGGACTACGGCCGTGATTTTGACGGGCGGATGCTGCGCATCTTCCAGCGCGGCCATGTGATGGAAGACTGCATGGTGACCTGGCTGCGCGGCGCCGGATTCGAGCTTCGCACGCACCAAGCCAACGGTGAGCAGTTCGGATTCGCCGATGCGAACGGCAGGCTGCGCGGGCATATCGATGGTGTGATCGTCGGCGGACCGGACAACCTCTCGTATCCGGCGCTCTGGGAGAACAAGTGCCTGGGCGCAAAGGCCTGGCGCGACGTCGAGTCCAAGGGCCTCGCTGTCTCCAAGCCCGTGTACGCGGCGCAGGTGGCCCTCTATCAGGCGCATCTGGAGCTCCACGAGCACCCGGCGATCTTCACCGCGATCAACGCCGACTCGATGGAGATCTACGTCGAGCGCGTGCCGTTCAACGCGGCGCTTGCGCAGCAGATGACCGACCGCGCAGTGCGGGTGATCGGCGCGACCGAGGCTGGCGAGTTGCTGCCGCGCCGCTTCCATGACGCCACTCACTTCGAGTGCCGGATGTGTGCCTGGCAGGACCGCTGCTGGAGAACGCAGGCATGACGTCGCGATCTATCAGTCACGTGCTCGGCGAAAAGCTGGTCGATGCACGCCACGCCGCCATGAGCCTCAATTTGCCGCTGCATTGGCTCGTGCAGAAGCAGCAACGCAAGCGCCGGGGCATTCCGCACTACCGGGTCGGGAAGCTCGTGCGCTTCAAGATCTGCGAGTTGATGGCATGGATGCGCGCCCAGCAGCCGCAAGCATCCGGGGAGGTTTCCGATGCTTGATTTCAACGACTCGCCTACCTCGCCGCTGCCCGACCGCAGCGCGCAGCGTGACGCCGTTCGCGCGGCACTGATCGCGCGGATCGAAAGCGTGCTGTCCGCGCTGTTCCCGGCCGGCAAGAAGCGCAGGGGACTATTCCTGATCGGCGATGTGCTCGGCAGCCCCGGCGACAGCCTCGAGGTCGTGCTCACAGGCGACAAGATCGGTCTGTGGACCGACCGCGCCACCGGCGATGGCGGCGACATCTTCGACCTGATTGCTGCGGTGCGTGGCATCGATCCAGTGGCCGACTTCCCGCGTCTGCTGGACGCCGCAGCGGATCTCGCGGGGCGTGTGCCAGCGGCGCCGAGCAAAGCGTCGCGCAAGGAGGCGCCGGTCGATGAACTGGGGCCGGCGACGGCGAAGTGGGACTACCTCGATGCCGACGGCAAGCTGATCGCGGTCGTCTACCGCTACGACCCGCCCGGGCGAAAGAAGGAGTTCCGCCCCTGGGATGCGCGCCGGCGCAAAACGGCGCCGCCCGATCCGCGACCGCTTTACAACCAGCCAGGCATCGCGGGTGCTGCGCAGGTGGTTCTGGTCGAGGGCGAGAAATGCGCCCAGGCCCTGATCGACGCCGGCATCTCCGCAACCACGGCGATGCACGGTGCCAACGCGCCGGTGGAGAAAACCGACTGGTCGCCGCTGGCGGGCAAGGCCGTGTTGATCTGGCCCGACCGCGACAAGCCGGGCTGGGAGTACGCCACGCTCGCGGCGCAGGCGATCCTGTCCGCAGGCGCCAAGACCTGCCACATCCTTTATCCACCCGAGGATGCCGCAGAGAGTTGGGACGCTGCGGATGCGGTGGCCGAGGGCTTTGATGTCGCCGCCTTCCTCACCCATGGCCCACGACTGCAAATGCATGACGCTGCAGGCGACGACGAGCCTGTCGCGAGCAGCGATGAGTCGGTGTGGGGCACCGAAGATGCGCTGGCGTTGGCGTTCACGCGTCGCTACCACCGCGATTGGCGCTACGTCGCGGCGTGGGGGTGTTGGCTGGTCTGGGACGGTCACCGCTGGCGAACCGAGGACACGTTGGCGGCAACCGACCTGACCCGCGGCGTCTGCCGCCACGCAGCCGTCCATGCCGACAATCCAAAGATTGCGGCCAAGCTCGCCACCTCCGGCACCGTCGGCGGTGTCGAACGACTCGCGCGCGCCGATCGCCGGCATGCGGCCACGACCGCCGAGTGGGACGCCGACCCCTGGTTGCTCAACACGCCCGGAGGCGTAGTCGATCTCAAGACCGGCCGGCAGCGTCCGCACGACCGCGCCGATCGGATGACCAAGATCACCACGGCGACACCAAACGGCGTTTGCCCGATCTGGCGACAGTTCCTCGCCGAGGTCACCGGCGGCGACGCCGACCTGCAGGCCTACCTGCAGCGGATGGCGGGCTACACGCTAACCGGGTCGACTCAAGAGCACGCGCTGTTCTTTCTCTACGGCACCGGCGCGAACGGCAAGTCGGTGTTCGTGAACACGCTGGCCACGATCCTCGGCGACTACGCGGCCAATGCTCCGATGGACACTTTCATGGAGACGCGCACGGACCGACATCCGACCGACATGGCGGGCCTGCGCGGCGCGCGCTTCGTGGCCGCCATCGAGACCGAGCAGGGTCGACGCTGGGCCGAGTCGAAGGTCAAGAACCTTACGGGCGGCGACAAGATCTCCGCGCGCTTCATGCGTCAGGACTTCTTTGAGTTCTTCCCGCAGTTCAAATTGGTGGTGGCCGGCAACCACAAGCCCGCCATCCGCAACATCGACGAAGCGATGAAGCGGCGACTTCACCTGATCCCGTTCACGATCACCGTGCCACCCGAGCGTCGCGACAAGCTCCTCCAGCAGAAACTGCTGGGCGAGCGCGACGGCATCCTGGCGTGGGCCGTGCAGGGCTGTCTGAACTGGCAGCGCCTGGGTCGGCTCGATCCGCCGCAGCAGGTGCTCGAGGCAACCGAGGAGTACTTCGAAGCCGAGGACGCGCTGGGCCGCTGGCTCGACGAGCGCTGCGTGCGCGAGGCCAACGCCAAGTCGCTGAGCGCCGAGTTGTTCAACGACTGGAAGCAATGGGCCGACGCCGCGGGCGAGTTTATCGGCTCGCAAAAGCGGTTCTCCGATCTGCTGATCACGCGCGGCGTCGAGAAGTGGCGCAACCCGTCTGGCTTGCGCGGCTTCCGAGGCATCGGCCTCAAGAGCCCGCCCAAGCCCGCTTACACCCCCTACGCCGACGACTGACCACCATGCCGACGCATCCGACTGACGCATTTGACGCACTACGTCGTTACTTCCCCCGCGCGGGCGCGCATGCACACGCCTTAAGGGAGTTTCGACCTAGCGCGTCGGATGCGTCAGTCCACACCGAATCAAGGACTGCACCCATGACCACGACGATCCTCGCCCTCGACCTGGGCACCACCACCGGCTGGGCGCTGCGCAGCAGCGACGGCACCATCAATAGCGGCAGCACGAGTTTCCGCCCGCAACGCTTCGAGGGCGGCGGCATGCGCTTCCTGCGCTTCAAGCGCTGGCTCGCGGAACTCAAGGACATGACCGGCGGTATCCATGCGCTGTACTTCGAGGAAGTGCGCCGGCATGTCTCGACCGACGCCGCACACGCCTACGGCGGCTTCCTCGCCACGCTCACCGCGTGGTGCGAGCACCACCAGATTCCCTACCAGGGCGTACCGGTCGGCACGATCAAAAAGCACACCACCGGCAAAGGCAACGCATCCAAGGATGACGTCTTGAGCGCGATGCGCGCACTCGGCCACGCGCCCGCCGACGACAACGAAGCCGACGCGCTGGCGCTGCTGCGCTGGGCCATCGCCAGCCAGGAGGTGTGAGATGAAGATTCCGATGCCGACCTATCGCTGTCCTCTGGCCCGCCTGCAGCCCGAGGTGACCGATCTCGATGCGATGAAGCAACGCGGATGGCGCGACCAGAACATCCTCGTCGTCAACGTCGCCGACGATCGGCTGGATCTGTTCGAGCGCGAGTTTGTGAAGGCCATCGGCGAACGCCTGTACGGAGGCGCGCGCCGTGACTGACCGGACCTGGACGATTGATGCGGTGGCCGCTCGCTTCGAAGAAGCGGCCAGTACCAGCCGTCGCCTGCCGCCCGTGCGTGTGGCCGGCTACTTCACCACCTGGCCAGTGATCGCCCGCAGCGCTTGGGAAGCCTTCTCGGCCGACGAGAAAGTCTATCGCCCCTTCCCACCGTCACCAGGCGCCATCGACCGGATGCTGGAGACGATGCACTGGGTGCAATGGCTCGACGAGGAGCAGCGTCACCTCGTCTGGATGCGCGCCAAGCGCTACGGCTGGCGCGACATCACGATCCGCTTCGCCTGCGACCGCAGCACCGCGTGGCGGCGTTGGCAGGCGGCACTTGGAGCCGTCGCCGCGAGACTCAACACCGCGTCTATCCGGTAGTGTTTTAGCGTGTTTTGGCGCGATGCTCGCCACGATAGCGGTCATGGTGGGGCATGCGCGGCGATGAGGCCGCGCAACAATTTCAGCGATCCGGCGTAGGATTCGATCCATGCTCGGTGGCAGTGGCGATGAAGCCACAGTGGCGCAAAAGCCACGCTTCCGGGGCGAAAAGGGGTCCTTCCTGCGGAATGTTCCATACGGGGGGGACGAGCGCGACGCTTCCCTAGCGTCTGGTTGCGAACTGAGGTTCGCACGGTTCGCACGGTTCGCAGGTTCGCACCCCACCATCCATTCCACTCCACCCGCCACGGCTTTCGTCGGCGGGTTTTTCGTTTTCAGGACCCGCATCCGCGTGAACCCGCTCCACGTCGAGTACCGCCAGGTCGAGACGCTGATTCCCTACGCCCGCAATCCGCGCACGCACAGCGATGCGCAGATCGCCAAGATCGCCGCGAGCATCGCCGAGTTCGGCTGGACCACGCCGATCCTGGTGGATGCAGTCCAGGGTGTCATCGCGGGCCACGGACGTTTGGCGGCCGCACGCAAGCTGGGCCTGGCCGACGTGCCAGTGATCGAACTGGCGCACCTGTCGCCGGCGCAGAAGCGCGCTTACGTCATTGCCGACAATCGTCTGGCGCTGGACGCCGGTTGGGACGAGGAACTGCTGGCGGTTGAACTGGCCGAACTGACCGACGCCGGATTCGACCTCGCCCTTACGGGCTTCGACGACGCCGAGTTGCAATCGCTCCTCAACGACGCCGATGTCGGCGATCCGGAGGAAGGCGACGAAGCGCCGCAGGAAGACGATTCCGCCGACGAAGTGCCCGACGCGCCCATCGTTGCCGTGTCGCGCCCGGGCGACGTCTGGTTGCTCGGCGCGCATCGCCTGATCTGTGGCGACGCCAGCGACCGCGACGTGATTGCCGCGCTGATGCACGACGACCGCGGGCACCTGTGCTTCACGTCGCCGCCCTACGGCAACCAGCGCGACTACACCTCCGGCGGCATCGCCGACTGGGATGGTCTGATGCGCGGCGTCTTCGCGCATCTGCCGATAGCTGAGAACGGTCAGGTCCTGGTGAACCTCGGCCTGATCCATCGGGACAACGAGTTCATCCCGTACTGGGATGCGTGGCTCGGCTGGATGCGCACGCAGGGCTGGCGCCGCTTCGCGTGGTACGTCTGGGATCAGGGCCCGGGCATGCCAGGCGATTGGGCCGGTCGTCTCGCGCCGAGCTTCGAGTTCGTGTTCCATTTCAATCGCGAGACCCGTAAGCCGAACAAGATCGTACCGTGCAAGTTCGCTGGCCAAGACACGCACCTGCGCGCCGATGGATCGTCTACCGCCCTGCGCGGCAAGGACGGCGATGTCGGTGGCTGGACGCATGCCGGCCAACCGACGCAAGACCATCGCATTCCCGACTCGGTGATCCGGGTCATGCGCCACAAGGGCAAGATCGGCGAAGGCATCGATCATCCTGCGGTGTTCCCGGTGGCGCTGCCGCAGTTCGTCATCGAGGCCTACACGGCTGAGGGCGAGATCGTGTTCGAACCGTTCTGCGGCTCTGGCACGACTCTCCTAGCGGCGCAGCGTACCGGACGCGTCGCGCGCGCCGTGGAGATCGCGCCGGAGTATGTCGACGTGGCCATTCGCCGGTTTCAGCAGAACTTCCCAAACGAGCCGGTGCACCTTGAGGCCACCGGACAACCCTTTGCTGTGGTCGCTGCTGCGCGCGCCGCGCCGGAGGCGCCGTGAGTGTGTCGTGGCTGGCCGACAAGATCGCGCCCTGGCCCACCGACAAACTGATCCCGTATGCCCGCAACGCGCGCACCCATTCGGATGCGCAGGTCGCCCAGATCGCCGCCAGCATTGCGGAATTTGGATTCACAAACCCAATTCTCGCCGGCAGCGATGGGGTGATTGTCGCCGGCCACGGGCGACTGGCCGCCGCGCAGAAACTCGGCCTGGCGTCTGTGCCGGTGGTCGTGCTCGACCACCTCACGGCGACCCAACGTCGCGCCCTGGTCATCGCCGACAACCGCATCGCCGAGAACGCGGAGTGGGACGAAGCCATGCTTCGCGTGGAGCTGGCCGATCTGCAGGGCGAAGGCTTCGACCTTGACCTGACGGGTTTTGACGCCGATGCGCTGGCCGAGTTGATGGCGGGCGACGAGCCGGTCAACGAGGGACAGACCGACGAGGATGCGGTGCCCGAGGTCGGCGAGACGACGGTATCGCGCCCCGGCGACGTCTGGCGACTGGGTCCACACCGTCTGCTCTGCGGCGATGCGACCATGGCCGCGAGCTACGACACGCTGCTCGACGGCGAGGCGGTGGACATGGTGTTCACCGACCCGCCCTACAACGTGAACTACGCCAACAGTGCGAAGGACAAACTGCGCGGCAAGGATCGCGCGATCCTCAACGACAACCTCGGCGACGGCTTCTACGACTTCCTGCTGGCGGCGCTGACGCCGATCATGGCCCACTGTCGTGGCGGTATCTACGTTGCCATGTCCTCAAGCGAACTCGACGTGCTGCAGGCCGCCTTCCGCGCCGCAGGCGGCAAGTGGTCGACCTTCATCATCTGGGCAAAGCACACCTTCACGCTGGGCCGCGCCGACTACCAGCGCCAGTACGAGCCGATCCTGTACGGGTGGCCCGAAGGCGCGCAGCGCCATTGGTGCGGCGACCGCGACCAGAGCGATGTCTGGCAGATCAAGAAGCCGCAGAAGAACGATCTGCATCCCACGATGAAGCCGGTCGAGCTGGTCGAGCGCGCGTTGCGCAACTCAAGCCGCCCGGGCGATGTGGTGCTCGATCCGTTCGGTGGCTCTGGCACCACGCTGATCGCCGCGGAGAAGTCCGGGCGCGTGGCGCGGGTGATGGAGTTGGATCCGAAGTACGCCGACGTGATCGTGCGGCGTTGGGAGGACTTTACCGGCAAGAAGGCTATCCGCGAGGCGGCAGACCAGGATGCATGCGCCAGTTGACTCGGTGCAAAGGCGCTTTGGCGTCTTCCTCCTCCGCGATGCGCCGCAGCAGTTGCATCGTGGTGAGATCGCGGGGCAGCACCGTGCACATCAAGCGCACGGCCTGTTCGATGGAGACGTCCGGACGCCGGTTGGCGATCAGCCAACGCAGCGCCTGCTCCCGTTCGGTGGCGGGCGTATTCATCAGGCGGCCATTTCGTCGAAAATTCCGCAGTGGATCACAAAGCCTGTCAGGTAAGGCAGCCCGCGCGGGATGCCGTAGTTCCTGCTGGTATGGCGATCAATCGTCCACGCCATCCACTTGCTGGTGGCGGCGGCGATGGCGTCTGGAAGGCTGCGACCGTCATCGAAAGCATCCAGGACGCTGTCGGCGTAGTGGCGGCCAAATCAGCTGTCGAGAAACGCGCGCACGGTGTCGAGGGACTCTCCGGTAGCGTTGGCGACGGCGATCATGGCCAGTGGCCATGCGGCCTCGGCATGCTCGTTCAACGTGCCGTATAGACCCCAGCCTTCGTTGCGGCTGGCGGGGATGTTGGCGGTCTGGGTCATGGTGGACTCCTTGGCGTTGGTGGGTGGCGACGAGCCCATGAACGCGCTGTTCGACCTCAAAGCCAAGCGTTCTGCCGGAGAATTTTCGAACAAGTTCGAGCTCGTTCAATCGACGATCTCGAAACTCCCCGGGCCGTTGCCCTCGGCATCGGACAGCAGAATCAGCGTCCGTCGCTGGCCGTTCGGCAGCGTGACGACCAACCCGAAGAACTCCTCGTCGAAGGCGTCTTCGCCGGGGCCAGTTCGCGCCAATGCGGTGATGGTGCCGCCTACCAAGGGGTGCAGTTGCTGCAGATGAAATTCGGCGTTGCTGGTCATGGTCTCGGCCCTCAGTCGACGCGGAGGCCAACGTAGCGCCCGTAGGTCGATCCGGAAGGGTCGACGTAGAGCGTGGTGCGATTCGGCGCCGTCACCTCGACAACGCGGCGCCCGCTGCCTTCGAGGTAGCCACCCAGACCCGCCAACCATTCGCGGTCGGCGAGCGGGGCGTGGGCGAACTCGTCGTACTCAACTTCGGTCAGCGCCTTGCGCGCCTGGATCTCGATGCGATTCGCCCACTCGCCGTGGATGCTGGCGAGCACTTCGTCGAGGTCCTGCGGCTTGCGGACGAATCGGATTTTGAGGTTTTCAATCATGGGGCGCTCCGTGGTTGTGGTGGTGTAGGGACATGAACGCGCTGTTCGCGTTCGAAGCCAAGCATCTATTGCTTGGATTCATTCACACGCGCTGCCGTGGCGTTCCTGCGGCCTTCCGCCAGTCCAGCGTCGTACGCGGCCTGCAGGGCATCGCGCACGCACCAGACGCCCACGTCGTGGAAGTCCAGGCTGTCGCGGTGGCGTGTCTCCAGGGTGTCGATGGAAAGATGCATCTGCGCGATGCGGGTAAAGAGTCGGTGGTGGTCATGGCGGGGCTCCGGCGTGGTTTGGCGACGAGCCCATGAACGCGCTGTTCAATCGGGAAGCCAAGCGTTTTCGCCCGGCTTCCCGATCCTGTTTCAGGCGGCGCGGTAGACCCGTTCTGCGCCGGTGGTCTTCTCGGACGTCAGGGTCATGCCAAGCTTCTTCTTGAAGGCGCCGGCAAAGGTCCCGCGCACCGTGTGCTGCTGCCATCCGGTGGCTTCGCAGATCTGGCGGATGGTCGCGCCTTCGGGGCGGCGGAGCATGCGGATGACCTCCGCCTGCTTGCTGTTCTCGCGCGTGCGCGGCGTCGTGAAGGACGCCTCGGCGGTGGCAACTTCGCCTTCGATGGCGACGTCGTCGGGCTCGCGGTGGGCTTCCGGCGCGTCCGTGTTCTCGGCGGCGGCGATGATCGCGTCCAGTTTGGCTTCGAAGATGGAGATCCGCCGCGCGTTGGCACGTGGACGCGGCGCGCCCAGTGCGTCGTAGCCTTCGGCGGCGACGCGCCAGCCCTCGCCGTTGGGCGTAATCAGTGCGCGATTGAAGAGGCCATCGAGCACTTTGCTGCGCGCGCCGCCCTTGATGTTGTCGGGGAATCGTTCGATGCGGCCATCGGTGTGCTCGATGGCGGCGGCCAGGATGAAGTGCTGGGCCGGGGTCAGTGGATTCGTGCTCATGGTGTTGCTCCGTGGTTGGGTTGGGTGTGGTGCGTGATGAACGCGCTGTTCGTGGGTGAAGCCAAGCGCAATCCGATGGCCAGACCGGGCGGGAGGTCCCGCCCGGCGGCGACACTCAGTTCTCGTCGTCCTCGGCGTCTTTGATCTCGTCGATGGTGTCCTGCAGGCTCACCATCGATTTGCCGAGGTAGCCGTGGTTGTTGCTGATCGCGGTGGTGACGTGCGCGATCCAGTAGGACTCGGCGCGCAACAGCGCCCCCTGGTATTCGTTGTTGCGCAGGAGTGCGCGGGCCTGCTCGACCAGTTCGAGGATCTGCGACTGGATCTCGCCGAGTTCATCGACGATCTCCTGGCGGTCGCGGGTTGTCGTGTTCATGGTGGTGCTCCGTGATGGTGGGGATGTGCTTGCTGCGGGACACATGAACACGCTGTTCGGGAGTGAAGCCAAGCGCTTTTCGTCGAACGTTTGTCTGGATTGAAAAGGGCCGATGGGACTGTCGATTCGCGCCTACGCGCGCCACCGAGGCGTGTCAGACGCCGCGGTTCGCAAAGCCATCGCTGCGGGGCGCATCACGCCGGAGGCCGACGGCACGCTCGACGCCGCGCGCACCGATGCGCAGTGGTCGCGCAACACCGAGGCGCCGCGCGTGGGCACGCGCACACAGGCCGCGCGTGTGCCCGTTCCCGCCGACAGCACGCCGACTGGCGATGCCACCGCCACGCTGCCGACCGGTGGCGCGTCGCTGCTGCAGGCGCGCACCGTCAACGAGGTGGTCAAGGCACAAACGAACAAGGTGCGCCTGGCGCGCCTCAAGGGCGAACTGGTTGACCGCAACCAGGCCATCGCGCACGTCTTCAAGCTGGCGCGCACCGAGCGCGATGCGTGGTTGAACTGGCCGGCGCGCATCTCGGCGCAGATGGCCGCCGAACTCGGCTGCGATGCGCATCAGGTGCATGTGCTGATCGAACGCGAAGTGCGCCGGCACCTCGAGGAGTTGGGCACGCTCTCGATTCGGATTGACGGATGAGCGGGCCCGCTGTGGAGGTCGATGCCGAGCAGGCGATCGAACAGGCGTGGCGCGAAGGGCTGACGCCGGACCCGACGCTCTCGGTGTCGGACTGGGCGGATCGACACCGGATGCTGTCGAGCAAGTCGGCTTCCGAGCCGGGTCGCTGGCGCACCAATCGCACACCGTATCTACGCGACATCATGGATTGCCTGTCGCCGACCAGCCCGGTCGAGCGCGTGGTGTTCATGAAGGGCAGTCAGGTCGGCGGCACCGAAGCCCTGATCAACCTGATCGGCTACGTGATCCATCTGGCGCCCGGCCCGATGATGGCGGTGGCGCCGACCGTCGAGATGGCCAAGCGCTACTCGAAGCAGCGGATCGATCCGCTGATCGAGGAGAGCCCGGCGCTGCGCACGTTGATCGCGCCGTCGCGCTCGCGTGATGCCGGCAACACTGTGCTCGCCAAGGAGTTTCGGGGCGGCGTGCTGGTGCTTACCGGCGCCAACTCGGCGGTGGGTTTGCGCTCGATGCCGGTGCGTTACCTGTTTCTCGACGAAGTCGACGGTTATCCGCGCGACGTCGAGGGCGAAGGCGATGCGATCCAACTGGCCGAAGCGCGCACGCGTACCTTCGCGCGGCGCAAGATCTTCATCGTCTCGACGCCAACCATCGCCGATGCGTCAGCGGTTGAGCGCGAGTTCGAGGCATCGGATCAGCGCCGCTACTTCGTGCCGTGTCCGCATTGTGGGCACGCCCAGCACCTGCGCTTCGAGCAGCTGCGCTGGGACTGGGGCCAGCCGCAATCGGTTCGCTACCACTGCGAGTCGTGCGCCGAGCCGATCGCGGAGCACCACAAGACGGCCATGCTCGGCGCCGGATCCTGGCGGGCGACCGCCGAGAAACCGGCGAGCAAGACCGTCGGCTTCCATCTGTCGTCGCTGTACTCGCCGCTCGGTTGGCGAAGTTGGGCGCAGATTGCCGCCGCTTGGGAAGCCGCGCAGGGTTCCGCCAACGCGCTGAAGACCTTCAAGAACACCGAACTCGGTGAGACCTGGGTCGAGGACGGCGATGCCCCCGATTGGCAGCGCTTGCTGGAGCGGCGTGAGGACTACCCGATCGGCCGCATCCCCACGGGCGGATTGCTGCTGGTCGGCGCCGCGGACATTCAGAAAGACCGCATCGAAGCCTCGATCTGGGCCTACGGACCTGGCAAGGAATGCTGGCTGATCGAGCACCGCGTGATGATGGGCGAGACCCATCACGATGCGGTGTGGAAGCAACTCGCCGAGCTGATCGACGAGCGCTGGACCCACGAGAGCGGCGCGCAGATTCCGCTGGCGCGCTTCGCGATCGACTCCGGTTTTGCCACTCAGCAGGTCTACGCCTTTGTCCGCGCCCGCAAGGATGCGCGGCTGATGGCAGTCAAGGGCGTGGCTCGGGGCGCCGCCCTGATCGGTACGCCAACCGCGGTCGACGTCAGCATCGGCGGCAAGAAGCTCAAGCGCGGCATCAAGGTGTACGCGGTGGCGACCGGCATCGCCAAGCTCGAGATCACGACGTGTCTGAAGAAGACGGTCGAGACCGATGCGCAGGGCGACGTGGCCTATCCGCCCGGCTACATCCACCTGCCGAAGATCGACGCTGAGTTCGTGCAGCAACTCTGCGCCGAGCAACTGGTCACCCGGCGCAATCGCAACGGCTTTCCAGTGCGCGAATGGCAGAAGCTGCGCGAACGCAACGAGGCGCTGGACTGCCTGGTGTACGCGCGCGCCGCTGCCGCTGCGGCAGGCCTCGATCGCTTCGAAGAACGCCACTGGAGCGAACTCCAACGCCAACTGGGCGTCCCGGATCGACCGACTGAATCGTCATCCACCGAACTCCCGGTCGCCGATCTGGCCGACCGGGCCGCAGCCGCCACGAAGCGAACGGGCCGACGCCTGATTCGCAGTCGCTGGCTGGGCGGAAGCTGAGCCAGATCGTCAATCCCACACCACAGGACTACCAACACCCATGTCGCTCGTCTCCCGTATCGAATCCCTGATTCTCCGACTCGCCGCCGAGTTCAAGGCCATCCGCCGCGACCTCGGCAATCCCACCGAACTCACCACGCGTGACCAGTCGAACCTGGTGGCCGCGATCAACGAAGTCCGCGCGCTGATCGATGTCACGCCGGGTCTCAACATCATCGACGACGAGAACCCGAACGCCGTCAGCACCACCTTCTCCGCGTCCGGCATCGTCCGTCGACTCGACCAGCTCAAGGCCGACATCCTGGGCGGTGCCGACGGCGCCTTCGACACGCTGAAGGAACTCCAGGATGCGCTGGCCAGCGACGCCTCGGGCATTGCTGCGCTGACCCGTGCGCTGGAGGCGCGCGTGCGTCACGACGAACCGCAGGACCTCACCGTCGATTCCCAGGCGCAGGCCCGCCAGAACATCGGGGCGGTCTCCGCCGAGGCGGTGGGTGACACCGAGGTCGACTTCGTCGCCGTGTTCCGCGACGCGCTGGCGGCCTGAGCCGATGAGCCTCGTTCGCAACATCGCGAGTCTGGCAACGCGGATTGCGCTCGAGCTCAAGGCTGCTCGCCAGCGGATCGGCGCCCTCGAAGGGCGCCTTCCGCCGGGTGAGACCGTGGTCACGCCGGGACATCCCGGCGTGGCCAAGGCCTGGGCCTGCTTCGCCACACAAGCGCAGGTGGCCGTGCTTCGGTCCGGCTTCAACATCGCTCGGGTCGAACGCCAGGGCGTCGGGCGCTATCGGGTGCATTTCCACACAGCGCTGCCCAACGCGGATTACTGCTGGCAGGCATTCGCGCGTAATGGCGGGCAGCAGACGTCGATCAAGCTGGCCATCGCACGAGTTCGCGGGGACGCCAAGACGGCGCAATCGCTGGAACTGTCGGTCGTCACCACCAGCGGCACGCCGGTGGATTCGGCGGAAGTGAATATCGTGGTGTACGCCTGATGGCCTACACCGACGCTCACCTCGCCGCACTTGAGCAGGCCCTCGCGCGCGGCGAGAGTCGCGTGCGCTTCGAGGACAAGATGGTCGAGTACCGCTCCGTTGAGGAGCTCAAGTCGGCTATCCGCGAGGTCAAGCGGGGCCTGTTTGAGCAGGCGCGTGACAGCGGGCTGTGGCCGGGCGCGCCGCGGCAGATCCGCGTGATAACCAGCAAGGGGCTGTGATGGCGCGCCCGTCCCGCGGCTGGTTCGCCAGCGTCGCGCACACCACCCGCAAGTGGCTCGGACTTCCCGTTCACGACGCCGCCGGCCGCGGTCGGCGTTCATTGGGCTGGTCACCCGGCAACCCGGGCGCGGTGGCCGCCATGCTGGCGACTCAGACCGAGTTGCGCGCCAAGAGTCGTGACATCGCGCGCCGCAATGCCTGGGCCAATGCCGCGCTGGAGTCCTATGTGTCCAACGCGATCGGCACCGGCATCAAGCCGCAGTCGATGGTGGCCGATCAGACGCTGCGCGAGGCCATCCATCGCTTGTGGTCGGCGTGGGTCGCCGAAGCCGACGCCGCAGGATTGACCGACTTCTACGGGCTTCAAGCACTCGCGTGCCGGGCCATGCTCGAAGGCGGTGAGTGCCTGATTCGACTGCGTCCACGACGCCCGGAAGATGGTCTGGTCGTAGGCCTGCAACTGCAACTGCTCGAACCCGAACATCTGCCGGTGACGTTGAACACGAGCACCGCGACCGGCAACACCATTCGTGCGGGCATCGAGTTCGACGCGCTTGGGCGCCGCGTGGCTTATCACCTTTATCGCCAGCATCCGGAAGACGGTGCGCTGGCGCCGATGTCGACCAGCAGCGGCTCGGAGACCGTGCGCGTACCGGCGCACGAGATCGTGCATCTGTTTCGTCCGCTGCGTCCGGGACAGATTCGCGGCGAGCCCTGGCTGGCCCGCGCGCTGGTCAAGCTCAATGAGTTGGATCAGTACGACGATGCTGAACTGGTCCGCAAGAAGACGGCGGCGATGTTCGCCGGGTTCATCACGCGGGTGCAGCCCGAAGACCCGTTGATGGGCGAAGGCCTGCCGGACGCGAACGGCATCGCGCTGGCGGGTCTGGAGCCGGGGACGATGCAGATCCTGGAGGCGGGCGAGGACATCAAGTTCAGCCAGCCCGCAGACGTCGGCGCCAGCTACGCCGAGTTCCTGCGCATGCAGTTTCGCGCGGTTGCAGCGGCGATGGGCGTGACCTACGAGCAACTCACCGGGGATCTGACCCAGGTGAACTACAGCTCGATTCGAGCCGGACTGTTGGAGTTTCGGCGCCGGGTCGAGGCGATCCAGCACGGCGTCATCGTGCACCAGTTGTGCCGCCCGATCTGGAAGGCCTGGATGACCCAGGTCGTACTGGAAGGCTCATTGCCAATCGCTGACTACACGCGCCGGCAGCGCGAAGTGCAGGCGGTCAAATGGATCCCGCAAGGTTGGCAGTGGGTGGATCCACAGAAAGAGTTCAACGCGGTGAAGATCGCGATTCGTGGTGGGCTGCTCAGCCGCTCCGAAGCGATCAGCGCCTTCGGCTACGACGCCGAAGACA
>CALEZI010000081.1 GCA_937928755.1 uncultured Rhodanobacteraceae bacterium | reverse complement strand
GATGCCGGCCTTGATGCCAATGCGCAAGGCATTGCCGGGCTCAGTGCGGTCGGCCAGGCGACATCAATCGGGTGTATCGACAAGCTGCCGGGTGAACGCATTGTCGCCACGCTCAAGCTCCTCAAACAGCGTGGTGCTGCCATCGGGGGTGCCGATCCAGATGGCAATACCTATTTGCTCGGCGCTGTGAAGAATGGCTGTCCGGGCGCGGTGATCAGTGCGTTGATCGATCTCGGTGAGCCGCCGGATGTGCGTGGCTCGCGTGGCCTGACGCCCCTGGAACTGGCAATCGCCGCGGCTAACCTGGATGCCGCCGAGGTACTGGTGGCGCGCGGTGCGCGAATGTCGGCCAAGCAGATCGACAAATTATTCATCGAACCACCGAGTGATCCACGTGTCCAAGCCATCCTCAAACAGGCGCAAGGAGCAAAGCCATGAAGACTGCCATCTGGATGATTTTCTTCTGTTGCGCCAGTGCGCTGGCGCAAGAGCCCAGTGCGCAGGGCGACGTCCTGGTCGGCGCAGCACTGCGAGGTGATGTCAGCACGGTTCAGGCACTGCTGGCCGATGGTGTCAGCGCGAACGCGCGCTCGCCTTCTTTGCCGCATTCGCCGCTGAACGCAGCAACTTTGGGTGGTTGCAAGAAGGACCCGGAGAAGCTGGCGAAAGCCTTGGCAGTGATCGATGCCTTGCTCGCCGCTGGCGCCGATGCAAATGCCGTTGAGGGTGCCGGCGCCTCGACGCTGACGATGGCAGCGCAACGCTGTCCGGGCGAGGTCGTGCAGCGTTTGCTGGATGCCGGTGGTGATGTCAAGCACCGCAGCCCACAAGGCTGGGGACCGCTGTCGATGGCGCTGATGGTCAAGAACAAAAGCTCTGCCAGGGTGCTCATTGACCACGGCGCGCGTCTGCCGCCTGCAACCATCGACAAACTCAGCAAAAAGCCCGCAGACGATCCCGAGATGGCAGAACTGATTCGCCGCGCGCGCCAGTAGTTTCGAGCTTGGCAACCAAAGCGAACGCTCGCGCGATCGCGATGTAATACAGCGACCTGGCCTTGCGGCAAGTATCCGGTTGTTTCAGCGAAGCTGCGCGCGGGCCTCGATGCAAGTCACGATGGCGTGAGCCGTCATCGAATTCACCTCGCGTCGACGAGGCGCAGAACAAGTGGCTTCGCGCTTTTGTGGGTCCAGACTCGTCTGGACGCTTCTGCTGGTGCTCTGGCCAACAGCGTCCAGACAAGTCTGGACCCACCAGATCACCAGCGCAGTCTGGACCCACAAGATCAACAGCGCAGCGGGGACGCAGCTCTCATCATTGCTCCGGCAAGTCGACCTGGAATTCGATGGCCAGCAACTTGGCGGCCGAAAAGCCTGTTCGCTCCAGCAGCCGAGGCCAGCGCGGGTCTTCATGAAGATTTGCAAGCAAGGGCTGCGTGCCAAGTCCGAGCAGCCCTGGCTGACGGTTCTCGACCGCCTTGTCCAACCAGCGGAACGCTTCATCGGCGTCACCTATCCAGGCGCAGACCGCTGCGACTTCGGAAGGCCACTCCGAGCCCAAAAGCGCGATTGCTTCCTTCAACTTGATCTGATGGTCTTTCTTGCGTCCGAGGGAATGCAAGGCCATGGCCACTCCCGCAGCTCGCGCGTCCTCGGCCGATTCCTGCTCGAACGCAGCCAGCGCGGCCTCGGCATCGCCTTTCATCAGCAAGGCCGTTCCAATCTGGAAGTGTTCAAACAGATAGCCTGGGCTCAGCTGGAGTGCGCTGGTGGACGAAGCGATGGCCTCGTCGTAGCGGCCTGCCGCGAGGTAGTTGCGACTCAATGTGCTGTGACTCATCGGGTTGACCGGGTCGCGAGAGGCGGCGTATTCATTCAGTGCGATGGCCTGGTCCAGTCGGACGATGGCGAGGAAATCGGCGGCATTGCCAATGATGTTGGGATCGCTTGCGTCCAGGGCCAGGGCGCGCTGATAGTGCCCTGCGGCGCTCTCTGGATCGTTGTCGAGGTAAAGGGCGATCGCGCCAAGGATCGAGTGGGTGAGGGCGTGCTCCGGGTCAATCGCCAGCGCATGCTCCGCTGCCTCGCGGGCCAGTTTGTAGCCTTCGGCAAGAGGGCGCATGCCTTTCAGGGCTTGACTGAAATAGTTGGCAGCAAGTCCGCTCCAGGCGGGGGCATAGCCTGGGTCCATGGTCACAACGCGCTCGAGCAGCGCGATGGATTGCGCAAAGCCCTCGGCGCTGCTCTGGCGTGCCAACTGGCGAGCCTGCAGAAACAGTGCGTAGCCCCGGGCATCGGTTTCCTGGATGCGTACGGTCCGTCCCAGTAGTGCGATCTTCAGCTCCGCAACCACCATCCTGGCGATCTCGTCCTGGATTGCAAAGATGTCATCCAGCGGGCGATCGTAGCTCTCCGACCACAACTGCGTGTCTGACCGCGCGTCGATCAGTTGCACATTGATGCGCACCCGGCTGCCCGATTTCCTGACCGAACCCTCGAGGATGTGCGCGACATTCAGTTCGTCTGCCACCTGTGCCAGCTTGATCTCCTTGCCCTTGTAGGAGAATGCCGATGAGCGCGAGATCACCTTCAGCTCAGGGATCTTGGCCAGAGAGATCAGTAATTCCTCCGATATGCCATCGGAGAAGTACTCCTGTTCGGCATCCGAACTCATGTTGACGAAGGGAAGCACCGCAATGGATTTTTCGCGGTTTGCCTCGGCGAGCGCCTCGTTGCGCCCAAGCTCCCGGGCCCGTTCGACCTCTGCGGCGGTCTGCACCCTCGACGCCGTGTCCCTCTGCGGTTCCAGCACAAACTTGTCGAAGGCGAAGTACCCGAGCGACAGTGCCAACGCCAGCATCACGGCGCGGTCAAACTTCTTCGCGGTGTTCGCGTTGAGCGATTGGCTGCGATCGACCTCCGACTCTCGCTTCAAGCCTTCGGGCGTCCATTCGAAAGCCCATGCGAGGATCAAGGTGGGCAGCAATCCGATGGCGAGGGCGATCGTCGTGTTACGCAGCGCGATATCGCCAAAACCAAATGCCGGCAGGATCGTATCCACCACCTGGATGACGATCCATGCGCCGACGATGTAGGCAGCACCCACGCGGAGCACGTTCCGACGTTTCAGTTCAGCAAGGAATGACATGACCGATGTCGTGCCCCCGGACTAGTGCAATGCGGCGCAAGGAACTGCGATTATTTCCGCGACTTATTGACCCGAATGCAATGGTTCCAATGAGTTCAAGGCGCCAGCTTGCGCTTCAGCGCGCGCGCGATCGGCGCCGGCAGCTTCGGCAGCGAGCGCAGCAGCAGCGGTAGCACCCGACGTTTGGCGCCGCTGAGGGATTCGGGCACCACCGCCTCGATCAAATTCGGGCCCGGGTGCGCCAGCGCGTATTCCAGCGCGCGGCTGAAGTCCTCGGCGTCGTTTGCGCGCGTGGCGTGCACGCCCATGCCCTGGGCGAGGCGGCAGAAGTCGAGCACCGGGCCGGTCAAATCCAGTTGCGCGCGCGCCTTGTCGCCGATGCGTTCGGCGCCGACGCGTTCGAGCTCGACCTTGAGCACCGAGTAGGAGGCGTTGTTGAAGATGATCGCGGTGATGTCGAGATTCTCGCGCGCCATCGTCCACAGCGACTGGATGGTGTACATCGCCGTGCCATCGCCGATCAGCGCCAGCACCGGCCGGTCGGGGCAGGCGATCGCCGCGCCGATTGCGCTCGGCAGGCCCTGGCCGATGGCGCCGCCGGTCAGCGTGATCAGATCGTGGCGCGGGCAGCCGGCGGTCATCAGCGGCAGCATCAGCCCCGACGTGATCGCCTCGTCGACCACGATCGCGCGCTCCGGCAGCAGGTGGCCGACGGCCTTGCACACTTTCTCTGCGGTCAGCCGCCCGCGCGGCCGGCCGGGCCGTCCCGCGGGCTGCAGCGGGGGCTGCACGGCATCGGCGCCGAGCGCGCGCGCGAGCGCTGCGAGGCTGCCGGCGGCGTCCTGCGCCGGACTGGCCAACGTTTGCACGGCGCAGCCGGCAGGGGTGAGTTCGCTGGCCTTGCCGGGGTAGGCGAAGAACGAGACCGGCGCTTTGGCGTCGACCAGGATCAGGTGCTTGAAGCCGGCCAACTGCACGCCAGCGAGTTCGGCGAGATAGGCGATGCGCTCGATCGGCGGCAGACCGGCACCGCGCTCCAGCCGTGTCGGGAACACTTCGGACAGCACTTTTGCCCCGGTTTTCGCGGCCACTTGCGCCGCGGCGCGCAGTGCCGGCTCGCGCAGTGCGCGCCCGCCGAGCAGCAGCGCGGCCGGCTCGCCCGAGCGCAGTGCTTTGGCGATGGCTTCGATGGTGGCGCCGTCGGCGACGGCTGGCGTCGGATCCGGCAGCGGCGCGGCGGGTACTCCGCCGTCGCCCCACGACACATCGGCCGGCAGGATCAGCGTCGCCACCTGACCGGGCAGCCCGCGCGCCGCGGAGACCGCATCGACCGCGTCGCGACACAATTCGCTGGTTGCTTTGGAGGTGCGCACGAAACCGGGCGAGACATTGCGCGCGACGGTTTCGATGTCCGACTGCAATTGCGCATCGAGCGGCACGTGATAGGTGGCGTGGTCGCCGACGATGTTGACGATGGGCACCTTGCCCTTGCGCGCGTTGTGCAGGTTGGCGAGGCCATTGCCGAGTCCGCAACCGAGGTGCAGCAGGGTCGCCGCGGGCTTGTCGGCCATGCGTGCGTAGCCATCCGCGGCGCCGGTGGCGACGCCCTCGAACAGCGTCAGCACGGCGCGCATGCGCGGCTCGTCGTCGAGCGCGGCGACGAAGTGCATCTCGCTGGTGCCGGGATTGCTGAAGCACACGGTGACGCCAGCATCGGCGAGCGTCTGCATCAGGGCTTGGGCGCCGTTGGGCATCGGAATTCTCCTGGGTTGCTGTGAATATCGTTCGGAGCGAGGTCGAACGGTACCGCGATGGCTCCCTCCCCGATGTCGGGTAGGGTTGGCGATAATGGCCTATGCGACATTCATCCTTGCGGGTGGCAGCGGGTCATGATCGTTGCGGTTTCAGGCGCCATCCAGCTGGCGTGCGCCGATGTCGGCGATGCGGGTGACGCCGGTCAGCGCCATGGTATTCGCAAGTTCACGCCGCCAGATGTCCAGCATTGATGCCAGTCCGCTGCTGCCGCCGCCGGCGAGCGCCCATATCCACGGGCGGCCGATCAGCGCGCCGCGCGCGCCGAGCGCCAGCGCACGGTAAAGGTCCATGCCGCTGCGCAGTCCACCGTCGACCAGCACTTCGGTGCGCGCAGCGACCGCCTGCGCGATCGCCGGCAGCTTCGACGCGGTGGACGCGGCGCCGTCCAGTTGCCGGCCACCGTGGTTGGAGACGATCAGGCCGTCCACACCGACGCCGACGGCCGCCTGCGCGTCGGCCACATCGAGGATGCCCTTGAGCACCAGCTTGCCGCGCCACAGTCCGCGCAGCCATTCGATGTCGGACCAGGTCACGCCCGGGTCGAATTGCGAGTCGATCCAGGCACGGAAGGTGTCGAGATCGCGTGCCGCGGGGACGTGTTCGCCGAGGTTGCCGAAGGCGTGCGGCTTGCCGCGCAGCGCCACGTCGCGCAGCCAGCCGGGCCGCGCGAGCACCTGGCTCAGCCGCACCAGCTTCGCGCGCGCACCCGGCAGTCCGAGTCCATGGCGCGTATCGCGGTGGCGCATTCCGGCCAGCGGCAGGTCGACGGTGAACAGCAGGGTGCGGCAGCCGCTCGCCCAGACCCGTTCCAGCAAGGTCTGCACCAGACCGCGGTCGCGCAGCATGTACAGCTGGAACCAGCACGGCGCGCCGGCCGCGGCGATGGTTTCGTCGTAGCTGCAGATGCCCACTGTCGACAGTGTGAACGGCACGTTGGCGGCGCGCGCGACGGTCGCCGCCTGCGCTTCGCCGCGGCGCGCCATCATGCCGGCGAGGCCAATCGGCGCCAGCGCCAGCGGCAGCGCGCAGCGCTCGCCGAGCAACGTCGTCCCGGTGTCGATGCCCGAGACATCTACCAGCACCCGCTGGCGCAGTGTCAGGCGCGCCCAGTCCGCGCTGTTGGCGGCGAGCGTGTGCTCTGCGCCGGCACCACCGTCGACATAGTCGGCGAGGAAACCCGGCAGGCGTCGCCGCGCGAGGCGCTGGTAGTCGTCGCTGGTGACCGGGGTCCGTGCAAACATCTCAGCCGCCGCCGCGCAGCGCGCGCACCGCAGCGTGCGCGGTCAGGATGCAGCCCGGCAGGAAGGTGCCTTCCAGCGAGCGTTTGCCGTTGCTGTTGCCGCCGCCGAAGCCGGCCGCTTCGCCGACGCAGTAGAGGCCGGGGATCGGCGCCTCATTGCCATCGAGCACGCGGCTGCCGAGGTCGGTGCGCAGCCCACCGAGGCTCTTGCGCGTGGTCAATTGCGCGCGGATGGCGATGTAAGGGCCAGCGCCGCGCAGTTGCAGCGGTTTCGGCGCACAGGTGCGCAGGCGGTCCGAGCGCCACTGGCGTGCATGCAGGATGCGGCGGATCTGGTCGTCGTTGTTGAGGCTGGCGCCGGCCGCGAAGTTGGCGTCGAAGGCGTCGACCGTGGCCTGCAGTCGGGCGGCGTCGATATCGTGCGAGCAGGTCAGCGCGTTCATCTTCGCGGCGAGACCGGCGAGGCTGTCGTCGACCAGGTAATCCGGGCTTTCGCGCTGCATCTGGCGCACCAGGCGGTGATTGCCGAACAGGATCTCGAACAGGAAGCGGCCGAACTGGCGGTCGCGGATGCGCGGGTTGTGCTCGGCGCCGGAGATGGCGAGTTCCTTCGCCGCGATGCGCCAGTTCATCAATTGCCAGGTCCACGGCCGTTTCTGTTCGGCCACCCGCTGGCACAGCCAGTGGGTGTCGAAGCCGGTGACCAGCGGCTCCGGGCCGATGCGCTCGCCGCGGTGGTCGAGCCACAACGCCGACTTGCAGGGGATGGTCGACAGCCCATGGCCGTCGAAGTGCGGAAACGGGTGCGGGAAGCCGGCGGCGTAGTTCCACATCTCGCCGGCGCCGACAATGCGGCCGCCGAGCGTGTCGGCCACCTCGTGGTGCAGTTTGCCGTCCGCAAACGGGTGCGCGCCGTTCAGCATGGTCGCCGGCATCGGCCGCCCGGCGGGCCAGTTGGCACGGCACTCGGCGTGGCCGCCATTGATGCCGCCCATCGCCAGCACCACGTTGGGCGCCGTCAGCCGGACCTCGCGGCCGCTGGCCTCTTCGATCGCGCTTGCGCCGCAGACGCGGCCATTGCTGGTCTCCAGACCGGTGACCCGGTGTGCGTGCAGCAGTTGCAGCTTGCCACCGGAATCGGCTCGGTGCAGTGCTGCGGTCAACTGCACAACCATCTCCCGCGAGGTGCCCCAGACGATGTGGTAACGCGGCAGCGAATTGCCGTCGCCGAAGCGACCGCGCTCGACCCAGTTCACCGCCGGCATGAAGCGCAGGCCTTCGCCCTGAAGCCAGTCGTGTACCTCCGGCCGCGAGCGCTCGACGTAGTGTTTCGCCCAGGCCAGCGACCAGCGGTCGGCCGGATCCAGCTCGCCGAATCGAATCCAGTCGCGCAGCGCCACTTCGGGCGTATCCGGGATGCGCATGCGCTTTTGCAAGGGCGTGCCGACCAGCGCCATGCCGCCGAAGGCCCAACGCGCCAGCCCGCCGAAGCGTTCCTGCGAGTCGCGGTCGACCAGCGTCACCGACATTCCGGCACGCAGCGCCCCCAGCGCGGCAACGATGCCGCCGAGACCGCCACCGACGACGAGGACATCCGACGCTAGCGCGGACATGGCGCGTCGCCGTTTTTGCCGGTCTGCGAGCAGCGAGGTTGCTGCAAAAGGGGCTGGGTCATGCGCACCTCCGGGGTCGGTGTGCATTCAATCACGAGCGCGGCCAGGATGCGCATCGTTTCCGTTGATTCTCGGTGTGCAATCGAGGTGGAGCTATCCGTACAGGATGTGGGAGTCCCTTGCCGCACCGCTTCGGTGCGCACCTTCGCGCATCAAACTGTCAGCAACCTCGGAGTGTGTTTTCTGTCAGCAAAGAACGCAAAGAACGCAAAGGGAGCAGGAAGCGGAGATTGTGCAGAGGTCAGATTTCCCCTTGCCGAATCACGGGCTCGCTTTGCTCTTCTTTGCCTCCTTTGCGGATAAATGTTCTTCTTTCAGTCACTTACGATATGTCTGGAGAGAACGGGTTTATCCCGCGAAAGCGCTCGCGGAGTGAATCCGCTCCCACAGATGGCAAAGCAGCGACTTCAGGCTCTTTCCGACAGAGCGTTCGACCGTTGCTTGCGCCCGGGCGCAGCGGCGAGTCATCCGTTCGCCGGCCGGAATTTCTCCCGCCGCGCCACGTTGGCCAGGCGCCCGTTCTCGAGGTTGCGCAGGGCGCCCATTGCCGAGCGCACGCGATACAGGATCCACATCGCAGTCAGCAGATTGAGGACGGGGACCAGAAAGGAGATGTAAAAGCCCAGCACCAGGGACCATCGCGCCTGACGCTCGGCGTGACGCCCGACCGCCCAGCGGGTCCTGGTGAAATCTCCGGCTTCGGCGGTGATGCCGAGCAGCGGGTTGGAGATCATCAGGCCGGCGATGCAGAGTACGGCGCTCAGCGCCCACACTACGTTGAACAACTCGGGCGGAGCGCCCGCCAATCTCGGAAGGAACAGCAGCAGGTGCACCGGTACTACCGCCAGCAGCAGCTTGGTGGAAAGACTGAGGCGGGAGCGTACGTATCTCTGCAGGCGTCATTGTTGGATCCGTTGCGAAATGTGAAGGCCGCGATGATGCCGGTGGCGACGCGCTCAGGCCAGCCAACCAGAAACCTGACGCGTTCCCCGACATATCGGCCGCCGGCGCGAGTGGCCATCAGGTGCCATGATCCCGCTCTGGATCTCGCCGTCGCAGGACAGCGCTCCCGCGGCACTGTTGGGCGCGTGATTGGGACTTGGCTTCCGTGGGTCCATACTTGTCTGGACGCTCTTGCTTTCAAAGAGAAAGCGTCCAGACAAGTCTGGACCCACCAGGAGCC
>CALEZI010000080.1 GCA_937928755.1 uncultured Rhodanobacteraceae bacterium | reverse complement strand
CCCCAGCCCCCAGCCCCGCCTTTGCTGTCGACGCCCCCCAAGCCAACTGGCAACACGACCAACTCTTCCTCCCATCCTCGGTGCTGGTCACCGGCTTCGACATCATCTTCTTCTGGGTTGCGCGTATGGTCATGGCGACGACCTATTTCGTGGGTCGCAAGGCCGACGGCAGTTACCAACCGCGCTTCGCCAAACTCGAAGACCGCGTGCCCTTCAGGACCGTCTACATCAACGCCATCGTGCGTGACGCCGAAGGCCAGAAGATGAGCAAGTCCAAGGGCAATACGATCGATCCGCTGGACCTGATCGACGGCATTGAACTGGAAGAGCTGGTGCGCAAGTCCACCTCGTCCCTGCTGATCCCGCAGGTGCGCGAGAGGGTCGAAAAGCGCATCCGCAAGGAGTATCCGGATGGCATCAACGCGGTCGGCGCCGACGCGTTGCGCTTCACCTTCGCTGCGCTGGCGACGCACGGGCGCACCATCAACTTCGACTTGAAACGCTGCGAGGGCTACAAGAATTTCTGCAACAAGCTGTGGAATGCGGCGCGCTTCGTGTTGATGCAGGCGCAGGAAAAAGGAAAAGGGAAAACGGAAAACGGGGAAGCGGAAAGAGGTGTTCCGTCACTCGACGCAGCACCAGGAATCGCATCGGTCGACGCGGCCCTGGCGCGGATGGAGACGCACCTGGCAGCGATCGACGAGCGTGCCGCCAGCGTCCCTGGAATCAGTTACTCGCGTCCCGACCAACCCCCAGCCCCGTCGTCGCCCGGCATTCCCGACCGCTGGATCCTCACCGAACTCTCCAAAGCCACCGCCGAATACCACGCGCAGATCGCTGCCTACCGCTTCGACCTGGCCGCGCAGGCGCTCTATGACTTCGTCTGGAACGAATACTGCGACTGGTTCCTGGAACTGGCCAAACCGGCAATGCAGGGCGACGATGCGGCCGCGCGCGCGTCGACGCAGCACACGCTGCTGGTGGTGCTGGAGGCCGTGCTGCGCCTGCTGCATCCAATCATCCCATTCATCACCGAGGAGATCTGGCAACAGGTGGCACCGCGCCTGGGCAAGCAAAGTGACACGATCGCGACCCAGGCGCTGCCGCAGGCTGAGGATTTCGCCCGCGACGAGGACGCCGCGGCGGACATCGAATGGTTGAAGTCGGTACTCGGCGGCCTGCGTCGTATCCGCAGCGAGATGAACATCAGTCCGGCGAAACTGGTGCCACTGGTGCTCGAAGGCGGCGATGCGCGCGATCGCGAGCGTCAGGCGCGGTTCGCGCCGGCGATCGCCTTTCTGGCACGTGTGGAGCCTGCTGCGATGCGCTGGCTGGGCATCGGAGAAACCGCGCCGGCCGCCGCCACCGCGGTGGTCGGCGAGCTCAAGCTGCTGATTCCGCTGCTCGGGTTGATCGATGTCGACGCCGAGTTGAAGCGCCTCGCGAAAGAGATCGCGCGGCTGGAAGGCGAAATCAGAAAGTGCGAGGGCAAGCTCGGCAACGCCAACTTCGTCGCCAATGCACCGCAAGCCGTGGTCGAGCAGGAGAAGCAGCGCATCGCGGAGTTCACGACTACCGTCGCTGGACTGCGCGAGCAGGCAAAAAAGCTGGGCGCGTAACCCTTCTGCTTCACTGTGGGAGCGGGTTTTGCTGCAGGGCGCCGCAGCTGCGGCGCCCCGCAACGCCGTCGAGATGCTTATTTCGGCAGGATCACATTGTCGATGACGTGGATGACACCGTTGCTGCCGGCGATGTCGGTGGCGGTCACGTTGGCGCCATCGACCGTCACCGCGCCGCCATCGACCTTTATCGCCACCTCGCCGCCCTGCACGGTCTTGGCGCTGCTGAGCTTGACCACGTCAGCGGCCAGAACCTTTCCGGCAACCACGTGATAGGTCAGGATCGAGGTCAGCTGGCCCTTGTTCTCCGGCTTGAGCAGGCTGTCCAGCGTGCCCGCCGGCAGCTTCTCGAATGCCGCATTGGTCGGCGCGAACACGGTGAACGGGCCCGCACCGCTCAGGGTGTCGACCAGACCGGCAGCCTTCAGCGCCGCGACCAGGGTGGAGAAGTCAGGATTGCCGACGGCGATGTCGACCACGGTCTGCTGCTTCGTCGCAGCGTGGTCCGCGTGGTTGCCGGCGATGACCATCGGCGCGAAAACCAGAGCAGCGCAGGTGCCAAGAATCGGGAGCAGTTTCATGTGATGTGTCTCTAGGATGGGAAGGGGAGCGCATCAGTGGCGCCGGGATAGCTTCCTCCTCGCTGCATGCTCGCCGCGTCTGCGCGGCGTGCAAGCCGTCTTGATGTTGGTGACAGGTGGGTGAGTGTGCTGCGCGGGGCCCCGCGCTTGAGCGAAATTGAGGCAAGCAAAGTGAAACGTGAAACGTGAAACGTGAAACGTTAAACAAAGCGAGACCCCTTTGACGTTTCACCTTTAACTTAGGGAACCTCTGATCAAGTCGTCATTGCGAGGAGCGAAGCGACGCGGCAATCCAGAAATGCTCTGAAAATCAAATGCCTGGATTGCTTCGCTGCGCTCGCAATGACGAGTCACGGCGCACTTCAGAGGGTCCTTAACGTTTCACGTTTCACCGTTCACCTTTCACCTTTCACTTTTCACCGCTCCTGTCTGATTCCGCCCCATTAATTGCGTTTCCGCCACTCCCGACCGATCGGTCAGTGGCGCAATCTGTGTCCACCCCGGGACATCTCCCCGGAAAGCACAGGAGCTACACCATGAACATCCGTCTGATCATTGCCGCCACGCTGATCGCCTTCGGCACCCAGGCGGTCGCTGAAGAGATCGAAGATGCCGGTCCCCAATTCACCGCCGGCAGCCAGTATTCGGCCAGGCTCGAACAGACCAGTGGTCGCTGGGAGCTGACGCCGATCGACGCCGAAGACCGCGAAGTACTGAGCCAATGCCGACAGCAGGTTTATCTGCCCGAGGGCATCTGGATGCTCAACCGCAATCGCCAGGGCAGTCTGGAACTGCAGGCGCCGTCCGGCACCGCGCTGCCGCCGGGCCACAGGGGCCGCGTGCAACTGGTGTCCTGCGATAGCGCGGGTGCGCAACCAAACGCGCTGCGCGCGCCGAGCACGCTGATCAACTGGCTGGCGGAGCATACTGGTGCGGTCATGGTCGAACGCTGAGTCGCACCCATGGGACACCCTGAACCACCGCTGCTGCGGCTCGGAATCCTGGCGCTCGATGGCTGCATGCTGTCGAGCGTCGCCAGTCCCATCGACGCGCTGCGTGTCGCCGAAAAGGTGGCGCAGTTGAAGAAACCGAGCTTCTCGCCGCGCTTCGTCACCGAGGTGGTCAGCGCGCGCGGACAGACGCAGGTGATCACCAGCACCGGCCTCAAGCTCGACGGACTGCGCCCACCGGGCACCGACTTCGATGTGCTGCTGGTCCCGGGCATCCTCGCCGACGACCCCGCGGGCCTGTGCAAGCGCGCAGCGGAATTCGACACCGAAGTCGAATACCTGCGCCGCGCTCATGCAGCCGGCGTGCGCGTGGCGGCGTCCTGCAGCGGCACCCTGCTGCTGGCCAAGAGCGGCTTGCTGGATGGTCGTCGGGCGACCACCAGTTGGTGGCTCGGCGCAACCTTCCGTCAGGCCTTTCCGCGTGTGCAACTGGACACCAACCAGATGATCGTCGACGACGGTGGCGTAATCACCACCGGAGCTGCGACCGCGGTGCTCAACCTGATCATGCGGCTGGTCAGCGAAGTCGCCGGCGCGGACCTGGCGCAACAGGTCGGACACATGCTCGCCTTCGATGCCGAGCGCCAGAGCCAGGCGCCCTACATCAGCCTGGCACTGATGGAGCGTCCACGCACGTCGATGGCGGAAAAAGCGGAAAAGTACCTGCGCACCGCGATCGACAGCGAAGTCAGCGTGAGCGCGCTGGCCGAGCATTGCGGTACCAGCGAACGCAGCCTGCTGCGGCATTTCAAATCGCACTATGGCGTGTCGCCGCTGGAGCACATCCAGCGGCTGCGGGTGGAACGCGCAAAAGCACTGCTGGAGACCACCCACCTCAGTTTCGACGAAGTGGTCGAACGCTGCGGTTACAGCGATGTGTCGAGCTTCCGCAAACTGTTCAAGCGCGCGACCACACTGACGCCGGCCGACTATCGCGAGCGCTTCCGCCTGCGCGCAAGGCACTGACGGCGTCTGCACGAGCAATATGTGTTCTTGTGGGAGCGGATTCATTCCGCGAGAGCCTTCGCGGGAAGAACCCGCTCTCACAGAACTAGGTCACGTTGCCTGCGCAGCGGGCTACGTGACAATGGACAGCGTCACGTAGCCTGCTGGGCAGGCAACGTGACCTACTTCCGTGTGTTCTTTGCGCGAATAAGCGCACCGACAGGGCGACCGGGACTCTCACCAAACATAACGCAAGTATCTGGAAAAACTTTTACGCAAAGGACGCAAAGGACGCAAAGGACGCAAAGGACGCAAAGGAAAGGATAGGAAAGGATAGGATAGGAAAGGATAGGAAAGGACAGCAAAGCCAGCAGAACATCAACACCCTGGTTCTTGGCTCTCTTTGCGTCCTTTGCGGACAAAGAAGGCAGTCCGCATGGTCGCCGCCAGTTCGATGCGCGAACAAGCGCGCCGCCAGGGGGCGACCTGCACTCGCACAGGGCTTGACGCGCGAATTACGCGCCCACACGCGAAGCGTCAAGCACGCCCGACGCGTACGCCCTCGGGCAAGTGGATGTCGACTGCCACCGGCAGGTGGTCGGACAGCTTCAGCGACGGGGCTTCGTAGCGGCTGACGTGGATGTCATGCGAGACCAGGATATGGTCGATCGAGCGCTGAGGTTGCCATGCGGGATAGGTCGCCAGCGCCTGCGGCCCCGGCACCTGCAGCCCGCTGCGTTCCATGAATCGGCGGAAAGCTGGCGCACTGGGTTGGCAGTTGAAGTCGCCCATCAGAACCGTGTGCTTGTAGGGCGAAAGCAGCTCGTGCAGAAAGTCAAACTGACGCGCTCGCGCCTGGGCGCCCAGCGACAGGTGCGAGATCGCAACGGCAAGCGATTCGCGCCCCTCGCCATACACCGCCATCAACGCACCACGACCGGGAATGCGTCCCGGCAGAGGATGGTCTTCTACCTGGGTGGGCTGAGCCCGGCTGAGCAGGCAATTGCTCGACTCGGCGATGCGCCCGATACGCCGGTTACGCTGTTGCCACCAATAGGGGAATGCCGCCAGTTCTGCCAGATAGGCGGCCTGGTTCATGAATCCAGAGCGCAGGCTGCCGCCGTCGACCTCCTGCAGCGCGGCGATATCGACTTCTCCCAGCAGCCGCGCCAGTTCGGACAGATTCTTGTGCTTGCCGGTGTCCGGCAGGAAATGCCGCCAGCTGCGCGTGAAGTACTCGCGAAACCCACCCTGAGCGTTGCCGGCATGAATGTTGAAGCAGAAAAGACGAAGGCGCGACCCAGGGGATCGCGCCTCCGACTTCTTCTCCGCACTACGCGGCGCATTCATGCCATGGGCCGAACGATCAAGCGCCGGCTTTCTTGGCGCTGCGTTCCTTGGCCACCAGGAAATCGATCAACTCGACCACGTTCTGATGTCCACCGGCGCTCGACACATCGAAGCGATACTTGCCGTTGACGATCATCGTCGGCGTACCCGCCACGCCCCAACGCGGGACCATCGCCTTGGCGCGATTGATCTTGGTGTTGACCGCGAACGAGCTGGCTGCACTGAGGAAGGCTTCCTTGGTCACGCCGAATTGCGTGTACCACTGCGCAATGCTGTCGAGCGACTGCAGCGGCACGCGTTCCTTGTGGATCGCGGCGAAAAACTTCTCGTGCGATGCGTCCAGGATGCCCAGCGTTTCCGCTGCGTAGAACGCACGCGCAAATGCCTCGACCGGCTCATTCCATGCCGCCGGGAACGGCGAGTAGGCGACGTCCGCTGCCGCCGTGGCCTTCCACTTCACCAGGTACGGTTCCAGGTCGTAACAGTGCGGGCAGGTGTACATGAATACGCCGAGCACTTCGATCTTGTCGCCGGAACTCGTCGGCTGTGGCGGATCGATCAACGTGTAGTGCTTGCCGGCCTGAAATTTCTCCACCGGCTGGGCACAGGCCGGTAGCGCCAGTACCAGGGCGATTGCAAAAAGTGTGGCAATGGCGAGACGCATCGATCGTGATCCTCGTACAACGGGATGGGAGCGTGGAGACTGTCAGATTTCGGCTGAAGCGCGACTTAGCAGTCGGCGGAATGCCTCAGGGCGTCGCCGAACTGAGCCCCTGGATGTACGACGCCAGTGCTTCGATCTCAGCATCGGTCAGCGAAACCGCAACCTGCGACATGATCTTCGCATTGGCGTCGGATTCATCGCCGTAGACCGCGCCACCGCGGAAACGACGCAGCATGTCGGCGGTGTATTGAGCATGCTGACTGGCCAGCGCCGGATAACGCGACGCTGGATTGCCGGTGCCGGTCGGTCCGTGGCATGCCATGCAGGCGGGAATGCCACGCTTGGCATCGCCGGACTGGTAGATCCGCTGCCCCACCGCCACCAGGGCCTCGTCGGCGAGCGCCGGGCTGGCCTTTTGCGTGGCGAAGTAGGCCGCCACGTCGAGCATGTCCTGCTCGCTCAGCGTTGCCGATATGCCAAGCATGATCGGATTCATGCGCTTGCCGCTCTTGAACAGAGCCAACTGCTGCGCGCTGTATTCGGCATGCTGACCCGCGATCTTCGGATACAAGGGATCGACGCTGTTGCCGTCGACGCTGTGACAGGCCGCACACACGGCAGCCTTGGTCTGTCCCGCCGCGGCATCGCCGCCGGCAGACCAGACCGGAGTTGCAGCAAACAACGCTGCCAGGGCAACAAACGTGCTGAACTTCATCGTTCTCGACCTCGAACGCCGATCAATGGGGGAATTCGCGCAGCACCCGCCGGACAGCGCGAGCAATGCTAAACCCGTCGGATTCTACACGCCTGCGCGGCCCTGGCGACGCAACCAACAACCCGATCCACCGCTCGCGTAGGATTCCACGCCTGGATTCAGGGTCACCCGAGAATGCACGCACCCGCAGCCGATCAAGCCGACCTCGACCTCGCACGCCGCTTCCGGCGTGCGCAGTTTCTGATGAGCACGCCGGACCACCGCAAACTGCCGGCGGACGGCGGCCGCGAGATTGCCTTCGCTGGCCGCTCGAATGCCGGAAAATCGAGCGCAATCAACGCCATCACCGACCAGAACGCGCTGGCGCGCACCAGCAAGACGCCTGGTCGCACGCAACAACTGGTGGTGTTTGCGCTGGCCGACGACGAACGATTGATCGACCTTCCCGGCTACGGTTACGCCAAGGTGCCGTTGGCAGTGAAGCGCGACTGGCACACCCTGATCGACGCCTACGTGCGCGAACGTCAGGCGCTCGCCGGCATCGTCATCGTCAGCGACATCCGCCACGCCCTGACCGACTTCGATCGCCAGATGCTGGCCTGGTGCCAGTCGCGGGGGCTGCGCTGCGTGGTTCTGCTCAGCAAGTCGGACAAGCTCAATCGCGGGCCAGCGAACGAAACCCGGCGCAAGGTACTGCAGGAGATCGCCGAGCTCGGAGTGCCCGCCGAAGCCGTGGTCATCTCGGCGCACAACAAGTCGGGCGTGACCGAAGCGCGGCGCGCGATCGCGGCACTGCTCGATGGGACTATCGCCAGCATGCCGTGAGTGGTTGCCTGCCGGCGCTTGTTCGCGCATCGAACGCGGAGCCGCGGCGCGATGATTCAGCGGTACACCGGCACCTTGCCTGGTTCGATGCCGGCCATGCGGAAGCGCGCATTGAAGGCCACGGTGATGCGTTCGCCGTCTCCGAAATATGGCCGTACTTCGTGCAGCACCCAGGACGGGAACATCACCAGTTGGCCGGCGTGCAAACGGAAGTTGCGCGGACCATACGCATAGGGATGGCTCATGCGCGCGATCGCCATGTCGATGAACATGGTGTTGGCCGCCATCGGGCTGACGAAACTCAGCAGGCCGCTGTCTTCGATGCCACTGCGATCGTCACCGACGTCGACACAATAGACACCGGACCAACTCGCCATCGGGTGGTTGTGCAATGCAAAGTAGCCACCTTTGCGAGTAATGTGGAACCACGATTCGGCCGCGACATGCAGTTTCTTCAGTTGGTCGATGTCGTAACCGTTGAGTTCGCGGATGGCGCGGTAGAGTTGCGCCCAGCAATAGTCGCGCAGCTCGCCGACCGGCGCGTCGGGCCAGTCGAACAGTTCGAAGTTGCTTTCGAACAGCGCATCGTTGCGCTGCACCAGCGGCTGCGCGTTGGCGTAGCGTGACCCGGCCGACTCGCGCTCCAGGAACAATTGCCGCAGCCGACGGTTCAGCGGCTCTGGATTGGGGTGCTCGCAAAGCACGAAGGGGACCGCGAAAGCGGGAGCAATCTGGAACGCAGGTGCGGTCACGCGTGGATCCGAGGCTGGAGCGAGACTCCGAAGGCTACCGCAGCGGACGCGCCGAAGGGCAGCCTTCAGGCCGGCTGGCCAACCCAGGCCAACCGGTGTGTGATCAATTCTCCGGTCGACGCTCGTCCTTGCGATCGGCCTTCCGTTCCTCGCGTGGCGGCGCTTCTGCCTTGGGCTCCTTGCGCGGTGCCGACTCGTAGCTTGGCTTCTCGCGCGGCGGTTCCTGGTAACTCGGCTTTTCGCGAGGCGGTTCCTGGTAGCGCGGCTTCTCCCGCGGCGGGTCCTGGTAGCGCGGCTTCTCCCGCGGGGGGTCCTGGTAGCGCGGCTTTTCGCGAGGCGGTTCCTGGTACCGCGGCTTCTCCCGCGGGGGTTCCTGATAGTTCGGCTTCTCGCGTGGCGCGTTACGCGGCTGCTCCCAGCGCGGATCCGGTTTCGGCTTCGACGGGTAGACGCGGTCGTCACCTGTCGTG
The DNA here is from genome assembly GCA_937928755.1 of uncultured Rhodanobacteraceae bacterium. Classification (GTDB taxonomy): domain Bacteria; phylum Pseudomonadota; class Gammaproteobacteria; order Xanthomonadales; family SZUA-5; genus JADKFD01. The sequence goes on along the minus strand of CALEZI010000080.1, from coordinate 5,528 downwards.
GGCCCTGCTGCGGGCTCGGGTTTACGCGACTGCGGCGTTTGCCCCGGCTCCTCGAAGCGCGGCCGACCCGGATCGACGCGCTCGGGTTTGACGCGATCCACCGTTGGCGTCGAGGTCTCTTGCTCGCCGCGCGGCTTGCGGCCGCCGTCGCCAGAACCAATTCCGAAGCGACCATCTGGAAATGGCGCGTTGAAGCCCGGCGCGGGCGCACCCGGCTCGACCACCGGCGCGGGCACTTCGCGGGTGTCGACGATGGTACCGGCAGCCCAACTGCGGCCTGTATCGCGACCTCGCGGCGGCGGCGCGAATCCGGCAGCGGCGAGATCGCGCGCCTCCCAGTACGCTGTGGTCGCCACCGCGCGCGGCGACATCTGGCGCGGCGGCGAGGCCTGCACAGCCGGCAAGCCGATCGAATCGAGCAGCTCGCGGCGATAATGCGGATTGCGCTCGATGTAATCGTAGTGGTGGCGTACCTGACGCACCCAGACCGTTGTGAAGTTGATGCTGAAACTCACGAACGTGGGCGAGCGCCAGTACGGCTCCCAGCTCCACAACGTCGAATAGGCAGTGTCGTAGGTGTAGAAATCCCGGCGCGAATTGATCTCCCACAGATCGACGAAATAATCGTAGTCGGCGCAATACCAGTAGCCCCGGTCGAAGCGGTAAAGATCGAAGAAGTACAGCAGGTCGGCGGTCCAGCGCGTCAACGGCCCGAGCGAGTAAACCCACCCGCGATAGGGATCGGCGGTGTAGACGATCCCGTATTGGTCCACGCTGTAGGCCCATCCGGTGGTCGGGTCGAGGAACCACAGGTCGCCGCGGTGATAGGTGTAGACCACCCGATGGCGCGGCGCAGTGCGCCAGTTCCAGCGGGCGTCGAAACGCCGGTGGTAGACGCGAACTGCGCCACGTGGGGCGCCGTCCCAACGTGCGTTGCGCGACGGGCTGGCGACGCGCACCTGCTCGCGCCAGTACCCGTAATCTTCCTGATACAGCGGCGCCAACGGCATCGCAGCTGCCGCACCGCGAGCGCCGGCGAATTGCGCCGACGCACGTGGCGAGGCCAGCAGCGATGCCGCCGTGAGGGTAATCGCCAGGATCCACCAACGCTGACTCATGGGCCACCTCGCAGAACTGCTGCGCGAGCGCCGCTTCCAACCTGGTCACGGACCGCTCGCGAACGAGTGGATCGTGCGCGCCCGCAACTGAAGGCGCGCCAACTCGGCACGGCGGGCGCGAATGTCGTTCAGGAATGATCGATGAGAGTCCCGGTCGCCGCTGTCGGTGCGCCTATTCGCGCAAAGAACACACGGAAGTAGGTCACGTTGCCTGCGCAGCAGGCTACGTGACCTACAAATAAATTCTCTACAATCAATCGTTTAGAGGATATCCTGTGAGAGTCACGGTCGCCCCTGGCGGTGCGCTTGTTCGCGCATCGAACAGTGGTGTCGCAAGAATGCGGACTGTATTTCTGGGCGCAAAGGACGCCAAGGGACGCAAAGGACGCAAAGGAGATCAACAGCCAGGACTTGCATGAATGGCCGCTGGCACCTGCTGTTTTTGCGTCCTTTGCGTCCCTTTGCGTCCTTTGCGTCCCCAATCACAGGGTCGTCAGTCTTCATGGGAAAACATCTAAAATTCAATCTGTTACAGCATGTTCGGGGAGAGCGGCCACTTCATCGGCACGATCAGCAAGTGGACCGCGCGGCTGCGCCACGCTCAATGGCAAGTCGTCAGTGGCAATTCCTCCGCGCCCGGCGAGCTTCCGCCACTTGCCACTTGCGACTCACCCAACCCTCAGCCGAGCCCCAGCCCTGGCGGGTATTCGGGTTTCTGGTCGCGGGCGAGCAGCGACTTCAATCCATCGGCCGGCGTGGTGTCCCCGTGCAGGACCGCGTGCACGCGTGAGGAAATCGGCAGATCGAGGTCGAATCGCTGTGCCAGGCGCATGACTTCGTCGGCAGTTTGCACACTTTCGACCACCTGGCCGATCTCGGCGACCGCGTCGGCGAGCGACGTGCCGCGCCCCAGAGCCAGGCCCAGGCGGCGATTGCGCGAAAGATCGCCGGTACAGGTCAGCACCAGATCGCCCAGTCCCGCGAGGCCGATGATGGTTTCGGCGCGACCGCCCAGGCACAGGTTCAGGCGCAGCATTTCGTTCAGGCCACGGGTGATCAGCCCTGCTCGCGCGTTCAGACCGAGCTGCATGCCGTCGCAGATTCCGGTGGCCACGGCGAGCACATTCTTCATGGCGCCGCCAAGCTCGGCTCCGCGAATGTCGTTGCCGCTGTAGGCCCTGAATTTCGGTCCGTGCAGGGCCTTGGCGACACACTCGGCAAAGGCATCGTCATCCGAATGCACAGTGACCGCGCTGGGTAGCCCAAGCGCGACTTCCTTGGCGAAACTCGGCCCGGTGACCACCGCCTTGGGCAGTTCGACGCCGAGCAGTCGGTCGGCCACCTGATGCAGGAAACTGCCCGATCCCGGCTCGAAGCCCTTGGTTGCCCAGGCCAGACCCGTCAGGGTCGGTGGCAGTTGTGGCGCGACCAGCGCCAGGGTGTCGACAAACGCGTGGCTGGGAACAACGACCAGCAACGCATCGATTGCATCGAGCGCGACCGCAAGCTCGGTGGTGTAGCCGATATTGCCGGGCAGGGCGATGCCCGGCAGATAGCGTGGATTCTCGAGCGCCTCACCGTGGTCGATCAGCGCGCCGTCCCGACGGCCCCAGAGGCGCACGTCGAGACCGTTGCGGGCCAGCAGCGTCGCCAGCGCGGTGCCCCAGGATCCGGCCCCCAGGACCGCGATGCGCGCGATGCTTCGCATTGCCGGAGTGGATCAGGCAGCCTGCTGCTGACGACGTTTCAGGTTGTCGGCGTAGATCTGCTCGAAGTTGATCGGCTGCATCAGGAAACCCGGGAAGCCGCCCTGCTCGATCAGGCTGGAAATGGTCTGGCGCGCGTAGGGGAAGACCACGTGTGGGCAGTAGGTGCCGATCACCATGTCCAACTGATTGGGATCGAAACCGGACAGGCCGAAGATGCCGGCTTGCTGGACTTCAGCCAGGTAAGCGGTCTTCTCGCCGATCTTGCAGGTGACGGTCACGGTGAGGACGATCTCGTACACGTTGGGCCCCAACTGTTGCGCCTTCTGGCCGAGGTTCAGTTCGACCCGCGACTGGCCCTGTTCCTGGAAGATGTGCGGCGCTGCCGGCGCTTCAAAGGACGCATCCTTGATGTAGACCTTCTGCACAGTCAGTTGCGGGCCGGTCTCGGCAGGGGCGTTGCCGTTGGTCCCGGCAATGGGGTTTTCTTCGTTGGCCATGATGATTCGTCCTTGGGGGAATGCGGGGGAAAGCGGTCTTCGAAACGCGCTCGCGCACGTCTGAGGTGAGTCGGTACGCCATTGGCGGGCGCGCAGAGCCGGCGATTATCGCACGGCTCGGCATCGCTGGAAAAATGCGACGGCAGAACAGCGCCCACCAGCAGTGGGGGAGCGCGTCAAAAAATCAAGGGTCGCAGGCTGCGCTGCCAGACATCGGCCCCGGCTCAGCTTCGCCAGTGCCGGTGCCGCCGCACTTGCTGCACCGGCATCTCAGTCCGCGAACTGCGCGCGCATCTTCTTGAACGCAGCGGCTTCGATCTGACGGATACGCTCGGCCGAAACCTGGTACTCGTCGGCCAGTTCCTGCAATGTTGCCTTGGGCTCGGCGAGCCAGCGACGATTGACGATGTCGCGGCTGCGCTTGTCGAGCTTTTCCAGGCCCTCCGCGAGCGCGTCGAGCTGACGCTCGCCCACATCCGAGGTTTCCAGACTCTCGTAAGGGTTGGCGGCCTGATCCACCAGGAACGCGATCGGCGACGGACGCGCATCGCTGTCGTCATCCGCCGGCGCATCGAAGGCCACGTCCTGACCTTGCAGGCGCGCTTCCATCTCGACCACGGTCGCCGGATCGACTCCGAGGTCGCGGGCCACTGCCTGCACTTCCTGGGCGTTCATCCAGCCGAGTCGGGTCTTCGCGCGACGCAGGTTGAAGAACAGCTTGCGCTGCGCCTTGGTCGTGGCGACCTTGACGATGCGCCAGTTCTTCAGGATGAACTCGTGGATCTCGGCGCGAATCCAGTGCACCGCAAACGACACCAGGCGCACGCCCATATCCGGATCGAAACGCTTGACGGCCTTCATCAGGCCGATGTTGCCTTCCTGGATCAGGTCGGAAATGCCCAGACCGTAGCCGGCATAACCACGCGCGACGTGCACCACGAAGCGCAGGTGCGACATCACCAACTGGCGCGCCGCTTCGAGATCGCCTTCCTCGCGGAAACGCCGAGCCAGGTCCTGCTCATCCTCGACCAGCAGAATGGGGATTCGGTTGACCGTTCCGATATACGAATCAAGGCTTCCGACCGATCCGAGGATCGGCATGTTGTTCGCGACCAGGGCATGCGTACTCATCGTGAACTCCTCATCTTGAAGGGCGAGCGGCTCGATGACCGCGCCCGATGGCTGCATTTTAGCACTCTCACTGGGAGAGTGCTAAGGGCTGCGAGTTCCTCGCGCGCCCGCGCCGTTCAGACTGGTCTTACAATTGAGCTTGGCCGGCTTTTGCAAACAAAGGCGGGGCTGGGGGCTGGGGCGCATGGCGGCTACTTTGCTGGACCTTCAGGAGTTGCATTTCGCAAACTCTTCAAGATCGATGCGCTGAATCAGAGCGCCCCAGCGCCCAGTCCCCTGCCGCGCTCTTGCTGGTTCGACGAAACCTACCCAACCATCTCCGCCGCCGGCGGCAGCCGCCAGTCGATCGGCTGGCCGCCGCGCGCCTTGAGGTAGGCGTTGGCGCGCGAGAAGTGACCGCAGCCGATGAACCCGCGATAGGCCGACAGCGGCGACGGATGTGGCGCGCGCAGGACCAGGTGCCGCCGCGCATCGATCAGCTTGCCCTTCGCCTGCGCATAGGCGCCCCACAACATGAAGACCAGGCCCTCGCGGTCCGCGTTCAGAATGACGATGATCCGATCGGTGAAGGTCTCCCAGCCCTTGCCCTGGTGCGCCCCGGCGCGGCCGCGCTCGACCGTGAGCACCGCGTTCAGCAACAACACGCCACGGTCGGCCCAGGGCACCAGGCAACCGTGATCGGGCGTTTCGATGCCGAGGTCGCGTTTGAGTTCAGCGTGAATGTTGACCAGCGACGGTGGCACGTCGATCCCGGGTGGCACTGAAAAGCATAGTCCCTGTGCCTGACCCGGGCCATGGTAGGGATCCTGCCCGAGGATGACCACCTGCACGCACTCGAAAGGCGTGTGATCGAGGGCCGCGAAGATCAGCCGGCCGGGCGGGTAGATCTGTTTGCCAGCCTGGATCTCCGTCTGCAGGAAAGCTCGCAGCGCCTGCATCTGCGGCGACAGCAGTTCGGGCAGCAAGCGCTGCTTCCAGCTGTCGTGCAGCCGGATGCGCGAGGAGGCGTCAGCGGAGTCGGTCATCGGCGGGAAGGATATGGGGCACGGGGCACGGGGCACGGGGCACGGGAA
>CALEZI010000079.1 GCA_937928755.1 uncultured Rhodanobacteraceae bacterium | reverse complement strand
TACTTGGCCGTTCGCCCTGAGCCTGTCGAAGGGTGAACGGGACTTGTTCAGAGGTCAATAGGCTGAAGAAATTTCCGATGCATTCTGGCAGTCGCCGCGCTCTCTCTGAGCGCATGAAGCGGCGGGCGGCTTCAGGCGCACAACACCCAGCGACTGCTGCTGCGTATCGTCATCTCGGTGTCGACGAGAATCCCGGCTAGCGTCACCGCCAGGTGCCAGTCGTCGCTACTCAGCAACTCCACATCGGCGCGGCCGCCGCGCGTCGGCTGCAACTGCAGGGCCGCCAGTTGCTCCGGCAACGCGATCCCATGATCTCGCTTGATCACCGCCTCCTTCAGCACCCAGCGTTGCAACAGCGCGTCATCGTCGAGGCTGTCCAGCGGCTCATCGGGATTCAGCAGCAATTGCTGCAGGCGTCCGAGTGCCGGGCGCGACTCGCGCGCTTCAATATCGACGCCGATTGCCGCGCTCGACCACGCCGCGGCAATCCAGTCGCCGCCGTGGCTGAGCGAGACACACAGGTTGGAACCCGCCACCGCGGGCGGCAGGTTTTCGCGTTCGATCAGTGGGTAGTCGGTCGGATCGCCGCCGAAGGCGCGCGCCAGCAGTTGCCGCAGCAGCCAGTGGCCGGCGCAGTACTGCGCATGGCGCGCTGGTGCACGCAGTCGTGCTGCTCGCTGCTGTTCGCAGGGCGACATCCAGTCGGGCGACGGCGGCGTCGTGTCGAGCACGTCGGCAACCCGGCGTACCGCGACTGCGGCATGCGTCGTCACGCAGAACCACTGACCAGACGCACAGCGAGCCCGCGCGCTTCGTAGATGCGCTGGCCGTCGACCCACAGGCTGGCGTCGGCGATCGCGTGGATGCCGCGTGCGTCGCCGCCGCGTTCAGTCACTTCGAGCGTGGTGTGCATGCGGCGATGATGCGGCAATACCTGCCCGCGATATTTCCAGCGGTGCGGGCGATCCAGCGCAATCGATTCGAAGCGTGGGTCGTGCATCGAATCGACACCGTCCTGTTGCAGCAGGTACCACTGCAGGGTCTGCAGCATCGCTTCCAGACCGAGCGAACCGGGCTGCACCGGATCCTGAAAGAAGTGCGCCTTGAAGAACCAGTCGCCGGGATCGATGTCCTTGACCGCGCGAACCTGCCCCAGACCGGCAGCGCCCGCATCCGGCCAGTAGCCTTCGATGCGGTCGAGCATGCGCAGCATGGCGCTGGGGAGGCGCAGACCGCTTCCCGGTGGGAGCAGGTTCACCCCGCGAACTGTTGTGTCCTGTGGGAGCGGGTTCACCCCGCGAGCTGTTGCCTCCTGTGGTAGCGGGTTCATCCCGCGAGCTGTTGCCTCCTGTGGGAGCGGGTTTATCCCGCGAGCTGTTGCCTCCTGTGGGAGCGGGTTCACCCCGCGAGCTATTGCCTCCTGTGGGAGCGGGTTCATCCCGCGAGCTGTTGCCTCCTGTGGGAGCGGGTTTATCCCGCGAGCTGTTGCTTCCTGTGGGAGCGGGTTTATCCCGCGATTTGGAGGCAAAGGATCGCGGGATAAACCCGCTCCCGCAGGAGCAACAGCCCGCTGCAGCAACTCCCGCTGACCCGGGTCCACCGGCAGCCCCACCTGCGCCGCCAGCGCCTCCGGCGGAAAGAAGCCGAACACCGTACGCAATCGATAGACCTCACGCCTGCCGACGCGACAGACCACATCGAAATTCTCGATGATCATGCCGGCGCTGGCGGAGACATCGGTCAGCGTGACCTCGGTGCGCACCCGATCACCGGCGCGCAATTCGGACAGCACCGTGCCCTCGCCGTCGAGATTGCGGAAGCCGAGTTCGGTCGCCGCGCTCAATGCCGAGCCGACGTAACTCGACAGCCAGCCGCATGGCTGCAGCGCCACCTCCAGCAGCACCGCAAAGGGCATCACCCGCGCGCCGTTGTGATCGAGGTACCAGGCATCCTCGGGCACCTCATATTCGGCGACCACGCGTGCGCCGGCGCGCATCACGCCGATCGGTCCGTCGACAGCGGCAATCCGGCTGATGAAATGGTACGGCGGGCTGGGCAGGCGCGCCACGCGCGTCGGACCGTCGAAACGCGCATACATCGGGCCGAAGGCTTGCGAAGGTCGGCCGAGCGCGCAGGCGAGCAGGCTGTGGCGGTCGAAGGCAAAGCCGTCGATGACCGGGGAGCCGCTTGGCTCTTGTGGGTCCAGACTTGTCTGGACGCCTGTGACATTTCTGGAGGGAAGAGCGTCCAGACAAGTCTGGACCCACAAAAGATGGGTACCGGCCTCCACTGATCCGCCCTCCTCCAGCGGCCAGTCCGGAACCAGTTGCAGCGCCACCCGCCGTGCGTGGAAGGCCTTCAGACCATCCACGGTGCACAAGAGGTCCGCATACACAGTGGGAATCGGCCCGCCGATCAGTTCCTCGACAAACACCTCGGTCACCAGCAGCCGCGAGCCTGGCGTGACCTGTCCACGGCACTGCAGTTGATACGGCATGTCCGGAACCGGCTGGAAGCGCCAGCCATCGCGTTTGAGCGTGTGGCCGCCAGCCGCCAGAAACAGCGCCATCGCCTGCAGGCAACCCTCGAACATCAGCGTGCCGGGCATGCACGGATCGTTCTTGAAGTGGCCGTCGAAGAACCACTGGTCGGGCGTGATGTCGAGTTCGGCGCGCAGGTAACCGCGGCGCCACGGACCGCCGTTCGCGGCGAGCGTGGTCACGCGATCGAGCAGCAACAGGCGCCCACCGTGAATCGACGGCGTGCGCGTCTGGGTGCGTGCGAACTCGAAACCGGGGCCGAAGCAGGTGGCGGCGTCGCCGGCGGCGAATGCCTCCAGTTGCCGGCGGTCGAGCGCATCGCGCGTGCATGCGACCAGCGGCGCATCGAGCCGCGGCGACTCCACGATCGACTGCGTTTCCGGCGTCCACAGGCAACCGGCCGATGCCGCCAGTTCGGCATCGGTGAAAAAGCCGGCCTGGCCCTGGCGCACCGACAACTGCGCTCGCCCGGCGTTGACGCAGTCGTAGTGGAAGAACATCAGGCGCACATCGCCCTGCGCGGCGTGGCCGTCGAGCTGGATGTCGAATTGCAGCGTGTCGCTCAGCCGCGGCAGGTCGCCGTGATAGGTCAGCTCGCAGCCGAGCAGTCGATAGACGCGCTCGCCGCGGTTGAATGCATCGACGCCGAGCCATGAAATCAGCATCAGATCGGCTTGACCGGCTTCGATCATCACGCCGGCGGGCAGGCGACCATTGAGTGCGGCCCAGGCGTGGTTGGCGACATCGGTTTCGGTGCAAATACGGCCCTTGCCCATGCTGCCCGGCGCACCTTCGAGGGCGGTCACGCGGTCGGCCAGCAGCAGCGGCGGGCGCGGCATGCGCACCTGGCGCGCGTATGCATCCTGCCCGGCGAAGGCAGGTCCGAAAATCTCCGAAATACGGCCGTCGGCGTGGATCTCGAGCTGGGCGCGGGTGAAGTGGGGACCGAAGGGGCGGTCCACCACGGCAGCGTCGCAGGGCGGAACCTTCGCCGCAGGCGAAGTTTCCGCCGCGGGCTCGGCGCAAGGTTGACGGTGGAATCCCGGCCGATGGCCGGGGTTCCACCCGACCGCCGCCTGTGGAAGCGACCTTGTGTCGCGAGCTCTTCCGGCGGGGAGCTCGCGGGACCAGCCCGCTCCCACGGCGTGGCGCAGCAGCACTTCCTGCGCCTGTGCGCGATGCGCCAGGAAGCTCTGGTGGGCGGCGGCCTGGATGCGCACGAAGCGCTGCTGTTGCTCACCCAACACCGCCGTCTGCTGGCGCAGCAGTGCCGCCACAAATGCAGGAGCGACCTGCAGGTCGTGACCCGCGGGGCTCATCGCACGGGTGGGAGCGACGTGCACGTCGCGACCCGCATCGCGGAGTGAATCCGCTCCCACAGAGGCGAGAGCAGTTTGTGCGGCGCTTGCGGGGGCAAGGTGCACCGCTCGAACAGCATCGCGGAGTGAATCCGCTCCCACAGGGGCGAGAGCAGGCTGCGCCGCTGATGTAGGAGCGACGTGTACGTCGCGATCGCAGCACCAAGCGACATCGGTCGCGACGTGCACGTCGCTCCTACGGCCGAGAATGGGCGGCAATCGCGGCGCCGGCGCCATGATCTCGATCTGCGCCGGCAGGCGAATTTCCGGCCAGTGCGCGGCAAAGCGCATCGGCCGCTGCGGCGCCGGGCTTGCGGGCACTGAGGCCAGCGCGGCGTGCAAGGCATCGACGTCTACCGGCACACCGGCGGCGAGCAGTGCCGCGGCGCAAGCGAGCACGCCATCCAGCCCCTGCCCCTTGCGATCGAGACTCACAACCAGCGCCTCGCGCTCGCCGAGGATGCTCTTGATGGCGCGCGCGAAACTGCCGCCGGGGCCGTGCTCGATGAACACGCGTACGCCGTCGTTCCACGCCTGCAGCACGACCGGGCGCAGGTCGAGCAACTGGTCGGCCTGGTCGAGGATGGCGCTGGCGCAGGCGTCCGCGTCGGGCACGTAGGCGCAACCGGCGGCGGTTGAATAGATGCGCCCGTGACGCGGTGCTTGAGTCTGACGACGGTGCAGTTCGAGCCACTGCGGCGCGACCGCACGCAACTCGGGCACGTGGACCGCCAGCGGATAGTCGAGTTGCAGGCAGCGATTGGCGCCGATGCGCCCGACCACGATCTCGCAGCCATCACGGTCGCCGGCAATCAGGCAGTCGTTGTTCGAATTGATGATCGCCAGATGCACGCGCTCGACGCCGGTCAGCGCCGCGCGCACTTCGGCGACCGGCGCCAGCACGGTCCAGCTGGCCCAGCGCACCGGTCGACCCCATTGCGGCGCGACCACGCTGAACGCGCCGCCGAGCGCATCGGTAACCAGGCCGCTGGCTTCCATCTCGTCCATCAGCGCGTCGGGGTCATTCCACACCCCGGCGGCGACCAGCGCATTGGTTTCGCCCGAGGAATAGCCAAGCCAGGCATCGGCCTTGAGGCCGAGCAGGCCCTCGCTGAACTCCAGGTGCAACTGCGACAGCGCCGAGGCGCCCCACAGTTGTTGCAGGGCGGTGGGTGATTGCAGATCGGCGTAGGTTGGGCTGAGCGCAGCGTGCCCAACATCGGTGGCTCCCAGTCGTTGGGCACGGCCTGCGGCCTTGGCCCAACCCACGGGTCGTGCAAACGACCACTCGAGTGCGGTGACCAGTCGCTGGCTACGCGTCGCCAGCCCGTCCAGCAACTGCGGCAACTGTTCGAGCAGCTCGCGGCCCATGCCGGGATACGAGGCGCCGGCGCCGGCAAATACGAACGCCAGTTCGCCCGCGATCGGCTGCTCGCGGAAATGCACCGTGGCGCCCGCTGGCGCGCCATAGCGCAGATGCGCCAGCGCGCGCTGGCGGACACCTGCGAAGTCGTCATCGGTGGCGACCAGCACCAGGCGGGCGGGGTTCGCGTCCGCTGGGAGCGACCTTGTGTCGCGAGCTGCAGGCGCCGAAGCTCGCGACCTTAGGTCGCTCCCACAGGATTGGAGAGCGGCAATGACGGCGGCTTTGTCGACACCCACGTACACATGCAGTCGCGGAATCGGGGATTCGCTGCGGCGCTGATGACCTAACGCTTCGCTGAGCTGCAGCGTTGGCAGGCCAGCGACGCTGATCTGAAACTGCCGTTTGCTGACGCTCAACCAGGGTCGTGCGTCTGCGTGTCGGCGATGGTGCAGGCACAGCGCAGCGATGCTCGCTCGCAGCAGGCCATCGGCCGCGCCAGCATTGCCGATGCGATCGTCCTTGCGCAGCGAGTCGTGCTCGGCGATGTCATCGGAGGCAGAGCGTCCAGACCAGTCTGGACCCACGATCAACGCATGGATGCGATCGCCATCGCGCTCCGCATCGGCTTGACGCTTCAACACCCAGGCAATCGCCGCGTCCATCGGATGAGCATTTCCGGCTGCGCGATTGACCGGCTCGTGGCAGAGGTCGACCGCGCCGACCAGCGCGGCGTCGATCTCGCCATGCGCGAGCGCGCGGCAGGCGCTGCGCAAGGCGTGCAAGCCGGAGTCGGGACCGGCCTGTACGGTGTACGCCGGGCCGCCGAAGTCGAACTGCGAACTCAGGCGGTTGGCCGGGATGTTGGGCATGCAGCCGAGCACGCCGGCGGCTTCCAGCGGAGCGATCACGGCGTCCTGCGCGGCCGCGCGCCAGTCTGCTGATCCATCGGCCTGCGCCAGTCGCCAACGCAATCCGAAGCGCGAGACCTCGACGTCCGGCTCCATGCCGATCAGTACCGCCGTGCGTTCGCGTGGCAGCGGCGCGACCTCGGCAAGTGCCTCGCGCGCGACGCGCAGCATGGCCAGTTGCTGCGGCAAGGCCTGCGCCAGATCGCGCGGTGGGAAGCGCAGGCCGGCGAGGTCGAGTTCGATGGGGTGCATCGGCTGTTGCAGCAGGGACGTGCACGGCGCGGCCGAATCGGGAGCAGAAGCTTGCGACGCAAGGTCGCTCCCACAGAAGAGCGCCTCGGTGAACTGTTTGCGATGAGCGGCACCGCCGACGCAGATGCCGAGGCCGACGATGGCGATTGCTTCGGATTTTCGAGGGGGCTCGTTTGAAGAGCGTCCAGACAAGTCTGGACCTACAACAGCAAAACGCGACGTTGTTGTGCCGGTGCGTCCGCCTGGACCCACAACAGCAAGGCGCGACGCTGTTGTGCCGGTGCGTCCAGACGATTCTGGACCAGACAGTTCTGGCCCCCCAGAAGCGGAGCAAGAGGCTTTGGATTCTGTGGGTCCAGACTTGTCTGGACGCTCTTGCTCTTGCTGCGAACACACATCCGGCGACACGATCAGATGCGCATTGTTGCCCCCGAACCCGAACGCCGAGATCGCGGCAATGCGCGCTCCGTCATCGGGCCACGGCTCGCTCTGTTGCAACAGCCGAAACGGCGTGCCGTCGAGCGCCGCCGTCGGCGCCTCGACCGGGCGATTCGGCGGTCGCATGCCATGGCGCATGGCCTCGGTGAGTTTGATCAGCCCGGCGGCTCCGGCGACCGTGATCAAGTGCCCCAGGTTCGATTTCAGCGAGCCGATCGGCAGTTTTCGCGCGCCGGCGAACACTTGCGCGCTGCTGCGCAGTTCGGCGCCATCGCCGACGCTGGTGCCGGTGGCGTGGCATTCCAGCAGCGACACCTGGGTCGGGTCGATGCCGGCATCGGCATAGGCCGCGCGCATTGCGCGCTGCTGTCCGGCCTCATCGGGCACCAGCAATCCCTTGCCGCGGCCATCGTTGGACACGCCGATACCGCGGATCACGGCATGGATGGCGTCGCCGTCGCGACGCGCGTCGGAGAGGCGTTTCAGCGCCAGGATTGCGCAGCCCTCTGCCGGCAGCAGACCGTCGGCGTCGCGATGGAAAGGGCGCGACCGACCGCTCTTGCTGAGCGCGCCGAGCGCGGCAAAGCCCATCTGCAGGAACAGCGGATCGGCACTCTGCACGGCGCCGGCCAGCATCAGGTCCGCGTCGCCGTCATTGAGTTGATCGCAGGCCAGCTTGATCGCATACAGCGAACTGGCGCAGGCGGCGTCGAGGCAATAGCTGCCGGCAGTCAAGCCCAGCGCCTGCGCCAGGATCTCCGCCGTGCCGCCGCTCATGAAGCGGTTGCGCGGGTCGACGTCACCGTGGCCGGTCCACACCTGGTCGGCGTAGGCGGCCATCGATTGGCTGGGGAAACCGAGGTTGCCGAGCACCGCGCCGACGCGCGGCCTTTTCGCGAGATCGGGGGAGAGCATCCAGACAAGTCTGGACCCACCAGGTCCAGAGGTTTGAGGCGCAGGCTTGGCGGCTTCGACTGTTGTGGGTCCAGACTTGTCTGGACGCTTTTCGCCGACTTGCGCCAGAGCCTCGCGCGCGCAGTGGAGCACCCAGTGCACCAGCGGATCGAGTCCGGCGAGTTGCTGTGGCGACATCGCGAATCCGCTCGGATCCCAGATCGCCTCGAAACCTTCCAGATAACCGCCGCGACGTAGGTCACGTTGGCCGCGCAGCGGCCTACGTGACACCGCACCCTCATCGTCACGTAGGCCGCTTTGCGGCCAACGTGACCTACGAGCGTCGAGGTCCACCGACGTCGTCAGATCGCGCCCTTCGACGACCGCCTGCCACAAGGCCTCCGGGCTGAGCGCGCCCGGCAGTACGCAGGCGCGACCGACGATCGCAATCGACCTCATTGCGGCAACGCGTGGTTCTGCACGCCGATCATCTCGGCGAATCGGCGGCCGCTGGCGTCGGTGTAGAGAATGTCCGTGGTGGTCACGGCCGGCCCGACGCGACGGCTGTAAGCCACCGCGTTGATCGGTCCGGGGCCGGGTGCGGCGTGGCTGCGCAGCTCACCGATGGCGGTCGGCAGGTTGGCGCCACCGAGCATGCGCTGGCCGTACAACACGGCCATCTGCAGGCCGCCATCGAGCGCGGCGGCGTCGAGCTGCCAGACGTCGCCGGGCCACTCCGCCGCAGCAACACCGCGCAACTGCGCGGAAATTCCGGCATCGGAAATGCCGTCGATCTGGTCGATCAGCTCGAACTGGCCGCGGTGAAACAGCAGATCCTGGTACAGCGGGCCGCCCGACCAGTCGTCGAGCGGCAACTCCGGCAGACCCTGCGGCGCACTCGCCGGCTCGCGGCCGAGTTCGGCGCGCGCGCTGTAATGCAGTTCGCCGCGCGATCCGATCACACTCAAGGCCAGTTCGCCCGCACCCAACGGCCGCGCCTCGATGCGCAATCGATCGCCACCGTTGCCGAAACCGCCGAGGCGGATGCCCTTGAGCACCTTGAGATCGTGCAGCGCCGTCAGGTGCAGTCCAGGTCGCCAGCTGCGCACGGCGCGCGCCAGCCACTCGGCCACCAGCACCACCGGCACCACCGGCATTCCGGCTACTGCGTGTCCCGCCAACCACGCGTGACTGGCTTGGTCGACGCGCAGTTCCAGCGCTTCGACGCGCGCGTCCGCTCCGGCCGACAGCAGTGCCTGGGGCCGCGGCTCGCCGCCAAGCACGAGTTCCAGCGCACCGGCGTCAGTCAGCTCATCGGCAAACATCCGCGCGCCGACGGCGAGCGGAATCATTGGCACGCCGAGGCTGGCGAAGCGCTCGCGCAGGGCCGGCGACACCATGCCGCCTTCCCAGGGTCCCCAGCCCAGGGATTTCACGCGCAGTCGTGGGCGGCGACGCTGTTCGGCGGCCGCGACCTTCGCCAGCACCTCGTTGGCCATTGCATAGTCGGCCTGCCCGGTGTTGCCGCAGCGTGCCGAGACCGAGGAGAACACCACCAGCAGCTTCAGCGGATCGTCGCGCGTGGCATCCAGCAGTGCGCGCAGACCGGCCACCTTGGTGTCGAACACATGGGCGAACTGTGCATCGGTCTTCTCCGCGATGCGCTTGTCGGCGAGCACGCCCGCGGCGTGCACGACCGCACGAATTGGCCCGCACTTGGCGCGCACGTCGGCGAGCACTGCCGCCAGCGCCGCGGCATCGTCGACCGCCACGGCGCGGTATTGCGCGCTGCCGCCGGCGACGATGATCGCCGCCAGCGTCTGCCGGATCTCGCGCGCGGCGAGCACCTGGTTTGCGCGCGCCGCCAGTTGCGCCGGCGTCAGCATGATGTCGTGCGCCCGCGCGTCCGCCAGCAGCGCGCGCTTGAGATCTGTTTCAGTCTGGATGCCCGCGCAAGCCGGCGGTTCCTCGTCGAGCGGCGTGCGCCCGAGCAGCACGAAGCGCGCCGGACAACGCTGCGCCCATTCGATCAGGCACGCCGCAGTCACGCCGCGCGCGCCGCCGGAGACGACGACCACGTCGTCGGCCTCGATCACCGGGACGTCCGCCTGCGCCGGTCGCGCAACGCTGCGCAGCGTGCGCCGCTCGCCGTTCGCGGTCAGGGCGACTTCGATCTCGCCGCCGCCGGTGAGCAGTTCGTCGGCAATCGCCGCGGCCAACGCTGCCGCGTCACGGTCGCCGTGTTCGATGTCGATCGCCTTCAGCGCTGCCTGCGGCCATTCGAGCGCGCAGGTCTTGACCAGTGCCGGCAAGCCGGCCGCCCAGGCGCGGATCGCCGGCATCGCGGACAGGCCAAAAGCACCGCCGGTGTCCTGCACGGTGACGAACAGGCCGGGCGAGGATTGCAGTCGCGGCGCGAGTTGCCGCGCGACGCTGAAGGCCTCGAAGTTCAGCGCGGTCGCGGTGGCGATATCGGCGAAGTCGCGCAGGCCGCCGAGAAAGACGCAGGCGTCGGCGCCCTCAGGCTCGACGTCGACCGATTGCGCGCGCACGCCGCGACGCTGCAGCTCGCTGGCCAGTGCCTCGCCGATCGTTTCGTGGCCGACGATCCACAACGGCGCACCGCCGAGCAGGCCGGGCATGGCGAGGCCGGTGGCCGGTGCGGGAATCAGGTCGAGCTCGAAGCGGGCCAGCGCCGCGTCCGGAACAACGTGGTCGCGACCCTGTGGGAGCGGGTTTATCCCGCGATCTTTGCCGGGTCCGATGGAAGGCTCGCGGGACAAGCCCGCTCCCACAGGTGAGGCGGCCCCCAACGCCGCCACAATCTCCGCCAACGTCCGCATCGCGCCGAGTCTCGCGCGGTCGACCTTGGGCAACGCCGGTGCACGCTCGTCGACTGCCGCGAGAATCTCCACGCGCTTGATCGAATCGATGCCGAGATCGCCTTCGAGGTCCATGTCGAGCTTGAGCATGTCGACCGGGTAACCGGTCTTGTCGGCGACCACGGCGAGCAGAAGCGCTGACAGGTCGACGGCTGGCGCAAGGGCGATGTTGGCGTCGCGACCCTGTGGGAGCGGGTTTATCCCGCGATCTTTGCCGGGTCCGATGGAAGGCTCGCGGGACAAGCCCGCTCCCACAGGAGAGGCGGCCCCCAGCGCGTCGACGATCTCCGCCAACGTCCGCATCGCCCCCAACCGCGCTCGATCCACTTTCGGCAGGTCGGGCGCACGTTCGTCGACTGCCGCGAGAATCTCCACGCGCTTGATCGAATCGATGCCTAGATCGCCTTCGAGGTCCATGTCGAGCTTGAGCATGTCGACCGGGTAACCGGTTTTGTCGGCGACCACTGCGAGCAGCAGGGCTGGCAGGTCGATGGCGGGTGCCGCAGCGATGGGTGCTTCGCGGCCGTGTGGGAGCGGGTTTATCCCGCGATCTTTGCCGGGTCCGATGGCAGGCTCGCGGGATAATCCCGCTCCCACAGATGAGGCGGCGCCCAGTGCCGCCACGATCTCCGCCAGCGTGCGCATCGCGCCCAGACGGGCGCGGTCAACCTTGGGCAGTTCCGGCGCGCGCTCGTCGACTGCCGCGAGGATTTCCACGCGCTTGATCGAATCGATGCCGAGATCGCCTTCGAGGTCCATGTCGAGGTTCAACATGTCCACCGGGTAACCGGTCTTGTCAGCGACGATGGCGAGCAGCAGGGCTGGGAGGTCGAATGTGTTTGTCGCAGCGATGTGTGCGTCGCGATCCTGTGGGAGCGGGTTTATCCCGCGATCGTTGCCGGGCCCAATCAAAGGCTCGCGGGGTAAACCCGCTCCCACAGGTGGTAGAGCCGCGGCCACCGGCGCGAGCGCGACCGGCGCGCTGTCGGACGCCGCTCGCATCGGAGCTGCGCTACCTGTGCTCGCCGGCACATCGTGCAGCAAGGCCGTCAGACCGCCCAAGGCCGTTTCCGCCAGTTTCAGATAAGCCGCATGGCTGTCCGCCATCGCCCGCTGGAAGGACTCATGGGCGGCCGCGGTCTGCGCCTGCATGTCCTGGAAGGCGATCAACCAGTCGGCGGGGATTTCGCGGCTTGCGGGCATCGAGTCGGATCCTGGGGTGGCAAAAGCTTCGGTTGGAGGTAGGTCAGGTTGCCCGCGCAGCGGGCTACCTGACGGGTGAGTAAAGGCGTCACGTAGCTCGCTGTGCTCGCAACGTGACCTACGGTCGACGTCGAGATCCCACTCCCGCGGCGGATTCGGCCCCGGCAGCGCGCTGCCATCGACTGGCGGATACGGCTTGCCGACATTGCTGCCGGAAATGGCGATCGCGTGTTTGGGCGTCGCGGCCACGGCGGGCGCGAGGCGCACATCGGCAAACAAACGCTGCGGTTGCATCGGCACGCCAAGGGCGGCGAGTCGCGACAGCCCGACCAGCAGCGTTTCGACGCCGTCGCGACCCTTGCGATCGAGCCCGATGGCGCTGTGCTCGCGCGCGCCGAGGATCGTGCCGACCAGCCCGGTCAGCACCTGACCCGCGCCGACCTCGACAAACAGGCGCGCGCCGTCGGCGTACATCGCTTCGATCATCTCGACGAAACGCACCGGGCGCGCCAGTTGCTGTGCCAGTTGCTGGCGCACCCCGTCGGCGTCATCGGGATAGACCGCAGCATCGGTGTTCCCGTACACCGGAATCCGCGCAGGTGCCAAGACAGTCGGCGTCAACGCCTGCGCGAATGCAATGCTGGCCTCCGCGACGATGCTCGAATGAAAGGCGCTGGCGACTGGCAGTCGGGTGTAGACGATACGTTCGGCGTCGATCAAGGCCTCGAAATTGCTGATGGCTTGCAGCGGGCCCGATACCACCACCTGACATGGACCGTTGTGATTGGCGATCACGACGTCCGCGTGCTCCGCGAGTAACTGGCGCACGCGCTCGATCGGCTCGGACAGTGCCGTCATCGCACCCGGATGGCGCGCAGCATCGCGCATCGCCTCGCCGCGGGCACGTGCCAGCCGCAAGCCTTCGTCGGCGTCGAGAACGCCGGCGGCGTGCAAGGCCATCAACTCGCCGAAGCTGTGGCCGGCACACATGTCGGCGTCGATGCCCAGCTCGCGCAGCAGCGCCAGCAACGACATCGAGTGCGCCGCCAGCGCCGGTTGCGCCCATTCGGTGGCGGTCAGGTTGGCGCGGTTGGCGGCTGCCTCGTCGGGATTGAAGGGTGGACGCGGGAAGACGACGTCGTGCAGATGCCGATTCACGTCTTTGGCGGAAGTGAGATCTGCGGTTGTGGGAGCGGGTTTACCCCGCGACAACGGTGCCTCGAACTCCGGCAGCTCGTCGGAAAAGCCAATCGCGGGATGAACCCACTCCCACGATGGTTGATGCTGGGGCTTCAAGGCATCCGCTGCGCGATCCCATACGCTGCGCGCCGCGTCGAACTGCATTGCCAGCGCCGCGCCCATCTCGAGGTACTGACTGCCCTGTCCGGGGAACAGCAGCGCGAGCTTTCCTGCCACCGGACCGAAGCCGTAACTGCTGCCGTCGGGCAGTGCGAATGCAGCGTCGGGCGCCGATCGGAGACGCGTGATCGCAGCTCGCAGACGCTCATTGAGCTGCGCAGCGTCGGCAGCCACCAGCGCCAGTCGCCGCGGCGAGTTCGCGTCCCAATCCTGGCGACTGGCATGCGCCAGATTCGCCAGCGGCGATCCGATCTGCAACATCGCCTCGGCCTTGGCGATCAGCTCGGCGACACTGCCCGCCTGCAACAACACCAGCTCGCACGACTGCGTCGCCAGGCGCTCCGCGCGTGGCGCGGAGCCTGAGTATTCCTCCAGCGTGACGTGAAAATTGGAGCCACCGAAGCCGAAGGCGCTGACCGCGGCGCGCCGCGGGTGGTCGCTGGCGCGGATCCATGGCCGCGCGCGGGTGTTCAGGTAGAACGGGCTGCTGTCGATGTCGAGGCGCGGATCCGGGCGCTCGACCTTGATCGTCGGCGGCAGTACCTTGTGGTGCAGCGCCATCACCGCCTTGAACAACCCGGCGGCGCCGGCAGCGGCCTTGGTGTGGCCGATCTGGCTCTTCACCGAGCCGAGTGCGCACCAGTTGCGCAGTCCACCACCGGCAGGGGCGTAGACACTGCGCAGGCCTTCGAATTCGGCGATATCGCCGGCCTTGGTGCCGGTGCCGTGGGCCTCCACCAGTTCGACGGTTTCCGGCCCGTAACCGGCGGCCGCGTAGGCGCGCCGCAGCGCCTGCGCCTGCCCGGCGGACACCGGCGCGTAGACGCTCTTGGAGCGACCGTCGCTCGCCGTGCCGACGCCACGCAGCACCGCGTAAATGCGGTCGCCGTCGCGTTCGGCGTCGGCGAGGCGCTTGAGCGCCACCATGCCGAGGCCCTCGCCGAGCATGGTGCCGTCGGCCTGGTCGCTGAACGGGCGGCAATCGCCGCTCGGCGACAGCGCCGGTGTCTTCGAGAAGCACATGTACATGAAAATGTCGTTGAGCGTGTCGACGCCACCGGCGATGGCGAGGTCGCTATGGCCAAGCTGCAGTTCGGCGACCGCCATGGCGAGCGCGCTCAAGCTGGAGGCGCACGCCGCGTCGGTGACGCAGTTGGTGCCGCCGAGGTTGAGGCGATTGGCGATGCGCCCGGCGACGACATTGCCGAGCAGGCCGGGGAAACTCGCTTCCTGCCACGGCACGTAGTGTGCGGCGATGCGCGCACAGGCGTCCTGCACCTCGTCTTCGGCCATGCCGGCCTCGCGCAGTGCCTTCACCCACACCGGCTTCTGCAGCCGCGAGACCATCGAGAACAACAGTTCCTGCGCCGAGGTCACGCCGAGGATCACCGAGATGCGCGAGCGATCCATGGTTTCGAACTGCTCGCGCGCGGCGTCCTTGAGCACCGCCTGGGCGACGATCAGCGCCAGCAGTTGCGAGGTGTCGGTCGCCGGCAATGTCGACGGCGGCACGCCCCAGCCGAGCGCGTCGAAATCGACCGGACTCAGGAAACCACCGCGTCGGGCGTAAGTCTTGTCCGGCGCCGCCGGGTCGGGGTCGTAATAATCGTCGACGCGCCAGTGCGTCGCCGGCACGTCGCCGATCAGGTCGCGCCCAGCCAGGATGTCGCGCCAGAATCCCGTGGCGTCCGACGAGCCCGGAAACAGGGCGCTGACGCCGACGATGGCGATGGGTTGCGCGGTGTGCAGGTTGACGGACATCGGAGTCTCGATTGCTTACTGGAGGTGCTTCCAGGGAAGATTTTTGTCCGCAAAGGACGCAAAGAACGCAAAGGAAAGCAGGATCTGGATTGGTCTCGACGCGAGACACGCCTCGCTGCTGCGACGGCCGATGCGCCAGCAGGAATCAGCTCACCGCCCGATGCACTTGCTCTCCTTTGCGTTCTTTGCGTCCTTTGCGGACCAATCGCTGTTCGGCATTCACGCCAAGGCCCGCGGCCGATAGTCGAACGCCTCCGCCGGCACCGGCGCGCCGTAACAACGCAACTGTTGCGCGCGGGTGACGACGGTGGCGCCTTCCAGCAGGTTCAACGCGACCTGGGCGACCGTGCGCTGCGCCGGGTCCTCGAGGAAGCTGCCCTTGGCCCAGGTGTTGAACGCGCCCATCGCCGGGCCGCACCAGATCTGGTAATCCGAAGCGCGTTCGGCGATGCCATCGATGGCCCAGCGGCTGGCGAGTCCGAGGTAGCCGCGGAACACCAGCGCCATCTTGTGTTTGGGATCGCGCTCGGCGCGTTCGACCTGCTTGGGATCGCGACCCAGCCAGAAGGCGCGGGTGGATGCCCAGGCCTCGTCGAAGCTGGCGCGCAGCAAGCCGCCCTCGACCTTTTCGCGCTCTGCGGTCGGGATCGATTCCAGCGACGGGTACGCTCGGAACAGCTCGTAGAGCTTGCGCGCGCGCGGCGCGAACAGCGTGCCGCGACGCAGCACCTGCACGTCGACGCCCATCTCGAACATGTCGGCAGCCGGCGCCATGGCGACGTCGGCCACGTCGGCCTGCGCCAGTTGCGCGCGCGCCACGGCGCTCAGGCCGGACTCGACGCAGGCCTGGTTGACCGAGCCGGTCTGCACGTAGTCGGCGCCAAGCGCGAAGGCGGCGGCGACCGCGGCCGGCGTGCCGAGGCCGCCGGCGGCGCCGATGCGGATCGGCTGGGCGTAACCGCGATCGTGCACGATGCGCGTGCGCAGGCTGGCCATCTCCGGAATCAGCACCGCGAGCGGGCGATTGTCGGTGTGCCCGCCGGAGTCGGATTCGCAGGTCAGGTCTTCGGCCAGCGGAATCGTCGCCGCCAGTTCGGCTTCCTGCGGCGTCAATTGGCCGCGCTCGACCAGCTTCGCCAGCAGGGCGGCAGGCGGCGGACTGAGGAACTGGCGTGCCACCTCGCCTCGCGAAACCTTGGCGATCACCCGGTGGCGGCGCACCACGCGGCCGTCGGCCGCGCGCGTCAGCCCGCTGCAGGCGTAGCGCACCACCGCGGCGGTCAGCCGCAGGTAGGCCGAGGCCTCGACGCAGCGCACGCCGCGACGGATCAGGAGGTCTGCCACCGCCTCTTCGTGCGCCGGCTCCGCCGGGCTGTGGATCAGATTGACGCCCCACGGCAGTTGCTGCGGATCGAGCGCCGCCTGCAACTCGTCGATCGCCTTTTCGATGCGCGCCAGCGACAGGCCGGCGGCGCCGAAGAAGCCCAGGCACCCGGCGCGTGCGAGTTCGATCACCATGCGCGTGGTGGCGATGCCGTTGGCCATGGCGCCGCCGACGTAGGCGAAGCGCGTGCCGTGCACCTCGGCGAATCCGCGATTGCCGAGCCACTCGGGATACAGCGGGGGCAGCGTACCGATCACGCGCGGCACCGAATCCGATTTCGGTGGGTCCAGACTTGTCTGGACGCTTTGGCTGTTGTTGCCGGGAAGTGCCGGAAAAGCGTCCAGACAAGTCTGGACCCACAAGAGCCCGCGAGCGTCGCCGGTGTCGACCACAACAGCCCCACCCAGCCCAACACCGATCGCCCCATTGCCCGGATCGCGTAACACCTGCGCGGTTTCGCGCGGTTGCGCTGCTGCTGCTGCAATGGAGTCCGGCGCAAAAGCAGGCGCGTGGGTGCCGGGCGACCAGAAGAGTACGGTCGATTCTGGTTGGGGACTGCGAACAGCGGCTGAATTTGGCACTGAGGGTAATTTGGCACTGAGTGGCGTTTTGCCCGAAGCGCCCTTATATGCTTGTCGCATGACGAAGTCACCCACCCGCCTGCGCGAAACCAAGAAAGACGCCACCCGGCGCGCGCTGGTGCGCGCGGCCAACCGTCGCTTCCATCGCGACGGCTTCGAAGCCACCACGCTCGACGATATCTGCGCCGACGTTGGTGTGAGCCGGCGTACCTTCTTCCGCTACTTCGCGAACAAGGAGGCGCTTGCATTCCCGCACCGCGCTGAACGCCTCGAACGTTTCCTCGAACTGCTGGAAGGCGCGCCGTTAGGCGAGAGCCCGTTCGCCTCGCTGCGCGCGATCGCCCAGCGCATGGCGCGCGAATACGCGGCCAACCGCGAGCAGTTGATCGCGCAACAGCGGCTGATCCAGGGCGTGCCCTCGCTGATCGCGCGCGAGCACGAGATCGACCAGGACTGGGAACGGGCGATGGCGCAGGCCTTCGCGCAGCGCTTCGCCGGCAGCGAACACGCCGAACTGCGCGCGCGCATGCTCGCGGGTGCGGCGATCGGCGTGATCCGCGCCACGATGCGCTACTGGTTCGAAAACGACGGTCGCCCCGACCTCGGCGCGCTCGGCATCCAGGCGCTGGATGCGTTGCAGGATGGGTTTGTCAGCGCGATTCCGGACGCCAAATAGCCTCTGCATCTGTGGGAGCGGGCTTGTCCCGCGATCTCCCGCAGCCAGAGCTCGCGACACAAGGTCGCTCCCACAACAAGCCGCCCACCGCCGGAGCTCAGCTTGCCCGATCTCACCTTCGACAACCGCTTCCTCGCCGAGCTTCCCGGCGACCCCGACCCCAGCCCGCGCACGCGCCAGGTGCTGGGCGCGGCGTGGTCGCGCGTGCAGCCGACACCTGTCGCCGCGCCGACGCTGCTGGCGCACTCACCGGAAGTCGCTTCGGCGATCGGCCTGACCGCGGCGCAAATCAAATCGGCGGACTTCGCCCAGGTGTTCGCCGGCAACGCGCTGTGGCCGGGCATGGATCCGTGGGCGAGCAACTACGGCGGGCATCAGTTCGGCCACTGGGCCGGGCAGCTGGGCGACGGGCGAGCGATCAGCCTCGGCGAAGTCATCGGCGCCGACGGCCAACGCCACGAGCTGCAACTGAAGGGCGCCGGGCGCACGCCGTACTCGCGGCATGCCGACGGTCGCGCGGTGCTGCGCTCGTCGCTGCGCGAATTCGTCTGTTCGGAAGCGATGCATCACCTCGGCGTGCCGACCACGCGCGCGCTGTCGCTGGTGGCCAC
Source organism: uncultured Rhodanobacteraceae bacterium (assembly GCA_937928755.1). GTDB lineage: Bacteria > Pseudomonadota > Gammaproteobacteria > Xanthomonadales > SZUA-5 > JADKFD01. The sequence continues at coordinate 9,103 of CALEZI010000079.1, read as the reverse complement.
CGGCGACGAGGTGGTGCGCGACATGTTCTACAACGGCAATGCGCGCGCCGAGCCCGGCGCGATCGTCTGCCGCGTCGCGCCATCGTTCATCCGTTTCGGGCACTTCGAGTTGCCGGCATCGCGCAAGGACAGCGATCTGCTGGAGAAGCTGGTCGACTTCACGCTCGCCCGCGACTATCCGCAGCTGACCGGCAGCATCGAGCAACGCCGCGCCGACTGGTTCTTCGAGGTCTGCGAGCGCACCGCCCGGCTGATCGCGCAGTGGATGCGCGTCGGCTTCGTGCACGGCGTGATGAACACCGACAACCTGTCGATCCTCGGCCTGACCATCGACTACGGCCCGTATGGCTGGCTGGAACCCTTCGATCCGCAGTGGACGCCGAACACCACCGATTTCGAAGGCCGCCGCTACGCCTACGGCCAGCAGCCGGAAATCGGCCAGTGGAACCTGTCGGCGCTGGCCGGCGCGTTGGTCACCCTGTTTCCGGACCAGGCGCCGCTGCATGAAGGCCTGAAGCGTTACGCCAGCGTGTTCGCCGCCGAACACGCGCGCCTGACCGCGGCGCGCTTCGGCTGGCCGGAGCTGGGCGCGGGTGAACTGGAACTGGCGCAGGACTTCTTCCGTCTGTTGCAACGCGACGAAGTCGACATGACGCTGGCATTCCGGCATCTGGCCGAGATCGACCTGGCTGCGCCGATGATCGACACGCTGGCGCCGGCGTTCTACGCGCCGGATCAGGTCGCCAAAGGGGCCGCGGACTGGAACGACTGGTTGCTCGCCTACACCGCGCGTGCGGCTGCCGATCCACCTTCTGCGGGCGAGCGCCGCGCCGCGATGAACGCCGTCAACCCGCTGTACGTGCCACGCAACTACCTGGCGCAACTGGCGATCGATGCCGCCGAACAGGGCGATACCAGCGTGCTGCAGGAATGGATGGACACACTGCGCCGGCCTTACACCGAACAGCCCGGCCGCGAACGCTTCGCCGCCCGCCGCCCCGAATGGGCACGCGAACGCGCCGGCTGCTCGATGCTATCGTGCAGTTCGTAGGGTGAAACCTTCGCCTCAGGCGAAGATCCCACCATCTGAGAAGCGAAGAGATGCGATGTGCAATGGTGGAATCCGCCGCGCGGGTTTCACCCTACGGCAGCAGCTTCGATTCGATCACGGCATAGCGCCCCGCGTATTCGGCGCGTTCGGCGCGGCAATCGCCGGCGCCCATGGTGAAACTGCGGCAGGCCTGCGGGCGCAGCTCGTAGATGCTGCAGCACATGCGCTGCATGTCGAGCGCGATGCACCAGCCTTCCTCGCCACGCGCCATCACCTCGAGGCCGTGCTCGTCGATCGCCACATAGCCGCGTGGCGTCGGATCGTCCGGCATCACCAGCACCAGCAGGCGGCAGCAGACCGCCTCACAGCGATCGCAGAGGACCTCCGGGTCGATGATTTCGTCGTGCTCTCGCCAATCGGACGTCATCGAACGGTTCCTGGGCAGGCTGGGGGAAACTCCGCGAGCTTGGCCCGCGTCGGGCCCGCCCCGGTAGGCCGGTGTATCGCGCAGCGATTCACCGGCTCAAGTTTGCCGCACGTGCCCGCTGCAAAAGCTCGCGACACAAGGTCGCTCCCACCGGGCATCGACCTCACCCGCGCACGCGCAGCGTCAGGCCCTTGAGGAAGTTGCGCAGAATCTGGTCGCCGCACTGACGGTAGTTGCGGTGGTCGCGCTGGCGGAAAAAAGCCGACAGTTCTGGCTTGGAGACCGGAAATCCGGCGTCCTCGAAGCACTGGTGCATGTCGACGTCCTTCAGCTCGAAGGCGACGCGCAACTTCTTCAGCACCACGTTGTTGTTGATGCGCCGATCGACGGGGCGCGGCGGCTGGTTGGGGTCGACGCCACGCTTGTAGAGGATCAGGCCGTCGAGAAAATGCGCGAGCACCAGGTTGCTGCACTCGACGAACCCCGCTTCCTCGTCGCGCTTGAGCCAGCCGGGGATGTCGTCCTTGCTGATTTCAAGGTCGCCGTCGGCGAGCTTGGCGATCTCGACCACCTTGCCGTCGCTGAGATCGAGCATGTAGCGCACGCTGCGCAGGATGTCGTTGTTGATCATGGCGCCATGATGCCACTGGCGCGTACCTCGATGCGCTCCCCGTCCAGGCTGACCACCTGGCCGGCGCGGATCTTGGCGGTCTTGCGCAGCTCCGGCGTGCCGTCGACGCTCACCGCGCCACTGGCGACCAGCAGCTTGCCGGCGCCCCCGCTGTGACAGAGCCCGCTCAGTTTGAGCAACTGGTTGAGTTCGACGTACTCGCCCTCAAGGTCGAACTGCTGCGTTGGCATCGGCTGAGCCTGCATTCGGGTGGACGGCCACAGTCTCGTCGGCACCCGACAACAGTGCAAGCGTCCGCCGCCTCAGCTGGCAACATGCCCGAACAGCATCGCGCCGAACGCCGAAAGCATGATCGATCCGATGAACAGCAGCAGCGCCTTGAGCACCGCAACTTGACCTTCCTGCCATCCGCGCGAACGGATCAGGTAATACGGCACGGCCACCGCTGCCACCATCACGATGGCGACATTCAGCAGCGGCGACCGCTGGAATCCGCGTTCATCGGCGTCGATCCGATACCAGAGGAAGATCAGGAAGACCATGGCAAACACCAGCGCCAGCTCGATCGTGCGCACCATGTCGGCGCTCATCGCAACCACCGGATTGGCGCCGGCGATGAAACTGACGGCGGCAAACGCCCAAAGGATCTGCGTCTTGGCCTGCTGGTGGGCGCCGGTTGCCGGCGCCGGCGTGAGCTCGGGTCGCCCGCCAGCACTCGCGGCGATGGCGCCTTCGAACGGCTTGCGCGGCGCGGCGCGCGCGACGTCGTCGCTCGCCACACCGTAATTGCGCAGCAACTCCTCGAAATAACCGACGTGCTCCAGTTCGCGATTGGGCACCGCCGCCAGGCAGATCAGCATGCGCACCAGAATCATGCGTTTGTCGGTGGAAGGCTGCGGGCCGCCGTTGGCATCCACCCACGCCCACAGGCGTTCGCTGATGGCGTCGAGATCGGCGTCGACCGACTGCGTCCAGTAGGCGCGCAATGCGGGCAGGGTCTGGTCGGCAATGGCGAGCTCAGGCCAGTCGAGTTTGTCGACCCAGTTCAGCATGTAGGTGGCGTAAGCCAGATCTTCGGCGCTTGCAGTCATCGGCAATGAAGGTCGGTCTGATTCGCGAAGCATGCACCCTGGGCGCGCCGGAGAGGGTGAACGGCGAGTCGATTGGCGCGCTGCGCAGTCCACCCATGGCGGACGGCAGGAGTATCCAGCGGCGTCGACCACGGCCCATGCTTCAAGGTTGTGCGGCAACCGGCGCGCTCAGCGCATAGGCTCCGGCCTGCTCTCTAATCCTGCGATTGAACATGTCCAGGGATTCGGCGGTGACGCGGTAACGCTCGTCGTCAGTACACACCGACTCCAGCAGGCGGCGACTGACGTCCGGGCTGAAGTGATAGATGTCGGCGTACAGGTCAAGGTTGTGGGTGATCGAATCGTCCCATTGCATGTCGTAAACCCGCGCATTTGGAACATCGCGCAGCCGCTCGAACACATACTCCTTGAACTGCAGGGAGAGTTCCAGTTGCTGACGTTGCGCGAAATCCAGCCAGACCACGATGGAATAGGGCGGGAAAACGATGTTGAATTCGGTTCCGGGGTGGCCCGTTATGATCGCTGCGATGTTGGCATCGAAGCTGGCGCGCATTCGTTCGATGTTGCGCGGCCCTTGTTTGAAGCGCCGATTGATATCGTTCGGGTCGATGCCCATGAGCATCTGCTCGCGAGAAAACCCTACCTCATGCTCCCAACTCCAGGCTCGCCTGGGATCGGTCGAGTAGGTGCCGATGGGAACATTGGCCAGAGCCGCCAACGAACGCATCGCTATCGGACCGCTGAGCAGGTAGCGGAAGTCATTGAAGCGATTGTCGTCGTACAGGTGAAGCGGCAGCGGATCGACGATCTCGGGCAGACTGGCGTCGATTGCCGGTGCGAAGGAGTTGAAATCCAGGGTCATCACCACGCGCCGTGGATTGCGGTGGCGCAATGCCGTTTCCAGGATCTTGCGTTGCTCGAAGGCGGAAATCGCCGAGGTCGCCAGATTGATGGCTGGCGCGGCGCAGGTTTTTTCCACGCTGGCGAGGTCGTAATTCTCCATCAACGAAGATCCGGTGATGACGAAATCGTATTCAGCATGCTTCGCCAGTCCCGGGTTGATATAGCGTTGCAGTGCACGTACGTAGCGCACCTGGTCGGCAGGTGCGAGTCGATATTGCTGAAATGGATCGACCCACCAGTTCAACAGCGCCACGCCGCTCAGCAGGCTGCCGGCCAGCGCCAGCGTGGCCAGAATGAAAACCGCAGGTCGGAGCGAACTGGATGGCATGAGCTAGAAGTTGAAATAGAGGAACTGCGTGACCTGACCCAAGGTCAGGGTGCCGAGCGTCAACAATGTCGCCGCCCACAGGCACTCGCGTCGGGTTGCCGCAAAGCGCGCTGCAAGCGTGTCGCTGTTTGCCGGCAGCAGCGTCAGCAAGGCCGCCAGCAGCAGCATCACGCCGGTCGATGGCGCCGCAAATGGCAGGCCCAGGGAGGTCCACGATGGCAACAGGCCAGGGCCCAGCGCGTTCCAGTCCGCGCTGCCGGGCACCAGCCTGCGCAGCATGCTGAATGCGTCGGCCAGCGAACTGGCGCGGAAAAACACCCAGGTCAGATGCACGAACAGCAAGGTGATGGCTATGGCAACACCGCGGTAGAGGCGGATGCCACAACGCTGCCACAGCCGGAACACCACCAACGCCGTTCCATGCAAGCCACCCCAGACGATGAATGTCCAACCGGCACCATGCCACAAGCCACCCAGCAGAAAGGTGGTCAGAATATTCGACGCGATGCGCAAATCGCTGGCCTGATTGCCACCCAGCGGGATGTACAGGTAGTCGCGCAGAAACCGCGACAGGGTGATGTGCCAGCGTCGCCAGAAATCCTGAATATTGCTCGCAAGATAGGGTGAATTGAAGTTGACCGGCAACCTGATATTGAACATGAGCGCTGCGCCCAACGCCATGTCGGTATAACCGGAAAAATCGAAGTAGATCTGGAACGTGTAAGCCAGCGTGGTGGTCCACGCTGCAGCGAAATTCAGCGTATCGACCGCGGCATAACCGGCGTTGGCGGCGGCACCAAGCGGGTCGGCAATCAACACTTTCTTGCCGAAACCCAATGCCAGCAGGAACAGTCCGCGCGCAAAGTTATCCGCATTGAACACGCGGTTTGCCGCATTCGCGAACTGCGGCATCATTTCCTTGTGGTGCAGGATCGGCCCGGCCAGCAGGTGCGGGAAAAAGGTGACGAACAGTGCGTAGTGCACCGGATTGGTCTCGCGAACTTCGCCGCGTGAGGTATCGACCAGATAGGCAATCTGGGTGAATGTGAAGAAGCTGATGCCGAGCGGCAGGACGATCTCGGGAATCGAATATTCCCAGCCAGTGCCGCTGGCAATCATGCCCAGCACAAAATGCGTGTACTTGAATACGCCGAGCAGCAACAGGTTGCCGGCCACGCCCAACCACATCCATTCGCGCTTGTGGGCGCTGGAACCAATGATGCGTCGGCCGACCCAGAAATTGAACGCGATGCTGCCGATCACCACCGGCAAATGCCACGGATTCCACCATGCGTAAAAGAACAGCGAAGCCAGCACCAACCAGATGAGGGCGCTGCTCGAGTAACGCTGCAACGCGAAGTAACCGCCCAGCGCGATCGGCAAAAACAGGAACAGATAGCCGAAACTGTTGAACAGCATGCGCCACTCTCCGGTTCGACCTTCCGCGACTCAAGGTCGGGAACCGGTCGGCGGTATGATTTCGAGTCGGCGCGAAGGCTATCACCGCGGGTTGGCGACCGCCCGGCATTTTTTGCGCCGTCGGCCCGTGTATCGATGAGCGAAGCTTGGCGCCGCCCTTGCCGTTGCCGGCTCTGCCCGGTCACACTGCCCGACCGAAGAACGTCGCACGCCTGGATGAAGCGCTCGTTACCCTCCCTGCCTCTGCCCGACGTCGCAGAAGGCGCGATCGAAAACGAGCGCGCGCTGGCCGGCCAACTGGCGCGACTGCGTAACCGCGAGGTCGGTGCACTCGATGAACTGTATGCCTGCAGCGTCGATCGACTGTTTGCGCTGGCCAGCAGGATTGCCGGCGATGCCCGCGATGCCGAGGAGGTCGTCGCCGACGTCTACCAGTACGTCTGGGAGCATGCGAGCGATTTCGACGCCGGGCGTGGCACGGTGCTCGCCTGGCTGTCGATGCTGACCTGGAGCCGCGCCACCGACCGGCGGCGGCGGCGCCGGCCCGAAGTCGACCTGGGGGCGCTGCATCCAGACACCAGTGCGGCGGCGTACAGGGGATGTGAAGTCGTGAGTTCGCCCGATGCCGTCGAGGCCTTCGTCGATGGTCACCGGGTGCGCAAGGCGCTGATGCAACTGCGCGCCGAGCAGCGTCGGTTGATCTTGATGGCGTTTTTCGAAGGCGCCAGCCACGGCGAGATCGCCGCGCGGACCGATTTGCCTTTGGGCACGATCAAGTCGCATATACGGCGTGGCATGGAAAGCCTGCGCCTGGAACTGGAGAGGGGTAGCCATGGAGAATGAAAGCACCGCTAGCGCGATGAACGCACATCTGGCCGGTGAGCTGGCTACCGGGCTGGTCGCAAACACGATGCCGAGCGCCGTGCGCGAGCGCTTGCGGGCACGCGTACTCGAACGCGCCGCGGGCATCCACGTGGTGCGCGCGCAGGCGGGTGAGTGGACGCGGGTACTGCCCGGCGTCAGCATCAAACGCCTGCGCAGCGATCGCGAACGCTGCAACGAGACCAATCTGTGGCGGCTGGAGGCGGGCGCGGTCATTCCCGAACACCGGCACCTGGACGACGAGGAGTGCCTGGTGCTGGAGGGCTCGATCGTTCAGGAGGGCATCGCCTACGCTGCCGGTGATTACCTGCATGCCAGCGCCGGCAGCCGCCACGCGCCGCTTTCGGCGCCCCACGGTGCGCTGCTGCTGATTCGCTCGCAGTCGCTCGGCAGTTATCTGTCGGCGCGTTGAGCGCCGGGCGCGGCTGGCCCGGATATCCGCCGCGTCGGCGGGCGCCGCGTAGCGCTTGCGATCGACGTGCATCCAAATCCCCCAACGATGCCGTAAGGTCGTCGGCACTGACATCACGCCGGGCGCTTCAAACTGCGTACGCCGCTCTGCCCGAGTGGCCTGCGTGGGGCGATTGCCGCCGCCTGTTTGCTCCGGCTTGCAGCGGACGGAATGCGCGAGGCAAGCCGGCGGTGAAGCCAACCTGTATCAATCCGCGACACCTGGAGATCGACCGATGCCACATACCCATGCGCGCAAGTGCGCCATCGCCGGGCTGCTCAGCGCAGCACTGCTGGCGGCGCCAGCAGTCGCCCAATCGGTGGAGCGCACCGGCGGCAAGCTGCTGCTGACCGGCGGTGTCAGCCAGATCGAAGGCGCCGGTGGCGGCGGTCTGACGCCGTGGGCGTTGATCGGCGGTTATGGCACGCGCGATCAGGTCGGCGGCAACGCCTTCTACACGCGGGTGGATGTCGATGACTACGCGCTGGATGCCTACGGCGTGATGGTCGGCATTCACGATCGGGTCGAATTCAGTTACGCGCGCCAGGTCTTCGACACCAGGGAGATCGGTGCCGCACTCGGTCTCGGTCGCGGGTTCGAATTCGAACAGGACATCATCGGTGCCAAGCTGCGCCTGGTTGGCGACGCCGTCCTGGAACAGGACCGTTGGCTGCCGCAGATCGCCATCGGTCTGCAGCACAAACGCAACCGCCAGGGCGACATCGTGCGCGCCGTAGGTGCGGAAGACGACAGCGGCACCGACTTCTATCTGTCGGCGACCAAGATCTATCTCGCACAAAGTCTGCTGCTCAACGGCACGTTGCGCTACACCGAGGCCAACCAGATCGGCATCCTCGGTTTCGGCGGCGACCAGGGTTCCGGCAGTTTCGAGTTCGAGGGTTCGGCCGCCTACCTGCTGACTCGCAATCTGGTGCTTGGCGCCGAGTTTCGCAGCAAGCCGGACCAGCTCGGCATCGCCGACGAGGACCTGTGGTGGGACATTTTCCTGGCCTGGGCACCGAACCGGCATGTTTCGGTCACCCTGGCTTATGTCGATCTGGGCAACGTCGTTGTCGCCGACCAGAACGGCGCCTATCTCTCCGTACAAGTCGGCTTCTGAGGAATCTTCGATGACCGCATATCGAAACGCGCTGCTGCTCGCTGCCCTGCTTGCCTCGTCGTCGCTGGCGCCGCTCGCCGCCGAGCCCTTGCCGATCCCGAATCCCGCACCCGCCCATCCCGAACTGCGCCCGGTGCTCGAAGAATTCGGTGGCTACGAGGGACTGAAGCTGCTGATGGACGATTTCATGGTCATCCTGCTCGATGACCCGCGCCTGGGACCGGTTTTCGAGCTGTCCGACCAGCAGCGGGTCAAGGACATGCTCGCCGAGCAGTTCTGCGTGATCCTCGGCGGCGACTGCACCTACACCGGCATGGACATGGTCGAAGCGCACGCCGGGCTGGAGGTGCGCCATGCCGATTTCAACGCCCTGGTCGAAAATCTGCAGCTCGCCATGGACCGCCGCGGAATTTCGACCCGCGCGCAGAACAAACTGCTGGCGAAACTGGCGCCGATGCATCGCGAAGTCATCAATCGCTGAGACGGGCCATGGTCACCGGCCGGTGCCGGCGCGCGCGCTCACCGAACAAGCCGTAAGCCCTTGATTTTCATGTGGGAGCGGATTCACTCCGCGAGCGCTTTCGCGGGATGAACCCGCTCCCACAGTTTCGATGCGCGAACAAGTGCACCGGCAGGGGCGCCAGTACTCTCACCAAACATCACGCAAGTATTGAGAGAAAAGCTTTTTCCGCAAAGGACGCAAAGAACGCAAAGGAAAGCAAGGCCAGCAGAACATCAACACCTGGGTTCTTGGCTCTCTTTGCGTCCTTTGCGTCCTTTGCGGACAAAAAAGGCAGTCC
>CALEZI010000078.1 GCA_937928755.1 uncultured Rhodanobacteraceae bacterium | reverse complement strand
GCGATGCGCACCATCGCCGCGCCGGTGCGCTTGCCGTTGCGCGTCTGCAGCATCCACAGCTTGCCTTCCTGGATGGTGAATTCCAGGTCCTGCATGTCCTTGAAGTGATTCTCCAGCGTGGTCTCGGCGTGCAGCAACTGCGCGTAGATCTCCGGCATCAGCTCTTCCAGCGACGGATACTTCGCTCGGCGCTCGTCCTCGCTGACCAGAGCCAGCTCGGCCCAGCGCCGCGAACCCACCAGCGATACCTGCTGCGGCGTGCGGATGCCCGCCACCACGTCCTCGCCCTGCGCATTGACCAGGAACTCGCCATTGAACAGGTCTTCGCCGGTGCCGGCGTCGCGCGAGAAAGCCACGCCGGTGGCGCTGCTGTCGCCGAGATTGCCGAACACCATCGCCTGCACGTTGACCGCCGTACCCCACGACTGCGGAATGTCGTTGAGCTCGCGATAGACGCGTGCGCGGTCGTTGTTCCAGCTCTCGAACACCGCGACCACCGCGCCCCACAACTGCTCCCACGGGTCGGTCGGGAAATCGCGGCCGACGCGCGCGCGGATCAATGACTTGAAGCGCGCGACCAGTTCCTTGAGGTCTTCGGTGTCGAGATCGGTGTCGAGCTGCACACCGCGTTTCTCCTTGACCATCTCGATGATCAGCTCGAAGGGGTCGTGATCTTCCTTCGACACTGGCTTCAGGCCCATCACCACGTCGCCGTACATCTGCACGAAGCGGCGATACGAATCCCAGGCGAAACGCTCGTTGCCGGCTTTGGTCGCCAGACCGATCACCGCCTCGTCATTCAGACCGAGGTTGAGGATGGTATCCATCATGCCGGGCATCGAAGCGCGAGCTCCGGAGCGCACCGACAACAGCAAGGGGTCGGCAGCGTTGCCGAACTTCTTGCCCATTTCCTGCTCGACGAAGGCCACGCCGGCGAGCACTTCGGCCTCGATCAGGTTCAGCGCCGCCTCCTTGCCCTGTTCGGTGAATACCGTGCAGGCCTCGGTGCTGATGGTGAAGCCCGAGGGCACGGTAATGCCCAGCCGACACATCTCGGCGAGATTGGCGCCCTTGCCGCCGAGCAGGTTTTTCATCGAGGCCGCGCCGTCTGTGCGCGAGCTGCCGAACATGTAAACGTAGGGTGCGGACATGGTATTCACCTGCTTTTTGGATTGCGAACGTGTGCGCTGAGGCGCTTGTCGAAATCTTCAGGCAAGTGAATTGCAGGGGTATTGCGCAGCGTCAATCAAGACGCAGATTGCGGTTGGTCAGCGACCGTGTTAGCTGGCGCCGAGCATTTCCGGCGTGATCAGCACGATGCCGCGTTCGGTCACGTTGAAGCGCCGACGATCCTGCTCCGGATCCAGCCCCGCCTGCAGGCCGTCGGGCACTACACAGCCCTTGTCGACGATAACGCGCCGCAGCGAAACGCCGCGCCCGATGGTGACGTTCGGCAGCACCACCGAATCTTCGACGCTGCTGCCTTCGCCAACGCGCGTGCCGTAGAACAGGATCGAGCGGCGCACCAGCGCGCCGCTGACGATGCAGCCGTCGGAGACCAGCGAATCGACCGCGAAGCCGCAGCGACCCACATCGTCGAACACGAATTTCGCCGGCGGACGGTGCGGTTGCCGACCGAGCATCGGCCACGCCGCGTCATACAGGTTCAATTCGGGCACGACGTGGGTCAGGTCGAGATTGGCCTCCCAGTACGCATCGAGGGTGCCGACATCGCGCCAGTACGGCCTGTCGCCGACCATGTTCACGCAACTGTCCTCGAACCGGTGCGCGTAGACACGCGCCTGATGCACCAACCTCGGGATCAGGTCCTTGCCAAAATCGTGGCTCGAGAGCGGGTCGAGCGCATCCAGTTCGAGTTGTTCGACCAGGAAGTCGGCATTGAAAGCGTAGATGCCCATGCTTGCCAGGGCGCGGTCAGGCTTGTTCGGCAGCGCGGCCGGATGCGCCGGTTTCTCGTCGAAAGCCACGATCCGCTGCTCTTCATCGATGGTCATGATGCCGAACTCCGACGCATCCGCGAGCGGCACCTCGAGGCAGGCCACGCTCATGTCGGCACCGCGTGCGACGTGATCGGCCAACAACACGCCATAGTCCATCTTGTAGATGTGGTCGCCACCAAGCACGACCACATATTTGGGTCGCGACTCGCGCAGGATGTCGAGATTCTGATACACCGCGTCGGCAGTGCCGGTGTACCAGCGCTCGTCGCGCCGTTGTTGTGCCGGCACGATGTCGACGTATTCGCCAAGGCTGGCCTCAAGAAAACCCCAGCTGCGCTCGACATGGCGGATCAGGCTCTGCGCCTTGTACTGCGTGAGCACACCGATACGACGCAAGCCGGAGTTGACGCAGTTGCCGAGCGCGAAATCGATGATGCGCATGGTGCCGGCAAAATGCACCGCCGGTTTGGCGCGGTGATCGGTCAACTGCCGCAGCCGGGTGCCGCGGCCGCCGGCAAGCACCAGTGCGTAGGCTTGCTGGGTCAGTGAGCGGATCGGATCGGCTTGCATGTTCCGGTACTCCATCGGCGAGTGCGGGGAGTCGGCCCCTCTGGAATCATGCGTGCGAAGTGGCGGGCACCGGTTGACACGCATCAAGGCTTGCCGAACCGCACCGCTCGACGCCGCGCAATCTCGGTCCACCTTGCGGCGCGTTCCACCAGCGGCTCGTCGTCGAGCGTGAAAACACCGGCATGAGCCGTTTGCGGGTTCCCGCTACACCGATTTGCTCAGGCGAGCTTGACGCCGGGCAAAGGCTGTCGACTGGCCGATGCCTACACTGTTTCTGGGGGTGGATGAGTCGGCTAGAATCGTGTCGCGCAAGGTCAACTGCGGGGCTCGGTCCTCAAGCCCTGACGCCGCCGCAATTGCACAGGAGCGCCATCCGCAAATGCTTCGATCAGCGCCCAATGTCGCGGACGTGTGCTGGGTGCGCGGTCCTCGATGCGATGCCCATGCCGCACCGGATCTGCTGATCGAAGTTCCGCACGGCGCCACCGACACCGAGGATTTCGAGGCCCTGGCCGCGCAACTGCAGAGCAAGCTGCCCGAGCGCCTGGTCGACTTCTTTCACGCCAATACCGATGTCGGCGCGTTCGAACTGGCGCTGGCCACCGCCGAACAGCGCGTCGCTGCACGCGCACAGTCTTGCGTCCTGATCGTCCGCAGCCGTATCCCGCGCACCTTCATCGACTGCAACCGGCGTATCGACGAACCACCCGAGGCCTTCCGCCTCGGCAAGGTCACCCCGGGATTGATGCCATGGATCACCCATGCAGCCGACATCGCCCTGTTGCGCGAACGGCATGCCGGTTACGTTGACCTGGTCAATGCAGCCGCCAACGCGTTGGCGCCGGACGCCGGTGTGCTCCTGCTGCACAGTTACGCGCCGCGCAGCGTCGCCGTGGAGGTCGATCTCGACATCGTCGACAATCTGCGTCAGGCGTATCAACCGGAAATCGAAGCCAGCTGGCCGCTGCGACCGGAATTCGATGTCATTGCGCGAGATCTCGAAGGCCGTTCGCACGCGCCAGCGACGGTCGTCGACGCGCTGCGCAACAGTCTCGGTGAGCACGGCTGGACGCTGGGGGACAGTGCCACTTACCCCTTGCACCCCAGTACGCTGGCCTGGGATCACGTCATGCGACGCCCCGGGCGCGCCCTGTGCCTGGAAGTGCGCCGCGATCTGCTGGCGGACCCCTTCGATCCGTTTGCCCGCATGCAGATCTGCAGCACCAAGGTCGAACGGATTGCCGGACCGCTCGCCGCTGCACTTGCCGTATGGGGCGTGACCGATGGACGCCACGGAAGCAAAGGCGCGAAGCCCCGAAACTGATAGCTTGGCGGTCAAGACGCAATTTCGACAGACACAACTTCAACCGATTCAGCTCAAGCCGATACCACTTCCAGACTCGACTGCCCGGAAACAAACATGAAAATCCTCGCCGTGTCCTCCGAGATGGTGCCGTACGCCAAGACCGGCGGCCTCGCGGACGTGGTCGGCGCCTTGCCGCGTTATTTGGCAATGGCGGGCCATGACATGCGGGTCTTCATTCCGCTCTACGACAGCGTCCGCCGCGACGGCTTGAACTTGAGCAGCGTGATTGAGCGCCTTGACCTGCACCTTGGCGGTCATTATTACCGTATACGGATCCTGCGCGACGCGGATAACCCTCAGGCTTATCTTGTGCAATGCCCGGAGCTGTACGACCGCGGCTCGATCTATACCCGCGATGGCGATGAGCACCGGCGCTTTCTGGCACTTTGCTGGGCTGCACTGATGGCCTGCCAGCACATGAGGTTTGCGCCAGATGTGGTGCAATGCCACGACTGGCATACCGCAATGTTGCCGCTGATCCTGAAGACCAGTTTTTCCTGGGATCGCCTGTTTTCCAAAACCCGCACCTTGTTGACCATTCACAATCTTGAATATCAGGGCGGGTTTCCGGCCAGAATTCTGCCCGACCTCAACCTGAGCGACCAGCAGCATCTGCTGCATCAGGAGTTGCTGGAACAGGGTCGCATCAATTTCCTGTTGCACGGAATCCTGTACGCCGACGGCATCAGTACGGTCAGCCCGACTTATGCCGCCGAGATGCAGACCCCCGAACATGGCGCCGGGCTCGATTCCTTCCTGCGCGCAAGAACCTCGACCGTGGTCGGCATCTTGAACGGCGTCGATTACGAAGAATGGTCGCCGGAAAAAGATCAGCACCTCAAGCACCACTACAGCGCCGACGATTTGTCCGGCAAGGAAGCCTGCAAGCAGCAATTGCTCGGCAGTCTCGGCCTGCCTTATGTACCCGGCGTCCCGCTGGCGGGCATCGTGTCGCGACTGGCCGGCCAGAAGGGTCTGGACCTGGTGCCGGATGCACTGTTCGCAGCCTTATCCGAAGGCGCGTTGCAACTGGTGGTGCTGGGCAACGGCGAATCGCGGCTGGAATACATGTTTGGCGATTTGCAATACCGTTTCCCGCGTCAGGTCGTTTTTTATCGCGGATTTTCCAATCCATTGGCGCATTTGATCGAAGCCGGCGCCGACATGTTTCTGATGCCGTCGCGCTACGAACCTTGCGGACTCAATCAGCTCTACAGCCTGCGTTATGGCACGGTGCCGGTGGTGTTCTGTACCGGCGGTCTGGCGGACTCGGTACAGCAATGGAATCCGCGCACCCGCCAGGGCACCGGCTTGCTGTTCGAGCACCACGATGTCGGCGGATTGCGCTGGGCAGTGGAGACCGCGATGGCCTTGTACCAGGACCGACGCGCCTGGCGAAAAATCATGACCAACGGCATGGCCAAGGACTTTTCGTGGCCACGCCAGATTCGACTCTACGAGCAACTGTTCTCACGATTGGCTGCGAGGTGAGTGATCCTGCAAATCCCGTTGACCGCTTCCAGATCCCCATAGCACCATGATTTTCCGGACTTTGGGGCCGTTCGAAACCCTCGCCTGTCAGGTGAGTGCGCTACCGGGCAGATTGCGCGGTTGTGGCGGCGCCTGGCCGCGTTGCAACTCGACGGAACAGCGGGCTGTTTCTCCTCATTGCACCTTGCCCTGCACCACCACAACCGCACACTTTACCCCGTCCAACTCAGGCTTCTACGATCATGCACGTCATACTGGTTGAACCGCGATTCCCGACCAACCAACGGGAATTTGCGCGCGCTCTGGCCGAGGTCGGAGCAACGGTAACGGCGATCGGCGAGGGCTCGAAAGACTCTCTCGACGACGAGATGCGCCGCTATCTGACCCATTACGAGGAAGTCAAGAACGTTTGCGATGAACAGGCGATGTTGCGGGCAGTGCGCTTCGTGCAAGGTTTCAAGCCGGTCGACCGCATCGAGGCGACCGTCGAGGCGCATATCCTGCCGACCGCGCGGGTTCGCGAAGCGGCCGGCATACCCGGCACGTCGTATCGCACGGCGTATCTGTGTCGCGACAAACCGGCCATGAAAGAGGTGTTGCGCGCGGGCGGGATTCCGTGTGCCGCGTCGACGGGCGCATCGTCGCCAGCGGAGGTTCGCGCCTTCGCCGAGCAGGTGGGTTATCCGTTGATGATCAAGCCACGCGATGGAGCCGGCGCCTCCGGGGCAACGCGGGTCGACAGCGACGCCGAACTCGAGGCCGCAATCCGCAATTCCGGCCTGCATCATCCGGGCCGCTCGGTGGCCGTGGAGGAGTTCATCGAGGGTCACGAAGGTTTCTACGACACGCTGACGCTGAATGGTCGGGTGGTGCACGATTTTGTGTCGCACTATTACCCGGCCGTCCTCGAAGCCATGCGCACGCGCTGGATATCGCCGTATTTTGTCAGCACCAACCGCGTCGACAGCGCGCGTGGTTACGACGAGATCAAGGCGATGGGCCGACGTGTCGGCGAACTGCTCGGCCTGGAAACCTCGGCAACCCACATGGAGTGGTTTGCCAGCCCTCGTGGCCTCAGATTTTCCGAAATCGGCTGTCGCCCACCCGGCGTGCGCACCTGGGACCTGCACAATGTGGGCAACGACATGGATCTGTACCGCGAATGGGCGATGCTGATCTGCCACAACCGGCCGAGCCAGAGGCCATCCCGACGCTACGCTGCCGGCCTGATCGCCCTGCGCCCGGACCGGGATGGACGCATATCCGGGTACGAGGGCTGGGAAACGATTCGGCGACGCTTTGGCGACAACATCATCGACGCCCATCTGCCGCCGGTCGGGACGCCCACGCAGGGTGTCGAGGCCGGTTACATGGCGAATGCATGGGTGCGCATGAAGCACGAGAACTACGACGAATTGCGCGGCATCCTCGACCTGGTCGGCCGCAATCTCAAGGTTCGAGCCCACGGATGACCGTCTCAAGCCACCAGGCCGAAGCGCCGATCGTGCTGCTCGGCCCGCAGACCGACTTTTCCGAGATCGGCGAGGTCCTCGATGAATTCAGGGTCGCCGGTCCCGTCGCGCTGATTACCACCGGCTGGCAGGAGAACGAGCGCGAGGACGAAGCGCTGGTCGAGCAACTGCGCCGGCCTGCCGTGAATCTGGCGCTGCACGCGCGCTCGGAACGCGTTTACGCGCTGGAGCCGCTGTACGCGAAAGCCAGGGCAGCGCGACAGGCACGCCTGCAACATCTGCAGCGCTTCTATCGCATGCGGCTGGAAGCGGTCGATGAAGCGGCGCGGGCGATCGCCGTGCGCCACGTGGAAGCCGAACTTCTGCTGGAACAGCAGTCGATCACCGTTGCGCAGATGCGGCAACTCGACGACGACCACTTGTCGCGCTGTCAGGCCGAGTGGACGGCATTCGACCAGCAATGGCCAGCGGCCGAACAGGCGTCGATCGCGCAGGAGCGCGCCGCGATCGCCGAGCAGATCGACCGCTGCGCAGCGATCGTGATCGCCGGCGGCCACCTGACCGCCTTGTTGAACCGCTTGCGCCTGTTCGACGTATTGGCAACGGTCGGCAACAAACCGATCGTTGCCTGGTCTGCCGGGGCCATGAGCCTGAGCGACCGCATCGTGCTGTTTCATGACTCACCGCCGTTCGGCACCAATCTGGCGCAGATGCTCGATGTGGGTCTGGGACTGGCCCGCGGCGTCGTGGTGATGCCCGATCCACGCCATCGTCTGCGCACCGACCAACCGCAGGATGTTGCGCGATTCACTCAGCGCATGGCACCGGCACAGTGCCTGGGGATGGACCCCGGTGCCCGCCTGGTATTTCGCGGCGGACGCCTGGTCAAGGGTCTTGCCGATCGCCTGCTGCCCGATGGGCGGATCGAACGGGGGTGGCGAGCATGAGTCTGGCAATCAACCGGCTCGCTGCGGGCCCGAAAACTCGCGAGGCCGTGCGCGCGTTTTTTGCTCATCACAGCTTCCCCCTGGTGGAGGGCGACACCATCACTTTTGTCTGGCGCGGCGACGCCCAGGAAGTGAAACTGCATCATTGGGTGTTCGGCCTGGAATCGGCGCAGCACCTGACGCGCATCGAACATACCAGCGTCTGGTATCTGAGCATGCCGCTGCCACCGGCATCGCGTGTCGAATACAAGTTCGAGATCATCCACGATGGCCATGGTCGCTGGATTCACGATCCGCTGAATCCGCATCTGGCGCGCGACCCCTACGGCGCCAACTCGGTCGCCCATGGCAATGGCTACACGGTGCCGGAATGGATTCATCGCGACTCGGCGTCGCCGTTCGGCACCTATGAGTTCGTCGAATTTCCCAGTGCCGTGTTTGGTCAGCGCCAGACCAAGGTGTACCTTCCGGCGCGCTTCCGGCGCACGCGACAATATCCGCTGTTGATCGTCCATGACGGCGACGACTATCTGAACTACACCGCGTTGGGAACCATCCTCGACAATTTGATGGCACGCCGGGAAATCCCGGACATGATCGTGGCCTTCACCAATTCATCGCATCGGCTTGTCGAATATGCCAACGACGAACGCCACGCGCGTTTTCTGACCGAGGAACTGGTTCCGCACCTGGAGAGCCAGTACCCATTGCGTTCGCAACCGCAGAGTCGCTGTCTGATGGGCGCCAGTTTTGGCGCCGTCGCTTCGTTGTCCACGGCGCACCGTTATCCAGGTTTCTACGGCCGTCTATTGCTGCAATCCGGTTCATTCGCATTCACCGACATCGGCGATCGCAATCGCCGCGGCCCGCTGTTCGACAATGTCGTGAGTTTCATGAACCAGTTTCGCGACCAGCCCACGGCCGTCTCCGAGCGCGTGTTCGTCAGTTGCGGCACTTACGAGTCGCTGATCTACGAAAATCGCTCGCTGATTCCCCTGCTGGAAGCGACCGGCATGGACGTGCGCTTCCGCGAGGCACGCGATGGACATAATTGGGAGAACTGGCGCGACCGCCTGCGTGAAGGGCTCTCGTGGCTGTTCCCTGGGCCTTTCTTGCTGGTTTACGAATAGACACTGAGCGCACCCGCAGCGCATGGAGATCTGAGCACATGGCAAACACCAAATCCAGCAAGCCCGCCGGCCCGAGCCCGGCCAAACGAAAAACCAGGGCGACACCCCGGTCCGAAGTTGCTGCAATACAAGGTGACGCGCCGCCGACGGGCGCCGATGCGCCGGTTGCGATGCGCAAGATCGGATTGTCGCTGGGCGCCGACATCTGCTGGCCGATCTGTTTCGAGCAGATCATGGCCGAGCTGCAATTGTCGATTCCGTGGAACGGCGAAAAGGTCGGCATCGACGTCGAGCGCGTCACCATCGAACCGTTCAACCTCGCGCAGCCGAGTCGCTACGATGTCGTGCTCGATCGCCTGACCCATTGGTACCACCCGAGTCGCGAATGGATCAAGAAAGCGATCCTGATGGACAACCTGTATGTGCTGAACAATCCGTGGGCGGTGCAGTCCATGGAGAAGCACACCACTTACGCGGCAATGATGCATCTGGGCATGCCGATTCCGGAGACCTGGCTGCTGCCACCAAAATCCTATGCGCCGTTGCCCGATTTGCGCCCGACCTTGCGCAGTTACGCCCAATTGTTCGATCTGCGCAAGATTGGCCAGCAGATCGGCTATCCGATGTTCATCAAACCGTACGATGGCGGCGGCTGGAAAGGCGTCAGCCATATCGGCAACGAGAATGACCTGTTGCAGCGTTACGAAGAATCGGGCACCGCGGTCATGCACCTGCAAAAGGCAGTAGCGCCGTACGACGATTTCGTGCGCTGCGTCGGTGTCGGACCGCAGACGCGGCTGGTGCGTTATGCCCCGGACGAACCGCTGCATAACCGCTACACCATGGACGTCGATTTCCTGGCCGACGACGAAGCGCAGATCCTGCGCGACACCACGCTGACGATCAATGCCTTCTTTGGCTGGGATTTCAATTCCTGCGAGTCCTTGCGCAGGGACGGCACCTGGTATCCGATCGACTTCGCCAACCCGTGCCCGGATTCGCAAATCACCTCCCTGCACTTCCACTTTCCGTGGCTGGTGATCGCCAAACTGAAGTGGTCGATCTTCTGCGCCGTGACCCGGCGGCGTTATCGCAAGACGCTCGACTGGGACGCCTTCTATGCAATTGCGGCAGAGCAGGACATGCCCTACCGCGACAAGTTGCGCGCCTATGCGGCGATCGCCGCCGAGCGTTTCGACACGGCGCGTTTCGACGAGTTCTGCGCCAGGCATCTTTCGCACCTGGACGAGGTCGCATGGGAGTTCTTCGGCAGTCCGGTTGCGCGCGACGCCTTCCGCAAGAAGGTGGCCGCGCTGTATCCCGAGCATGAAATCGAACTGTTTACCGAGTTGTTCTGGAACCGCGTGCAGCATTGGCGCGCCAACAATGTCCCGGCGGGGAAACAAGCATGAGCAAGACCGATGACAAAGTCGTCGCGCGCTGGCGCTCGGAACGCCTCGGGCGCGACGTGGCCATGGTCCGCTGGGGGCATTTCGGGCAACCAATATTGCTGTTTCCCACGGCGGGCGGCGACGCCGAAGAAGTCGAGCGCATGTGGTTGATCAAGGCGCTGCGGCCGTTGATCGATGCCGGCGCGATCAAGGTCTACTCATGCGACAGCGTCGCCGGTCAGGCGCTGCTGGCTCGCGAGGGCGATGCGCGGCACCAGATGTGGGTGCAGGATCAGTTCCATCGCTATGTGCGGCACGAAGTGGTGCCGGCGATCCGCCTGGATTGCAAGTCGCCAGAGGTCGAGATCTGGGCGACCGGCGCCTCGATCGGCGCCTTCCATTCGGTGGCGGTGGTCTGCCGTTTCCCGGATGTGTTCGCCCGCGCAATTGCGATGAGCGGCACCTTCGACCTGCGACGCTTTTTCGACGCCCGCGAGTTCTCTGACGAATTCTGGGTGTCCTCGCCGCTGCACTTCGTGCCAACGCTGTCGGGCTTGCACATCGACGTTCTGCGCAAGCGTTTCATTCTGCTGATCTCCGGCGAGGGACGCGCCGAAGCGATCAGCGAATCCTGGGCGATGGCCAAGGTCCTTGGCCAGCAGGGTGTGCCCAATCGCGTCGAATCCTGGGGCAAGGACTGGCCGCACGACTGGGAGACCTGGCGTGCGATGCTGCCTCAGGTCCTCACCTCCTGGACGCAGAAAGGCTGACCCATCATGTCCACCCGAAAGCATAAAGAGCTGCAGGAAGCCGGTGATGCGTCGAAACACCGCGAATTCATGTCGGCACTGCTGAACGATATCAATGCGTTGGAGCGCATGCTTGAGGAGGGGATTTTTGAATCCGGCGTGCGCCGCATCGGCGTCGAACAGGAAATGTTCATCGTCGACCGCTCATGGCGGCCGGCCAGGGGCGTGCTGCCGATCCTGGAGCGCATCGCCGATTCGCACTACACCACTGAACTCGGACAGTTTCAGTTGGAAGCCAATTGCGATCCGCAACTTATGACCGGCGATGGCCTTGGTCGGATGCACGCGCAACTGGACGATCTGGTCGACAACGCTCGCCGCGTCGCCCAGGAACTGGACATGAATGTGGTGCTGATGGGGATCCTGCCGACCATGCGCAAGTCCGACCTCGGCCTCGACAGCATGGTCCCGAGCCAGCGCTACATGGCGATGAACAAGGTCATCACCGAACTGCGCGGCGGCAAGTTCCGAATGTCGATCAAGGGTCTCGACGAACTCTTCATCGAGCACGACTCGGTGATGCTCGAAGCCTGCAATTCCAGCTTTCAGGTACACCTGCAGATTGGGCCGGAAGAGTTCGCACGGATGTACAACATCGCCCAGGTTCTGGCCGGCCCGTTGATGGCGATTTCCGCCAATTCGCCGCTGGCGTTTGGCCGCAGGCTGTGGGCCGAAACCCGCGTGGCGCTGTTTCGCTATTCGGTGGACACGCGCAATCACGAGCGCCTGATGCGCGAAACCGAAGCGCGCGTGAGCTTCGGCACGCGCTGGGTCAAGTCTTCCGTCGCCGAAATCTACAAGGAAGACTTCGCCCGTTACCGCACCTTGGTCGGGACCAATCTGGACGAGGATCCGATGGCGATGCTCGACCGCGGCGAGATTCCGCAGTTCAAGGCACTGCGCCTGCACAATGGCACGGTCTACCGCTGGAATCGCGCCTGTTTCGGCATCACCGACGGCAAGGCGCACCTGCGCATCGAGAACCGCATCATGCCGTCGGGGCCGAGCACCATCGACGAGATGGCCAACGCGGCGCTGTGGTTCGGCATGATGCACGAGTTGGGCGCGCGTCACGAAGATGTCACCCGGCGCATCGAATTCGACCAGGCGGGCGCCAATTTCTATACCGCCGCCCGCGAGGGCATCGGCGCTCATTTCGAATGGCTGGATGGCCAGCACATCACGGCGCAGCGACTGATTCTGGACCAGCTGCTGCCGATTGCCGAGTCCGGCTTGCGCCGTGCCGGCGTCGAAGACGCGTTGTCGCGCAAGTATCTGGCGATTGTGGAGGAACGCGCCCGCACCGCGCGGACCGGTGCGGCCTGGCAATCGCGATCCTGGAACTCGTTGCGCGACCGTGGCACCAAGCTCGAACGCTCGAACGCTCTGGTCGCCGCAACGCTGCGACGGCAGATGGCGGCGCGTCCGGTTGCCCAATGGGAGCGCGCGCAACTCGACGAGGCGGCCATCGAGGGCGACGCCTGCAAACAGGTCGAACAGTTCATGCGCACCGATCTGTTCACGGTGCAACCCGAGGATCCGGTCGAGATCCTGCCGAATCTGATGATCTGGGAGCGCCTGAAGTACATTGCGGTCGAGGACCCCGAGCATCATTTGCTGGGACTGGTGAGCTATCGCGAGATCCTGCGGCTGCTGACCACCCCGCCCAACCGGCGCAAGACGTCCGTCGGCGAAATCATGATCAAGTCCGAGGATCTGATCACCGTCAGCACCGACACGCCGACCAGCGAGGCCATCTCACTGATGCGTCGCTTCCAGTTGGGTTGTCTGCCGGTGGTTCGCGACGGTCAGTTGCTCGGCATGGTCACCGAAACGGAGCTGGTCGCCGTCGCGGCGCGCCTGCTCGGTTCCGACGCCGACCCGGAAGCCAGCGATCGGGTCGAATCCGCAGTGCCCTGATCATTTGGCCAGCGCGGATGGCGGCTTCCGGACCACGTGCCTTGAAGAATCGCCGGCGGCGCCCGCCAGTCAGCGCAGCGCGGCGACGGATTCGGAGACGCCTGCCGCCATTTGCGGCAGGTTCACGACGGGAATGGCGTCGTTATCCATGTACTTGCGGCGTTGCGGTATGTAGTCCAGCAGGAGATCGGTCTCCTTCTTGACCACCCGATAACACTCGCAGCTCAACGCTTCGAGCCTGTTGCGGTCGATGACCTTGATCAGTCCACGCGAGTAGGTGAGCACGCCGAGTTGCTGCAGCTTGAGTGCCGCCTGGGTGACACCCTCGCGACGAACCCCCAGCATGTTGCCGATGAACTCGTGGGTCATGGTCAACCTGCCGTGCGAGAGCCGATCCATGGAGAGCAGCAGCCAGCGGCAAAGCTGTTGATCGATGGAATGGTGGCGGTTGCACACGGCCGTCTGGGAAACCTGGGTAATCAGCGCCTGCGTATAGCGCAGCATCAGCAGCAGAAGTTGACCGTGGCGGTTGAACTCCTCCTTGACCCGCGGCCGGGGAAGCCGATAAGCGTGGCCCGCGCTCTGCACCAGCGAACGGCTGGGCGCCGTCTCCTTGCCCATCAGCAGCGACATGCCCAGCAATCCCTCGTTGCCCACGACGAGGATCGCCGTGGACGCGCCGTTTTCCATCACGTACTGCAGCGAGACGATGGAGTCGGTCGGGAAGTAGACGTGTCGCATCGGGCGCCCGGATTCGTACATGATCGCCCGCAATGACAGCGGCACCAGTTCGAGGTAAGGAAACAGGCGGCCCTGAACTTCCGGCGACAAGGCCGCCAGAAGATGATTTTGCTGCGGCTCTGGCTTGGTCGACATCGAATGGCTCCTGCAAATGGGAGGCTTGCGGTCCTCAGGCTTAAAACCGTAGGCGGCTGCTGTGGGCACCGTCTTGCGTCGACCCCTGGGCGTAACGTAACGACGGGCCCTGCAAAGCTTGAGCCCGACCGGGAGTATCTCTCAATTCGAACACCGATCCGCGGTCGCCGTTGCCATCAGGCTCCACCATCGTCGCCCGGCACCGCGAGCCATGCCGGGGACGCGGCGAGCCGGTGAGCGTCCGCTACCTGGAAGCGGTCGAACCCTTGCCACCAACCGTGTGCGCGAACGCGGCCAGCGTCGACGGTTTCGGCAGGAGTCCACGCGGCAATCGGCAATCGCCGGTCTGAGCACAGACCCAAATCGCCCGCGCTACACTTTGTTGCGACGCAGCACCCAAAAGGACACGCGAGCATGCATCCACGCCTGGTCCTGGCCAAACTTGACGAGCATCCGCTCCGTCAGCCGCTGAACATCGAATTCCACGCCCGGCCACCGGTGCCGCTGCTGGGCGGCGTGTTGGTATCGCACCTGGTGTTCCAGCACGGCGACAAGGAAGACGCCGACGAGCGCGAGACGCTGACCCGCTTGTGCAATGGGCTGGTCTGCACCGCCATCGACAATTCCGATTCGCACCTGACGCTGGAAACCGCCGCCTTCCGCATGCGCTGGGAGCGGCATACGGAGTTTTCCAGCTACACCTTTTTTCGACCCTTGGCGATCGGCGAAGTGCTCGATGCCGATGCGACGGCTCTGGACGCAGTGCATCTGGACTGGATGCGCGAGATCCCCGGCAAGATGCTGGTGGCGACTCAGGTCGAGTTGCGATCGACGAAGGAGGTCGAGCCGGACTCGGTACTGGCCGGATTGACCCCGAGCGGGCGCACGATGGTGGCTGCGCGAGTGGCCGACCAGGCCGCATGGGTATTCAGCGACTTCAAGATCAACAACGGCTTTTCGCGATTCCTGGTGCTCAACGAATCGATGACGCAACGCCAGACAGGGCGCACCGTGCAGCGTCTGGTCGAGATCGAGACTTATCGCATGCTGGCCCTGCTCGGCCTGCCGATCGCCAAGGAGACCGGCCGTTGGCTGTACACCAGCGAACAGCGTCTGGCGGACCTGATGGATCAGATCGGCCAGGCGAGTTCGCCGCAGGATGAGCGCGAGGCTTTGGCCACGCTGTCGACGCTGGCCGCCGAAGTCGAGCACTCGGTGGCGCGCACGACCTTTCGGTTTGGCGCCTCGGATGCCTATCAACGCATGGTCATGCAGCGCATCGAGGAGTTGCGCGAGTCGCGCATCGCCGGATTGCCGACCTTTTCCGAGTTCATGCAGCGCCGCTTGCAGCCGGGCATGCGCACCTGCGAGGCAATCCGGCGGCGGCAGGAAGAACTGTCGGCGCGCGTCGCGCGCAACAGTCAACTGCTGCGCACCCGCGTCGACATCGAACTGGAGCGCCAGAACCAGGAACTGCTGGGCCAGCTGAACCAGCGCGCCCAGATACAGTTGCGCCTGCAGCAAACGGTGGAAGGGCTGTCCGTGGTCGTGCTGACCTACTACGGATCGCAACTGGTGCACCAGTTGGCCAAGGCCAGCGTCGCAGTGCACCATATGTCGACCGACCTGATCACCGCGGTATCGATCCCGGTGATTGCCGTATTGGTGGCCCTGGGCACGCAACGCATGCGCAAGAAACTCGCGAAGGAAGCGCCTGCCGCCGGTTGATCGACCCCGGCAACTGCGCCACGTCGTGGCCGACCAGCGCATCCAATGCAGGATTGGATTCGGGTGGCTGGCGGTCCTGGCCAGCGGCAGGCGCAGTATTGAAGGGACGAGGCCGTTCCAACGCCGGAAACCTGTTGCCCGCGAAGCTACCCGTCCTGCTCGGCGTGCATCGTGATGTCGTTGGCGACGATTTCCGCCAGCGCCCTGGTGCGCTCCCAGTCGGGATGGCGCAACATGATGTGCCCGTCCGACGTCAGCGTTTGTTTCCAGTTGCGGCGCGGGGTACCGACAGGCAACAGCTTCTGTTCGACGACGTACTCGCCGTAGTCTCGAAGGAAACTCTGCAAGCCCTCGATGCGACGGATGCGCCCGTGGCCGCGGGCACGCTTGAAGATGATCGCGACGTTGTACTTGCGTTCGATCGGCGCACTGAAGGTCCCCCAGCAGCACACCCGCGCCCATTCGCGAAACAGGTCGATATCGCAGGTGTAATTGATCTGATCCACCAGATGCGCGCCGCCGGGGCGACAGCCGATCTCGCCGAATACCGCTTCGCCGTCGACCTTGCGGAACCACTCCATGTGGGTGAAACCGTCGCCCATGCCCAGGGCATCGAGCACGCCACGCCCGAGCTTGATGCCATTGGCCAGTTTCGCCTGTTCGAGATCGCGCACGGTGATGATCACCGGGCTGATCCACTCCTGAGTGCGCGCAATCAATGGCGGCGGCAGGTATTGGCAGACGTTGGTGATCGCCGGCTTGCCGGCAATGCAGACCGTATCGAAGGTGAACTCCTCGCCTTCGATGAACTCCTCGCAACTGGCTTCGCCCACGTGTCGCATGGCCGCGAGGACCCCGGGCAACTGATCGGCGCTGTCCAGTCGGTAGGTATCGGCGCTGCCCGCGCCATCGATCGGCTTCAGGATCAGCGGGTAACCGATGGCCTCGACGGCCGCGTTCGCCTCGGCCACCGTGCGCACTCGCAGCGCGCGCGGCACGCGCAATCCCGCGGCAGCCACCCTTTCCTTCATCAGTTGTTTGTCGCGAAAGCCGCGAACCGTGTAGAGCGACATGCCGGGCAGGCCGAAACGCTCACGCAATCGGGCCGCGGTGAGCACCAGCACCTCCCAGTTGGCCAGTACCCGGTCGACCTCGCGCCCGCGCAGCCACGCATGCACGCGGGCGACCACATCGTCCTCGTCGAGGATGCGCGGAACCTGCAGATAGTCGCTCAAGTACTGCCTGACCGAAGGATGCAACTGCGCCACCGGCGTATCGCCGACGCCATACACCGTCGCGCCGACGTCGGCGAGGCCGCGCGTGTACTGTTGCATCTCGGGAGGGTAGTTGGGTGCTAGGAATACGACCTTCATACGGTGTACGGTAACGCATCGCCCAAGGGTCGGAAAGTGGCATGCGCAACCTGATTTTCGCGGCACCGTTCCAGCTCGAGGCCACCTATCGATTCGTTCGCGCCGCCGCCGGATTATCCAATGTACGCATGCTCGGGCTGGTTGCGCAGGCGCCGCGCGGCACCGATGCCGGCCTCTACGCCGACTACGAAATTGTCAGGGATCCGCTGGATGCGCGGCAACTGATCGCCGCAGCGCACCGCCTGAGCCAGCGCCACGGGCCGATTCACCGGGTGCTCGGCATCCTGGAGCCGCTGCAGGTGCAACTGGCCGAAGTTCGCCAGGCGCTGGGCATCCCGGGAACCTCGCCCGAGGTGGCTGATCTGTTTCGCGACAAGGGCCGCATGAAGGACGAACTGCGCCGTCACGGACTTCCGTGCGCGCGGCACGCGGTGATCACCTCGGCCGCCGATGCCGCGAAATTCGTGTCTGACGTGGGTTTCCCGATCGTCATCAAGCCACCTGCGGGTCAAGGCTGCAAAGCCACCTGGCGGATCGGCAACGGTGAACAGTTGCAGCAGGCGCTGCAGGCCATCCAGGCCTCGCCGGCGCGTCCGGCGATCGCCGAGGAATTCCTGCGCGGCCGCGAGTTCAGCTTCGAAACCATCACCATCGGCGGCGAGGTTCGCTTCGCCTCGCTGTCGCGCTATTTCCCGACACCACTGGAAGTGATGGAAAACCCATGGATTCAATGGGTAGTGGTGCTGCCGCGCGACATCTCGGGCGCGGAATATGCCGATGTCCACGAACTGGGCAGTCGCGCGGTCAAGGCACTCGGGCTGGATACGGGTTTCACCCACATGGAGTGGTTCCGCCGCGACGATGGCTCGCTGGCGATCGGGGAAATCGCCGCGCGACCGCCCGGCGCGCAGATCGTGGTCTGCAACAACTACGTGCACGACGCCGATTTCCACCGTGCCTGGGCGCGCGCCGTGGTCGACGAGGCCTTCGACGGCCCGTTCGAGCGCAAGTACGGGGTCGGCATCGCCTTCCTGCGCGGCATTGGCCACGGTCACGTGATTCGTGTTTCAGGTATCGAAGCCGCAAACCAGCGCGTCGGTCATCTGGTCGTCGAATCCAGGCTGCCGAGGATCGGCACGCCACGCGCCGACACCTATGAGGGCGATGGCCACGTCATCGTTCGCCACCACGATGTCGAAGTGGTCAAGGCGGCGATGCAGGTCATCATCGAGTCGATCCGAATCGAATACGCTTGATCTCAGCGCTCAGGCCCCGCGGCGCATCCGCCTGCACTGCGTTGCTTTTCCCCTTTCCCTTTTCCCTTTTCCCCTTTCCCTTTTTCCTTTTTCCTTTTTCCTTTGTCCTTTTTCCCATTCCCCCTGGAGCCCCGCGTGAACAGCCTCATCCCCAATGCGCCACCCTTGCCCGCCTTGGGCATGGATGCACAGAGTCTGCAACTCGATATCCAGCGGCACCTGACCTACACGCTGGGACGCGATCGCTACAACGACAGCAACCGCTATCGCTACACGGCCACCGTGCTCGCCGTGCGCGATCGCCTGATGGATCGCTGGGAGGCCACGCGCGGCGCCTACTTCCAGCGCGACGCGCGACGCGGCCACTATCTCTCGCTCGAATATCTGATGGGTCGGGCGCTCGGCAATACGCTGCTGAACCTGGGCATTACCGAGGAGATCGGTCGCGCGCTGCGACAACTTGGCCTGCGGCTCGAAGATATCGCCGGGGAAGAGCACGACGCAGGCCTCGGCAACGGCGGCCTGGGGCGTTTGGCCGCCTGTTTTCTCGACAGTTGCGCCACCCTGCAACTGCCGGTGATTGGTTATGGCATCCGCTATGACTACGGCATGTTTCTGCAACGCATCGTTCAGGGTTATCAGATCGAGGATCCCGACCATTGGCTGGCGCACGATTTTCCGTGGGAGATCGTGCGCCACGAGTACACGATGCGAATCAAGTTTGGCGGCCACAGCGAGACCTACCTCGACGAGCGTGGACGCGCGCGCTGGCGTTGGACCAACACCAACGACGTCCTGGCCATCCCGCACGATTTCCCGATTGCCGGATACCAGAATGGCACGGTCAACACTCTGCGCCTGTGGCGCGCTTCATCGCTGGAACAGTTCAATCTGGCCGAATTCAACGCCGGCGACTACGCCGCAGCGGTCTCGGCGCAGAGCGATGCCGAACGCATCTCGCAGGTGCTTTATCCCAACGACAAGAGCGCGCACGGCAAGGAATTGCGTCTGAAGCAGCAGTTTTTCCTCGCCTCGGCGAGCCTGCAGGACATCTTGCGGCGCTGGAAGCGCGTTCGCGGCGAGGATTTCAGCCAGTTCGCCGAGCAGAATGTGTGCCAACTCAACGATACCCATCCGACCATCGCCATTCCGGAATTGATGCGCCTGCTGATGGACGAGCACGGCCTCGGCTGGGACACGGCCTGGAGCATCACCACCCGCAGCATGGCCTACACCAACCACACGCTGCTGCCCGAGGCACTGGAACGTTGGCCGGTCGCCCTGTTCCGAACGCTGTTGCCGCGTCATCTGGAGATCATTTTCGAGATCAATGCGCGATTCTTGCGGCAGGTCTCCAATCGCTGGCCCGGCGACACCCAGCGGCAGGCGCGGATGAGCATCATCGAAGACGGCCCGACCCCGATGGTGCGCATGGCGTGGCTGGCCATTGTCGGCAGTTTTTCGGTGAATGGTGTCGCAGCGCTGCACAGCCGGTTGTTGGCCGAGGGTTTGCTACGCGATTTTCACGAATTTACCCCGCAGAAATTCAACAACAAGACCAACGGTGTCACCCAGCGACGCTGGTTGGCGCTGGCCAATCCGCGTCTCGCTGCCTTGATCAGCGAAACCATCGGCGCCGGCTGGATCACCGACCTGGAGCAGTTGCACAAACTCGCACCGCTGGCACAGGACGATGCGTTCCGGGCGCGCTGGCAGGCCATCAAGGCGGACAACAAGAAGGACCTCGCTGCGTTGATCAAACGTGTATGCGGGGTTGAATTTCCGCTGGACGCGATGTTCGACGTTCAGGTCAAACGCATCCACGAATACAAGCGCCAATTGCTCAACGCGCTGCATGTCATCCACCTGTACGCCCGCATCAAGCGCGGCGACACCGCCGGTTTGGTAAAACGCTGCGTGCTGTTCGGCGGCAAGGCGGCGCCGGGTTACGCGATGGCCAAGCTGACCATCAAGTTCATCAACGCGATTGCCGATGTCGTCAATCAGGACCCGGAGATCGGCGATTGGCTGAAGGTCGCTTTCGTACCCAACTACAGCGTGTCGCTGATGGAGGTGATTTGTCCTGCCGCCGATCTGAGCGAGCAGATATCCACCGCCGGCAAGGAGGCTTCGGGCACCGGCAACATGAAGTTCATGATGAACGGCGCACTCACCATCGGTACTCTGGATGGCGCGAACATCGAGATACGCGAAGAAGTCGGCGCAGAGCATTTCATCCTGTTCGGGAAAACCACCCGCGAGGTTGCCGCACTGCGTCCCGACTACAACCCGTGGTCAGTCATCAACGCTGACGAACACCTCGCCAGAGTGATCAATCTGATCCGCAGCGGTCATTTCAACCCGTGCGAGCCCGGCATTTTCGACGACATCTTGCGCAGCCTGACCGACGACGGCGATTACTGGATGGTATGCGCCGATTTCGCCGATTACGTGGAAGCGCAGCAACGTGCAGCGGCGCTGTACCAGAACGCCGACAGTTGGGCGACTTCAGCCATCCTCAATACCAGCGCCAGTGGCAAGTTTTCGACCGACCGGACGATCAGCGACTACAACCGCGAAATCTGGAAGCTGCCGACCGTCAGTGCGATCAATCGCGAGTAGTGGCCTGACTCTCCCCGTTACCATCCCAAGGAACCTCTGAATAAGTCGTCATTGCGAGGAGGCAGCGACGCGGCAATCCAGAAAGGCTTTCATGACCAATAGCCTGGATTGCTTCGCTGCGCTCGCAATGACGAGTTTCTGACTTGTTCCGAGGTTCCCTAAGGAACCTCTGACCAAGTCGCTGAGCCTTGATTCCGTTCATGGTTCGACAGGCTCACCACGAACAGAATCAGGTACTTGGCCGTTCGCCCTGAGCCTGTCGAAGGGTGAACGGGACTTGTTCAGAGGTTTCCTAAGTGTCTGAAAGGATATATTTATCCGCAAAGGACCCAAAGGTCGCAAAGGTCGCAAAGGAAAGCGAAGTCAACAGATGGTCGGCGCCAAGTTCACCCGGTACCCGGTTGGCTCCGCAACCGACTTTCTGGCTCTCTTTGCGTCCTTCGCGTCCTTTGCGGACAAAAAACAGTCCGCGAGATGCCGCTCAGTCCGATGCGCGAACAACCTTCAGCGGCGACCGGGACCTTACGACGACTGCTGCAACCAGCTCCGTGCCCATTGCGTGGCCGCCTCCAGATGGGCAAGCGCTGCGGGACTGAGCGGCTCGCCCAGTTCGAACTGCTCGCCGCGAATTGCCAGCAGCGTGCATGCTGGCGGCAACGCGCCATGCAGGTCGACATAAACCTGCATCAACGCCTGTGGCGACACTGCATGGGTGGTGAAACTGGCGTCATGCGCTGGCTGCAATGGGCTGACCTCGAACGGCCCTGCGCAATTCAGGCTGGCGTCGACGAACAGCACGCGCGTGCGCCCGACCAGATCGAGCGCGTGCTCGACCTGCAACTGGTAGTCGTCGAGGAACTCCACGCATGCATCCAGCGCGCAGGTCATTCGCAACTGCTCAATACAGAGTGGTCCCAGCGCGTCGTCGCCGCGACTGAGATTGCCCCAGCCGAACACCAGCAGGGGCGGCACTGCTGTCGTGTTCACGCGCCCTGCCCTGCCACACCGCCCGGGTCATGGACGAACACACCGCGCGACTTGAGCACTCGATCGACCAGCAATCCGTCGGGCCCGATCAAGGAAATGTCGAGCGGCATTTGCCCGAGCGCATGGGTGGCGCAGGAGAGGCAGGGGTCGTAGGCACGGATCGCCACCTCGATGTGATTGAGCAGCCCTTCAGTCAACTCAAGTCCATCCAGGTAGTCGCGCGCCACCGAGCGCACGGCTTCGTTCATCGCCTGGTTGTTGTGCGTGGTGGAAACGATCAGGTTGCAGCGGGTGACCAGATCGTCGTCGCCGACATCGTAATCGTGGATCAATGTGCCGCGTGGCGCCTCGATGATGCCCACGCCGCTGCGCTGGCGTTGGCGCTCGCCGGTGTGGGTCAGGTCGCCGGACAGCAACACCGGGTTGTCCAGCAACTCGGCGATCACCTCGACCGCGTGCAGCATCTCGATCATGCGTGCCCAGTGGTAGGCCAAGGTGGCATGCACCAGCCCACCCTGCCCCCAGGCGACGAAAACCTGGCGCTCGGCTTCGGCGAGTGGCGTCGGAATGAAGTCGCAATTCTGCATCCGTGCCAGCGGACCGACTCGATACCAGCCCTGCTCGCGCCCGAGACTGCGCAAGTGCGGGAACTTCATGTAGCTCCACGAGCGCACTTCTTCTTCGATCAAGTCCCGGTAGCACTGGTCGCTGACGCCGTCGAACAGAATGCGGCCGTCGGCATCGCGGACCCGCAGCACGCCATCGAAAAAATCCATCGCGCCATCCGGGCGCACCAAGGACAGCAGGTTGGAACGGAAACTGCCGAATCGGTTGTAAAGCGCCGGGTTCTGCGCATGCAACTGCTTGGCAATTTCCACCGAGTCGCGTGCCCAGGCAAGCATTTGCGGCAGCTCGCGTTTCAGGCAGTCGCGTTCGTCGGCGGTCAGCAGTTTGTTGACTCCGCCCGGAATCGCGCCGGTGCCGTGCACCCGCTTGCTGGAGGTGATGCGAATCACTTCCTGACCGAATTTGCGCAGCAGGATGCCTTTGCGCGCAATCTCCGGATGCGCCTGCGCCACGCCGACGATGTTGCGCTGGGCGAGGTCGGAGTCGAAGCCGAACAGCAGGTCGGGCGAGGACAGGTGGAAAAAATGCAGCGCATGCGACTGCAGCATCTGGCCATAGTGCATCAGTCGGCGCACCGCATCGGCGCTGGCCGGTACCGGCACTGCACCGATCACACGATCGAAAGCCTTGGTCGCCGCCAGCAGGTGCGACACCGGGCAAATGCCGCACAAGCGCTGCACCATCACCGGCACCTCCCAATAGGGCCGGCCCTCGATGAACTTCTCGAAACCTCTGAATTCGACGATATGCAGGCGCGCCTGCTTCACGTGATGGGTTTCATCCAGCAGCAAAGTCACCTTGCCGTGGCCCTCGACGCGGCTGACCGGGTCGATGGCCACCCGGCGCAGGCCGGCCGGATTGGCGGCCGTCTCCAGTGCAAAGTCAGTCATAGCGCATCAGCCCGTGCCCCAGATGCGGCGTGCGGCCCGCAATCAGATCGTTGAAGAAGGTCCAGATCGCATCCGCCGACGGCGGGCATCCTGGCAGGAAATAGTCGACGTGCACCACTTCGTGAATCGGATGCACCTGGTTGAGCGGCAACGGCAACTCGGGGTCGTTGGGTATCTGATTGGCGCCGCTGCTGGTTTGCGTGCAATAGACGTCGCGCAGGATCCGGCCAATGTCGAGTTGATTGCGTTGCGCCGGCAAGCCGCCATTGGTGGCGCAAGCACCCACCGCCACCAGCGTCTTGCAATTGGCCCGGAACTCGCGCAGCACCTGGACGTTTTCCGCATTGCACAGCCCGCCTTCGACGAACCCGATATCGCAGCGACTGATCGACTTGATGTCGGTCAACGGCGAACGGTCGAATTCGACCCGGTCGAGCAATTTCAGCAAGCGCTCGTCGATGTCCAGAAAGGACATGTGACAACCGAAGCAGCCGGCCAGGGACACCGTCGCCATCTTCAGTTTTCGCGGGGCATGCAGCGGCGGCATGGCATCGAATGCGATCGTCACCTGGCATCCTCTTCAAGCGTTTGCGACACCGGTTTGAGGTCAAAACGGCGTTGTCCGATCGGGATCGCAAACCCCTGTCGTTTCGGCAGGATCGCGCCCACCGGACAAACGTTGGCTGCCAGATCGCTTGCCAGCAACGCGCTGTCGCCGAGCAGCCCACTCGCGCTGTTGACAATCAGGTGGCTGTGAATGCCGTAACCATCGATCGCGAACACGTCCTTGCCGTCCACCAAGGCGCTGGCGCGCACGCACAGACTGCACAAGATGCAGCGATTCAAATCGAGCAGAACATCCGGATGGCTGGCGTCGACTGGACGGCTGGGGTAGAACTCTTCGAAATGCGGCCCTTCCATGCCGACCTCATACGCGGTGGCCTGCAACAGGCAATCGCCGCTCTTTTCGCATGACGGGCAAAAATGGTTGCCTTCAACGAACAGCAACTGCAGCAGCGTTTTGCGCTGAGCGTTGAGTTCTTCGGTATTGCTCTCGACCTCCTGCCCGGCACTCGCCATCAGCGTGCAGGCGGCGCCAGTTCGACCATTGACCTTGACCGTGCACAACCGGCATGAGCCATGCGGCGGAAACTCGGGTTTCCAGCACAAGTGCGGAATGTAGCGACCCGCCCTGGTCGCCGCTTGCAGAATGCTGTCGCCGGGCGCGAACTGCACTTCCTGCCCATCGAGTTCGAAGGTGCCCGGAGACAGGGCATCGAATCGCTGAACGCTCATTCCATGTTCTCCAGATGCGCCCCGCTGTCGTCGCGCCCGGTGACCAGTCGCGCTTGCGACAACTCGGCATCGAGGTCGAATCCGGGGACAAAATGCAGCGACTTCAAGTGTCGCTCATAGGCCGGACGAAACTTGCTGATGGTATCGCGCAACGGGTTGCAGGCGGCTGCGCCAAGGCCGCAATGGGTGGTGCCGTGCATCAGCTTGTCGAGTTCGAACAGCACCTGCACGTCGGCGGCGGAGCCGTCGCCGCGCTGCAGCTTCTCCATGCGTCTGACGACCAGTTTGGTGCCCACCCGACACGGCGTGCAAAAGCCGCAACTCTCATGCGCGAAAAAGTGCGCGAAATTGCGCGCGACAGTGAACATGTCGCGCGAACGGTCGAACACCATGAAGGCCCCGGCGGTGGGAACGTCCTCGAAACCCACGCGGCGGTTGAATTCGAAGGCAGAAAGGCACACGCCGGAAGGGCCACCGACCTGCACCGCCTGCGTATCGCGCGCACCGCAGTCCTCGAGGATGCGCCCGATACGCGTTCCAAAGGGATATTCGTAGATGCCGGGGCGCTCGCAGTCGCCAGAGATCGAGTGAATCTTGGTGCCGGTCGACTGCGGTGTTCCGATCTTCGACCACCACTCGCCGCCGTGCATCGCGATATGGGTCACCGCGCTGAAAGTCTCGACGTTGTTGACGGTGGTCGGCTGCCCCAGGTAACCCCGTTGCACCGGAAACGGCGGGCGTATGCGCGGCGTGCCACGCTTGCCTTCCAGGGACTCGATCAACGCCGATTCTTCGCCGCAGACGTAGGAGCCGGCACCGATATGGATCTCGATGTCGAAATCGAAATCGGCTTGTCCGTGGATCGCCGCGCCGAGCAGTTTGTGCTCGCGGCGACGCTGCAACACGCGCTGCAGGTGCTCCAGCAGGTAGCGATATTCGCCGCGCAGGTAAATCAATCCGTGGCGCGCGCCGACCACCCAGGCGCCAATCGTCATGCCCTCGATCACGCCATCGGCATAACTGGTCAACAGCACGCGATCCTTGAAGGTCCCAGGCTCGCCTTCATCGGCGTTGCAGACCACATAGTGCGCGTCGCCCGGGGAATCGCGGCAGAGTTGCCATTTGGTGGCCGTGGCGTAACCGGCGCCACCGCGACCGCGCAGTTTCGAGCGCTTGAGGTCGTCCAGCATACCCTGCCGCCCGCGAGCGATCGCGGCGGCCAATGCCTCTCCGGGTGACGGCTGGGTGCCCAGTTTGACATCGGTCAGGCGGATCTGGTCGTCGACGCGCGACCACTCCGGCGGCCACTGCGACGGCGGAACCTGCGCTTCGATCAGCGCCGCGATGTGTTCAATGCGTCCCGGATTGAGGCGCGTCACGATGTACTGGTGATTGACCAGCAAAGCAGGGCCCTGATCGCACATTCCGGTACACGACGCGGTGGTCACACTGACGCGGCCATCCGCCCGGACTTTTCCGCGCGTGATCCCGAGTCGCCGGCACAGATCACGCATCAAGGCCTCATTGCCGAGCATGCGGTCGGTGATGTTGTTGCTGAACAGCAGCCGGTAGGCGCCGACCGGCCGGGTGTGGAAGAAGCGGTAGAAGCCGGCGACACCCTGGACATGCGCCGACGTCAGACCCAGTGCGCGGGCAATCTCTGCGAGAACTTCGCGCGGCAGCCATCCGCGCAGCAACTGCGCCTCGCGCAGGATCTGAACCAGGGCAAACGGCGATGCGGCATAGGCAGCGATCACCCTCTGCAGGGACTCCGACGATGAAGAGCTCGCCTGCTCAGTTTCGATCTGCGGCATCGTTGGTGGATCCTTGTCAGTGCGACCCAACGCTCATGGCCCGAGTCCGATCGGCCAGCAAGCACCCGCCATGATCCCCGGAACGGATCCTTGCCCGACGCCTCCCCAGCCTTGCCCGATCGACGTCGCGATACACCGGATCGCCGGAACCAGCGTCATCATCCCGCGGACAGGCATCCCGGTTCATGACTCACGTCAACCTGCGCACCGGTGAGGTTGCGTCCGCCAGCACGGTGGGGCGTGTGTGGGTTCCACCCGCAATCCGCCTTGCGCGAGCTGGCTCGAACGTACCGAGCCGTCGACCGCGCCCAGGGTCAGGTCACGTAGGGAGGAACCCGCGCGCCAAAGGAGATCGCATTGCCGAAGGTCGCCCGCGCGGGGCCCCGAGGCGCTGGACGCGTTACGCCGCCATCGCCGTCAGGGCCTTTTCCGGCCCGCGTCCGCTCATGATGGTGATCGACTTGAGCACGCGTGCGGGTTCGTGGCCGACCATGTCCCAGCGGAAGCGCCAGCTCCAGTTGTGCGGACCGACCGTGCCGGGAACGTTCATGCGGTGGCTGCTGTCGAGGCCGAGGACGTCCTGGAATGGGGCGACCGCGATGTTGGCTACCGAGTTCCAGCAGGTTCGGATCATCACCCAGTGCACTTCGCTGTCGCCGGGGGCAAGATAACTCGCGGCGTAGGCGCGTTCGTGAGCGCTGGCTTTGTGCCACCAGCCGCGGATGGTGTCGTTGTCGTGCGTGCCGGTGTAGGCGACGCAGTGGCGGGTGTAGTTGTGCGGCAGAAACTCGTTCTCCGCATCGCCATCGAAGCCGAATTGCAGGATCTTCATGCCGGGAAAGCCGCAGCCGTCGCGCAGTTCGATCACATCGGGGGTGATCAGGCCGAGGTCCTCGGCGATGATCGGCAGTTCGCCGAGTTCTGCGCTGATGGCGTCGAACAAGGCCTTGCCGGGACCAACGATCCACTCGCCTTCCTCGGCCGTCATGCAACTGGCCGGGATCTCGTAGTAGCCGGCAAAACCGCGGAAATGATCGATGCGGAACACATCGGCCTGGTGCAGCGCCCGGCGCAGGCGCGCCGTCCACCAGGCGTAGTTCTCGGCGGCCATGCGCTCCCAGCGGTACAGCGGATTGCCCCAGCGCTGGCCGGTCGGCGCCATCGCATCCGGTGGACACCCGGCGACCACGGTGGGCTGGAACTGATCGTCGAGGAAATAGAGGTCCGGACGCGCCCAGCAGTCGGCGCTGTGGTGCGCGATGAAGATCGGCAGATCCCCCATCAGGGCAACATCGTGTCGATTGGCATACGCTTTCAGCGCCGAAGCCTGGTGATCGAAACACCACTGCACGAACTTCCAGAAGCGGATTTCGTCGGCGCACTCGGCGCGCGCGGCGTCCAGCGCGGCGGGCAGGCGATCGCGCACATCGGAACGCCAGAACCACCAGGCGGCGCCGTCGTGCGCTCGCTCCAGCGCCATGAACAGGGCGTAATCGTCGAGCCATCCCGATTGTTCGGCGCACCAGTCGGCGAAGCTCGAATGCTCGGCGGCGCTGGCTCCGGCGAAGAAACCGTTCGCCGCGATGCGCAACTGCGCCAGGCGCCACGGCATCACTTTCGCGAAATCCACACGGCTGTGGTCGAAGCCGCCCTCGGGCAACGTGGGCATCGGCAACCAACCGGCGGCGATCAACGGCTCCAGCGCCACCATCAACGGGCTGCCGGCGAAGGCGCTGACGCTCTGGTAGGGCGAATCGCCGGGGCCGATCGGATTGATCGGCAACCACTGCCACAGGCGTTGCCCGGCCGAGACCAGCCAATCGACGAACTGATACGCGCCCGGTCCGAAATCGCCCACACCAAAGGGACCAGGCAGCGAAGTGAGGTGCAGCAGGACGCCAGCCCTGCGCTGGTGAAGGTCGATCATGGATGGGTCTCGTGACTGGATGGGCGTATCAGCACCAGCAAGCTGCGCGCTGGAGCGAGGATCTGGTGCTCGGAAATTGCTCTGGGCTCGGCGCCGATTGCGATCTGTTCGCCGCTGCTGTCCAGGTGCAGGGACCAATCCGCGGATCCGAGCGCGTACATCACTGGCGCCGCTTCGGGATTGAACAGCAGGCGCAGGCGCGAGGCGACGGCGTGCGCCTCGATCAGCTCGCAGCCGAAGGCGCGCTGCTGATGATCGTGCCAGTCGTGCACCTGCATTTCGCGACCGCTCGGGGTACGCCAGAGCACGCGCACTTCGGCGTCGTCGTGGGCACCGCCGAACCATTCGCCACAGTGCAGCAGCGGTTCGGCGGCGCGCAGGCGCAGCAGTGCGCGTACCAACTCGACGCTGTCGTCGTGACCCTGGCCCCAATCGAGCCAGCCGATCGGGTTGTCCTGGCAGTAAGCGTTGTTGTTGCCCTGCTGGCTGTTGCCCGACTCGTCGCCGGCAAGCAGCATCGGCGTACCCTGCGCCAGCAGCAGCGTGGCCAGCAGCGCATGGCGCACGCGGCGGCGCACGATCAGGATGGCGCCATCTTCGGTGGCGCCTTCGACGCCGAAGTTGTCGCTCGGCTCATTGCCGTTGCCGTCCCGGTTGTCCTCGCCATTGGCATGATTGTGCTTGTGCGCAAAACTGACCATGTCGGCCAGCGTGAAGCCGTCGTGTGCGCTGATGAAATTGACGCTCGCCGTCGGCATGCGCTGTCCGTGGTGGAACAGGTCGCTGGAGCCGCAGAAGCGCCGCGCGAATTCGCCGCGGGTGATCCCGCGCTGCAGCCAGTAGCCACGCACGGCGTCACGGAAACGGTCGTTCCAGTCGAGGAAGCGACCGGGGAAACGCCCGAGTTGATAGCCGTTGGGGCCCAGGTCCCAGGGCTCGGAAATCAGACGCGTCTGCGCCAGCACCGGGTCCTGGCGCAGCGCGACGAAAAACGCTGCGTCCGGCTCGAAGCCATGCGCGGTGCGCCCGAGCACCGTGGCCAGGTCGAAACGGAAACCATCGACGCCCATCTCCGTGACCCAGAAGCGCAACGAGTCGAGCACGAACTGGGTCACCCGCGGATGGGCAATATTGAAGGTGTTGCCGCAGCCGCTGTAGTTCTCGCAGCGACCGGGATCGCCGTGCAGCGCGCGATACCAACTGGCGTTGTCGAGGCCGCGGAAGCTGATGGTCGGACCGAGTTCGCTGCCCTCGGCGCTGTGGTTGTAGACCACGTCGAGCACGACCTCGATGTTGGCGGCGTGCAGGGCGTGGACCATTTGGCGGAATTCTTCGGCGGGCGTGTCAGAAGCGGGGCAAGGGGCAGGGGGCAGGGGACCGGCTGAGTCGCTCGCCTGAGCCGTGTCGTGGTCGTGGTCTTGGCGGTCCACGACGCTGCCCGCTGGTGCGCTGCGCCATTCCCCCTGCCCCCTGTCCCCTGCCCCGCTCTTGCACGCCGCTGCCAACCGCGGATCCGCACAAAAGAACCCGATCGTGTTGTAACCCCAGTAATTGCTCAGACCCACGCGCGCCAGACCGGCTTCGCTGATGCGTTGCTGCACGGGCAGCAGCGACAGCGTGGTCACGCCGAGGCGCTGGAAATGGGCAATCGCAAGCGGGTGGGCGAGTGCGGCGTAACTGCCGCGCAGTTCGTCGGGCAGGCCCGGCAACTGCATGGAAAAACCCTTGACGTGCACCTCGTACAGGACCACGTCGGTGGTGCGTCGATGCGGTCGTTGCCAGTCGATGCGCGCCAATGGCGCCTGCACCCGCGCCTTCAGCGCCGTCAACGCGTTGTCGCGACCATCGAAGGAGCGCGCCCCAGCCGGATGGCCGAGTTCATAACCGTGGTGGACGTCTTCCAGGCGAAACTTGCCGACGATCTGCCGGGCATAGGGATCGAGCAGCAGCTTGTTCGGATTGAAGCGATGGCCGCGATCCGGCGCATACGGCCCATGCGCCCGGAAAGCGTAAACCAACCCGGCGCCGAAGCCCGGCAGCAATCCGCAAAAAACGCCGTCTTCCGGACCTTCGAGGTCATAACGGCGTACTTCGCGCGCGCCATCGCCGTCGAACACGCACAGTTCGATGCGCACGGCGTGATCCGACCACACCGCGAAATTGATGCCGTCGTCGACCACGCTTGCGCCGAAAGGCGCGGGTCGGCCGGGCAGCAGCGCTTGCGGCAGTCGCGTGCTCATGCCGGCACCAGGAACAGGGTCGACAGCGGCGGCAGAACCAGATGCATGCGGCCCTGGGCATCGGCCTTCAGTACATGGCCGGCATTGCCGTGGTTGCTGCCGCCGTAGCGCGACGAGTCGCTGTTCAGCGCCTCGCGCCAACGGCGCATGCCGGCCGGCATCGGCAACGTATAGTGCGGGTGCAATACCGGGGTGAAATTGCAGACGACGATGACCGTGCCGCCGTTGCCATCGTGGCGCGCCCAGGCGTAAACCGAGTTGGCGCGATCGTCGCCGACCAGCCACTTGAAGCCGCTGCTCTCGCAATCGAGTCGATGCAGAGCCGGATGGTCGCGATAGAGCTGGTTCAGATCGCCGATCAGGCGCTGCACTCCGGCGTGGCGGGGATCGTCGAGCAGCTGCCAGGGCAGTGCCTGCTCATGATTCCACTCGGTCGGCTGGGCAAATTCCTGGCCCATGAACAGTAGCTTCTTGCCGGGGTGCCCCCACATGAAGCCGTAATAGGCGCGCAGATTGGCGAATCGCTGCCAGTCGTCGCCGGGCATCTTGCCGAGC
Organism: uncultured Rhodanobacteraceae bacterium; assembly: GCA_937928755.1. GTDB lineage: Bacteria > Pseudomonadota > Gammaproteobacteria > Xanthomonadales > SZUA-5 > JADKFD01. Next base: position 14,851 of record CALEZI010000078.1, on the reverse strand, counting down.
ATCGAGCCTTTTCCGTGCACCACTTCGTCGTGCGAGATCGGCAGCACGAAGTTCTCGCTGAACGCGTAAACCAGACCGAAGCTCATGCGGTCGTGATGCCAGCGCCGATGGATCGGATCCTCGCTGACGTAACGCAGCGTGTCGTTCATCCAGCCCATGTTCCATTTGTAGTGGAAACCGAGGCCTCCGGCGTAGGTCGGCGCGGAGACGCGCGGGAATGAGGTGGACTCCTCGGCTACGGTGAACGTGCCCGGACACTCCAGTCCCAGGTGTTCGTGCAGCGAGCGGAACAGCGAGATCGCCTCCAGGTTCTCGTGTCCGCCGAAAGCGTTCGGCAGCCACTCGCCGGCGTTGCGCGAGTAGTCGCGATAGAGCATCGAGGCGACTGCATCGACGCGCAGACCGTCGACCGCGTAGCGCTCAAGCCAGAATCGCGCGCTGCCGATCAGGAAACTGCGCACTTCGGTGCGGCTAAAGTTGTAGATCAGCGTGTTCCAGTCGCGATGGAAGCCTTCCTTCGGATTGGCGTACTCGTAGAGCGCGGTTCCGTCGAAGCTGGCCAGGCCATGGGGATCGGACGGGAAATGCGCCGGCACCCAGTCGAGCAACAGGCCGAGGCCGTGAGCATGACAGGCGTCGACGAATGCGGCGAAGCCCTCCGGATCTCCATGGCGTGCGGTGGGCGCATACAGGCCCACCGGCTGATAACCCCAGGATCCATCGAAAGGATGCTCGCTGACCGGCAGCAGCTCGATGTGGGTGAAGCCCAGGCTGGCGGCATAGGCCGGCAGTAGCGCCGCCAGTTCGCGCCAATCGGGGAAACCGCTGCTGGCGGCATGCCGCCACGACGCGGCATGCACCTCATAGATCGAGATCGGCGCGTGGCGTTCGTTGGCGGCGGCGCGCCCGGCTGGAAGCGGCCTTTCCGGCGGCAGGCCGACGACACGGCTGGCCGTTTCCGGACGCAGTTGTGCGGCAAAGCCGTAGGGATCGGACTTCAGTGGCAGCAGCAGGCCATGACTGTCGACAATCTCGAAACGGTAGTGATCGCCTCTGGCGACGTGCGGGATGAAGATCTCCCAGACGCCAGACGGGTGGCGCAGGCGCATCGGGTGGCGTCGGCCGTCCCAGCCGTTGAAGCTGCCAACGACGCTGACCCGGCGCGCGTTGGGCGCCCACACGGCAAAGCGGGTGCCCTCTACGGCGCCGCTGTAAGCGCGACCGTTTGCGGTCGCCGATCGCGATGGCGCAATGCGTCCACCGACGTGCGCATCCTCGCCCATGCACAGCGGATGCGCCCCGAGCAGCGCGTACGGGCGACCGTGGCGCCCCTCATGGAAGGCCAGCAGTTCTTCGTCGCTGACCAGCAGACCGTAGGAGTAGGCATCGGCGTAGACGCCGCAGCTGCCGTCATGCCAGCGCACCTCCAGGCGGTAGTCGAAACGTTTTCGCCGCAGCGGAATGCGCGCCTCGAAAAGGCCGTCCTGATGCCGCAGCCCGAGCGAAACCAGGCGCTTGCCGCTGATCGCGTCGAGCACGTCGACGCGATCGGCGCCGGGCAGCAGCGCACGCAGCCAGATTGCGCCGGCCGCGTCGTGGTGCAGACCGAGCACCGCGAAGGGATCGGGGTGGCGCGCCGCCAGCAGCGCTTCAATCGTGGATTGATCAAGCATGACCGCGACCGTCCAGATGGCTGGCGGCCAGTGCCGCGGGCGACCACACCTGTTCCCAGTACTCGCGCACGCTGCGGTCCACCGAGAAGCTGCCCATGCCGGCGATGTTGCGCAGCGCTTTCGCTGCCCACTGATGGGGTGTCTCGAACAACGCATCGACGCGCGCCTGGGTGGCGACGTAGTCGCTGTAATCGGCGAGCAGGAAGTATCGGTCGCGATGCAGCAGGCCGTTGATCAGATCGCGATAGCGTCCGGGCTCGCCCGGAGAAAAGGCACCGTCGGCGATGGCGTCCAGCACCTGGCGCAGCGCGAAGTCCTGCTCGACGTACAAACTCGGGTCGTAGCCGGTTGCGCGCAGGCCGGCGATGTCCTCGACGCGGCGGCCGAAAATGAATACATCGTCGACGCCGATCGACTGCGCCATTTCGATGTTGGCGCCGTCCCAGGTGCCGATGGTGAGCGCGCCGTTGAGCGCCAGTTTCATGTTGCCGGTGCCCGAGGCTTCGGTGCCGGCAGTCGATATCTGTTGCGAGAGGTCCGCCGCAGGGATGATGATCTCGGCCAGACTGACGCCGTAGTTGGGCACGAAAACCAGTCTCAGCCGGTCGGCGACACGCGCATCGCTGTTGATGACGCGGGCGATGTCGTGCGCCAGTTGCACGATCAGCTTGGCTGTGCGGTAGCTCGATGCCGCCTTGCCAGCGAGGATCACGGTCCTCGCCGTCCAGCCACGCCCGGATTCGCCCTCGGGCCTGGCCAGCATCGCCTGATAGCGGCCGACCACGTGCAGCAGATTCAGCAGTTGTCGCTTGTACTCGTGGATGCGCTTGATCTGCACGTCGAACAGGCTGCTCGGATCGACGATCAGGCCGAGTTCGCGGCGGATCAGCCCGGCCAGTCGCTCCTTGTTGGCTTGTTTGACCGCCATGAATTCGGTCTGCAACGAGGTATCGCCGGCGCTGCCGCGCAATTGCGCGAGTTGATCGAGATCGCGACGCCACCCGCGACCGATGTGCCGATCGAGCAAAGCCGAGAGGTCGGGATTGGCTTGCTGCAACCAACGCCGCGGCGTGACGCCGTTGGTGACGTTGAAGAATCGCTGCGGATACAGCCGCGCGTAGTCGGCGAATATGGTGTCCTGCATCAGCCGGGTATGCAGCGCGGCGACGCCGTTGACCTTGTGCGAGGCGACGATCGCCAGACCCGCCATGCTCACGCGACGGCCATGCGCCTCTTCGATCACCGACACCCGCTGCACCAGCGCGTCATCGCCGGGGAAACGCGTGCGCACGTCGGCCAGCAGGCGCTCGTTGATTTCGAAGATGATCTCCATGTGGCGCGGCAACAGGCGGCTGAGCATCTCCACCGGCCAGGTTTCCAGCGCTTCCGGCAGCAAGGTGTGATTGGTGTAGGACAGTGCCTGGCGGGTGATGCGCCAGGCGCTGAGGCGATCCAGGCCATGTTCGTCCACCAGCAGGCGCAGCAGCTCCGCCGGCGCCAGCGCAGGGTGCGTATCGTTCAGGTGGATCGCGTTGCGGCGTCCCAGATGCTCGATCAGACCGCCCTCGCGCAGATGCCGCGCGATCAAGTCCTGCAGCGAGGCGGAAACCAGCAGGAATTCCTGTTTCAGTCGCAACTCGCGGCCGGCGTCGGTGCTGTCATCCGGATACAACACCCAGTTCAGGGCGTCGGCGGCGATCCTCTGCTGCGCCGCCGCGGCGTAGTCGCCGCGGCAAAACGCATTGAAGTCGATCGATTCGGCGGTGCTGGCGTGCCACTGACGCAGGGTGGCGACATGTTCGCCGTGTTGCGCCGGCACGATGAAGTCATGCGCACGCGCGTTGATCAGTTCGCCTGGCGACCAGCGACGCCCATCGCCGTCGGAATACACGCGGCCGCCGAACCCGACCAGGTAACGCAGCTCGGGTCGGGCGACTTCCCAGGGATTGCCATCCGGCATCCAGTCGTCCGCCACCTCGACCTGACGCCCGTCCTGGATGTGTTGCGCAAACATCCCGTATTGATAGCGCAGTCCGTAACCGAATGCAGGCAATCCAAGTTCGGCGAAGGAATCGAGGAAACAGGCGGCGAGCCGCCCGAGGCCGCCATTGCCGAGCGCCGCATCCGCCTCGCCCTCGAGCACATCGCCGAGCCTCAGCCCGAGGCTGTTGAGCAGCGGCTGCAGCCCGGCGACAGCGCCCATCGCCGCCAGCGCATTGTTGAGCGCGCGTCCGATCAAAAACTCCATCGACAGATAATGCACGCGGCGCGCCCGGCCCTGCGCCAGCGCCTGCGCATCGGCCGCCTGGGTACGCGCCCAGCGTTGCAGCAGTTGGCCGCGACAGACACTGCCCAGCGCCCGCAGCAGCGCCGCCCGGCGCTGTTCGACGCTGGCTTGATGCGGCAGCAGCTCGACCGCGAGTTCGGCGCGTAGCGCGTCGGTGAACGTCGCATCGAAGCGGTCGCTGGCGACAGAACTCTCGGTCATAAGACACTCTTGGCAAGGCGGGGATTCGGCTGCGCGAACGACTATGGCGCGGGCGCCGTCAACCGTGTCTACAGGGACAAGTCCTGATTGCCAAGCGCAACGGCGTCCCTTCCCGCCGCGTTCAGCGTCAGCGCAGGAGATTAATCTGCAGCGCCGGCCGCGCGATGCGCGTGCAAACGTATTCAACGCAGGTGCCGCAAACTGGCCGGGACGCCGTTTGCGGTCGGCTGTCTGCCGGGCCCGCTTGTCGCAGCGCGCAGCAGGCATGCGCGACGCATCGCCGACTCGCGGTCGGCGCTGTGGACTGACCTCGCAATCGTGTTGCGCGCGCCCTGATCTGGTCGGATCGATCGCCAGGAGTGCGAATGCGGACCGAACTTCGCCCGAACGCCGAGCCTTGCCGTGCACCTTGATGGCGCACGCGTCAGCGATTACCATTGCTCACAGTTCGACTCGTCGACACCGACGATTCTCCCGCGGCCTGCGGAGTAGTTCATGTCCGAGTTCAGCCATGCGGAATCCGGCAGTCGACAGCAGGAATTGCGCGCCTTCCTGTTTCTGACCGTGGTGCTGTTTCCGCTGCTCGCCGTGGCGGTGGTTTCCGGATTCGGATTTCTGGTCTGGATCTGGCAGATGTACGCCGGCCCGCCGGGAACCTGATCGGTGGGCACCGGTCTTCCCGACCGTGGCCGCCGCAGCTTGCTGCGTGGCGGCGCGCGGACGGCGCCGATGCGCCCGCCCTGGGCCTTGAGCGAAGCGGATTTCATCGACGCCTGCACGCGCTGCGGCGATTGTGTGCGTGCCTGTCCGCAACGCGTGCTCGGCGTCGGCGATGGCGGATTCCCCGAGGTGGTCGCGGCGGCCGGCGAATGCACCTTTTGCGGCGATTGCGTCGACCTCTGCCAGCCGCGTGCGCTGCAGCGCACCTCGGCGCGTGCGTGGCACTGGCGGGCCGAAATCGGACAGGACTGCCTGACGCACGCTGGCGTCGTCTGCCAGAGTTGCCGCGACGCCTGCCCAACGGGCGCTATCCGCTTTGCCGCCAGCGCTGCCGTGGCCCAGCCGCTGCTGCAGGCCGATCACTGCACGGCATGTGGCGCCTGCGTGCCGCTGTGCCCGGCACAAGCGATCCAGCTGCGCGCCGATGCCGGAGCGCCGGCATGAGCGGCCAACTGCACATTGCCAGCTTGATCGTGCACCACCTTGGCGATTGCGCTGCACTGGATACCGCGATTGCCAGCCTGCCCGGTGTGGAACTGGCGCTGCGCGAGGGTGGCCGCAGCGTGCTGCTGTGCGAGACCGCGCACGAATCCGAACTGATGCAGCGTATCGATGCGATGTACGCGGTCCGCGGCGTGCTCGGCATCAGTCTGGTACACCACCACGCCGAAGCGATGGCGACTCTGATGGAGAACATCGACGATGACCACACGCCGTGATTTCGTGCGCCAATCGGCGCTCGCGTCGGCAGCCGCGGCTGCCGGCATTCCGCTTGCCGCGGCGGCGCAAAACGTCGTGCTGGAAAAGCCGCTGACGCAGATGAAATGGTCGAAGGCGCCGTGCCGCTTCTGCGGCACCGGCTGCGGCATCAATGTCGCGGTCAAGGACGGCCGCGTGGTCGCCACCCACGGCGACATCCATTCGGAGGTCAACCGCGGACTGAATTGCGTCAAGGGCTATTTCCTGTCGAAGATCCTGTACGGCTCGGATCGCCTGACGCGGCCCATGCTGCGCAAGAAGGACGGCGCCTACGCCAAGGATGGCGAATTCGAAGCCGTGAGCTGGGATGAGGCCTTCGACGTCATGGCCGGCATGTTCAAGCGCGTGCTCAAGGAAAAAGGTCCGGACGCGGTCGGCATGTTCGGCTCCGGCCAATGGACCATCTGGGAGGGCTACGCGGCGAACAAGCTGTTCAAGGCCGGATTCCGCTCCAACCACATCGACCCCAACGCACGTCATTGCATGGCCAGCGCGGTGATGGGTTTCATGCGCACCTTCGGCATGGACGAGCCGATGGGCTGCTACGACGACATCGAGCAGGCCGACGCCTTCGTGCTGTGGGGCTCCAACATGGCGGAAATGCATCCGATCCTGTGGACCCGGTTGACCGACCGCCGCCTGTCGCACCCTGAGGTCAAGGTCGCCGTGATGTCGACCTTCGAGCACCGCAGTTTCGATCTGGCCGATATCCCGATCGTTTTCAAGCCGCAGACCGACCTGGTCATTCTCAATTACATCGCCAACCACATCATCCAGAGCGGCCAGGTCAATCGCGCGTTCGTCGACGCGCACTGCAGTTTCAAGCGCGGTGCCGACGATATCGGCTACGGCTTGCGTGCCGAGCATCCGCTCGAACTGAAGGCGAAGAACGCCAAGGACGCGAACAGCGGTACGCCGATCGATTTCGCCGCCTTCGCCGAATTCGTCAAGCCTTACACCCTGGAGCGCGCGGCTGCCGAGAGCGGCTGCGACGCGGAATGGCTGCAGCAATTGGCCGCGCTGTATGCCGATCCGAAGATCAAGGTGATGAGCTTCTGGACCATGGGTTTCAACCAGCACACGCGCGGCGTGTGGGCCAACAACATGGTTTACAACATCCACCTGTTGACCGGCAAGATCGCCGAACCGGGCAACAGCCCGTTCTCGCTGACCGGGCAACCCTCGGCCTGCGGCACCGCACGCGAGGTCGGCACCTTCAGCCATCGCCTGCCCGCCGACATGCTGGTCGCCAATCCGGAGCACCGCAAGCTGGCCGAGGAGATCTGGAAGATTCCCCACGGGATCATCCAGGAAAAACCCGGCTACCACGCGGTTGAGCAGAGCCGCGCGCTCAAGGACGGCCGCCTCAATGCCTACTGGGTGCAGGTCAACAACAACATCCAGGCGGGCGCCAACACGGCCATCGAAGGCATTCCAGGCTATCGCAATCCGGACAACTTCATCGTCGTCTCGGATGCGTATCCCACAGTGACCGCGCAGGCGGCAGATCTGATCCTGCCGGCGGCAATGTGGGTGGAGAAGGAAGGTGCCTACGGAAACGCCGAACGGCGCACACAATTCTGGCGACAGTTGGTCGACGCGCCAGGCGAGGCGCGCTCGGACCTGTGGCAACTGATGGAGTTTTCCAAACGTTTCACCACCGACGAGTGCTGGCCGGCCGAGATCCTCGCCGCCAGTCCCGAGTACCGCGGCAAGACGCTCTTCGAGGTACTGTTCAAGAACGGCAAGGTCGACAAGTTCAGCGTCGATGAGATTCCGGACGACTACGCCAACCAGGAATCCCACGCATTCGGCTTCTACGTCCACAAGGGACTGTTCGAGGAATACGCGGAATTCGGCCGTGGCCACGCGCACGACCTAGCCGATTTCGATCTCTACCACAGCACCCGCGGGTTGCGCTGGCCGGTGGTCGATGGCAAGGAGACCCGCTGGCGCTATCGCGAGGGCCTTGATCCCTACGTCAAGCCGGGCGAAGGCGTGTCCTTCTATGGCAATGCCGACAAGCGCGCCGTGATCTGGGCCCTGCCTTACGAGCCGCCGGCGGAATCGCCCGATCAAGAGTTCGACCTGTGGCTGGTCACCGGCCGCGTACTCGAGCATTGGCATTCAGGCTCGATGACCATGCGCGTGCCCGAGTTGTACAAGAGCTTTCCGCAAGCGCCGGTGTTCATGCACCCCGACGACGCCGCCGAGCGCGGATTGCGCCGCGGACAGGAAGCGCGCATCGCCAGCCGCCGCGGCGAAATTCGCGCACGCGTGGAAACCCGTGGCCGCAACCGTCCGCCGCGCGGACTCGTTTTCGTGCCCTGGTTCGACGCCAGCGTGTTGATCAACAAGGTCACGCTGGACGCCACCGACCCGATCAGCAAGCAAACCGACTTCAAGAAATGCGCCTGCAAGGTGAGCAAGCTGGAGACTGCGTCATGAACCTGCCTTGTGCGTCATCGGCAAACCTTGATCGGAAACGCCAGATGGGCACGGCGGCGTCCCCTGGGGCAAGCGCAATTTCGGGCCCGCAGACGCGCTCGGTGGCATCGTTTTGCGTGCACCCGTTGTACTCCCTCGCGAGACAAGCGGCCTGGCTGCTCGCGGCCATAGTCCTGTCGGCGACACCCGCGCCAGCGCAGGATCCCGGGGCCGATGATCCGGCGCCCGCGGAAAAAGCCTATCACTCGATCGACGCGCTACGCCGCGGTGCGCCATTGGACACCGAGCCGGTATCGGCGCCGATGGCGCGGGTCGAGAACACCGATCTCAGGCGCAAGCGCGGCTGGCCCGAGCAGCCGCCAACGATCCCGCATGCGATCGACGGTTACCAGGTGGACCGTTTCAGCAATCGCTGTCTGCTCTGCCATTCGCGCGAAGGCACGGAAATCTTCCAGGCGCCGATGGTCAGTGTCACCCATTTCATGGATCGCGACGGCCAGGTGCTGGCGCAGATTTCTGCACGCCGTTACTTCTGCACCCAGTGCCATGTGGTGCAAACCGACGCCAGAACGCTGGTTGGCAACGACTTCGTCGATGTCGACACGGTGTTGGCACCGGCCGCAGCGGAGCACTGAGCCATGTGGCGCAGGCTCCGCGACACGGCATTGGCGATGTGGCGCACCCTGCGTCGGCCCAGCGTGCATTTCAGCCTGGGCTTCCTCACGCTCGGCGGCTTCATCGCCGGCGTGATCTTCTGGGGCGCGTTCAATACGGTGCTGGAAGCCACCAACACCGAGACCTTCTGCACCGGCTGTCACGAAATGCGCGACAACGTGTTCGCCGAACTCAAGGGCACCATCCACTGGAGCAACCGATCCGGCGTGCGAGCCACCTGCCCGGATTGCCACGTGCCGCACCAATGGACCGACAAGATCGCGCGCAAGATGCAGGCAAGCAAGGAAGTCTGGGGCAAGGTCTTTGGCACCATCGACACGCGCCAGAAGTTCCTCGACAAGCGCCTGGAACTGGCGCAGCACGAGTGGGCTCGGCTCAAGGCCAATGATTCGCTGGAATGCCGCAACTGCCACGCGTTCGACTCGATGGACTTCACCCGCCAGAGTCCGCGCGCGGCGGAAATCCACGAACGCTGGCTGGGAAGCGGCGAAAAGACCTGCATCGATTGCCACAAGGGCATCGCGCACCGGCTGCCGGACATGCACGGCGTGCCGCAAGGCTGATCCCCGCAACCGGAGCGCTGCTCCGTACAATGGCGCATGAGCATTCCGCCGGATCGCATCAAGGGCCGCGGCGCGGCCGGCAATCCGGTCGGCCGTTTCGAGGCCACGCGCCACGAGGCCGAGGACGATGGCTGGTGGCATGACGAGGAGCCGACCTCGGCGCCGCGCACCGAGGTGACCATCGAGCGGGCGCGTTCGGTGGTGACTCGCAACGAATCGCCCGATCTGCCTTTCGACCTGGCGCTGAATCCCTACCGCGGTTGCGAGCACGGCTGCAGTTACTGTTACGCGCGACCGACGCACGAGTACCTGAATCTGTCGGCGGGGCTCGATTTCGAAACCAGGCTTTATGCCAAGACCAATGCGGCCGAAGTGCTGCGCGACGAACTCGGCCGACGCGGGCATGTCGTCAGCCCGATCAACCTTGGCGCCAGCACCGATCCCTACCAGCCAATCGAACGCCGCTACGCGATCACCCGTGGCGTGCTCGAAGTGCTGGCGCAATGCCGTCACCCGGCGACCATCGTCACCAAGAACGCGCTGGTGCTGCGCGACCTCGACTTGCTGCAAAGGTTGGCTCGCGACAGCCTGATCCGCGTGTTCCTGTCGGTCACCACGCTCGACAATACCCTCGCCAGCCGCCTGGAACCGCGCGCCAGTGCGCCGCATGCCCGCCTGCGCGCAGTCGCACAGTTGGCGGCTGCGGGGGTGCCGGTCGGCGTTTTCGTGGCCCCGCTGATCCCGGCGCTTACCGACCACGAACTGGAAACCATCATGGGCGCCGCGCGCGAGGCCGGCGCCAGCACGATCAGCTACACGCTGCTGCGCCTGCCGTGGCAGGTCGCGCCGCTGTTCCGCCAATGGCTGGACTTGAATGTGCCCGGGCGTGCCGCGCACATCATGAGCCTGCAGCAGCAGATGCGCGGCGGCCGCGACAACGATCCACGTTTCGGCACGCGCATGCGCGGCGAGGGTCAGTTCGCGCAATTGCTGCAGCGCCGCTTCGAACTGGCGCGCAAGCGGCTCGGTTTCCCGAGCAGGGAAGAAAACGAGGACCTGCGCTGCGATCTGTTCGAGCCGCCGCGGAAAACGCAGGCGTCTGCGCAAGGCGATCTGTTCGCGTGAGGAAGCAGCACTGCCAGAACTGGCCAGCGTGGCAAACCACATCAGCGATGAACGTCTGGAGTCCCTCCCTTCCTGCGTCTGACGCGTTTCGCCAGGTCTGGGCCCGGAAGAGCCGGCAAGCTCACGCCTCGAATCCGTAACGCGCTGCAATCGCACGCAGTTCGTCGATGGTCGCCGGCGCCAGATAGCGCCCATAACCCTTGACCTCACCGCGCCGGACCTTGCCGCTCTCGGGGTCGTTGGCATCGGCCACGCCGATGCCGGCGACACCGACCAGATTGCCGTTGCGCTCATTGCGTTGCATTGCATCAAACGCGGACTGTTCGACGATCTCCGCGACGGATCGCGTCGGCGTGTGGCCGATGTAATCGAGCAGCACCTGAAGTCCCGCGGCCGGGTTGCCGCGCAGCCATTCGTAACTCAATACCAGAGAGGGTTCGAGCGGCAACAGGTAATCGATCCACTCGCGATTGAACCGGCATGCGGTCTCGACGCCAAAGCGCGGGTGACGCACGAACTGCTCGATGTCCGTTGGCGGCAGACGTCCACGCCAGCGCGCATGGGCGAAACGCAGCGGGTGTTGTTCACGCGCCAGCGTCAGATCCTTGCGCAGCACCTGGAAGTACAGCGATACAATGGTGTCGATCGGATTGCGGTGCAGGAATAGGGGCAGGCGCCCGGCAATCCGCGACTTGCGCACGCCACGGTAGTCGCCAAAGAAATCATTTCCCGCGCTACCCATGCCAGCGTGCGTCACCGGCATCTCGAAACCGGCCAGGTGCAACATGTAGCGCAACCAGGTGCGCCCCGATTTCGGGTAGGACACCAGCATCGGCATCGCCGACGCGAGCGCGGCATGGCTGCCGCGCACTTGGGGACCGCTGAACGGCGAAGTCGGCGTGAGGATTTCAGGGTGATTCGCTGACACGGTCCAGTCCGGCATCTTTCGGTGCGCGCTCTGCCGCGCGCGGGCGGCGGCAAGGCTACACGCTCTTGTGCGTACAGACTCGTCCTGTGGGTCCGGATTCATCCGGACGCTGCTGCGCTCCTGTGGGTCCAGATTCATCTGGACGCTTCTTGACTCGATTGCCAAAGGCGTCCAGATGAATCTGGACCCACAGGAGCCACTCCAGAACCCGGCTCCACGCAGAAATCCGGTTCCACGAGAACCGCCGCTCGAAACCTGCTTCACGCCAAAGCCGTAGACTTCGCAACACGATTCTTCGGACACCGAGGGCCATGGCGTCAAGGCGTTGCCGGCGGTTCGGCCATTGGGCGGAGATACTCACTGCGGCGCTGCTCGCGCTTGCGGCACCCATGGCGTGCGCCCAGGCCTGGCGCGTGGATGCCTGGACCAGTCGCGCCGGGCTGCCCAGCGATTCATTGAACATGGTGCTGCCGTTGCACGATGGTCATCTGCTGGTCACCAGCTTTTACGAACGACCGACGCTGTTCGACGGCTATGGGTTTCAACCGCTGCGCCTGGAGGGCGCCGACAGCGAGTTGCTGCGCGGCGCGAGTGTCGCCACGCAGACCAGCGACGGCGCGCTGTGGTTCGGGACACGCGAACGCGGCCTGGTGCGCGTCGGCAGCGACGGCAGCAGCAGCGCCATCGAACTTCTGCCGCAGACGCCCGCGATAGACGTGCGCACACTGGCGGTCGGCCATGCCGGCGCGCTGCTGATCGGAACCGCGCAGGGTTTGTTCGTGATCGACGATCCCCTCGACACACGTACGGTGCGCACGCCAGCCAGCGAACACGAGCGCCTGCCGATTTCGGCGCTGCTGGAAGATCGCAGCGGCCGGTTGTGGATCGGCACCGATCACGGCCTTTACTGGCGCCAGGCTGGCCGCAGCGAACGCGTCGACGAACCACGCCTCGATACCTATATCTGGTCCCTGCACCAGGACGTCCATGGCGCATTGTGGGTGGGCACGCGCGGCAGTGGACTGGCGCGCATGGACGCATCCGGCTGGCGCTATTACGATCGCAGCAACGGCTTTCCCAACGACGTCGCGCGTCAGCTCATCGACGATGGCGCTGGCGGCGTCTGGGCGGCAACGTCGGGCGGCGGCCTCGCGCACCTGGTCGGCGGCGAGATGCAGGCTGTTGTCAATTCCAGCAGTGGCCTGCAGGGCGATACCTTCTATTGGCTGCACCGCGACAGTGTGGGCGCGATCTGGGCTGCCGGTCCAGGCACCGGCCTCAATCGCATACGGCCGAGCGCGTTCTGGCGTTGGCAGGCGGCCGACGGCCTCGCCAGCGCCTTCATCTGGACCTTGCACCAGGATCGCAGCGGGCGCATCTGGGCCGGTAGCAACGCCGGAATCTCATGGCGCGACGGCAGCACCGCGCGTGTCATCGGCGCCGCCGGCCCGGGCTACCGGGCGGTCACGCGCAGCCTGTTGCAGGTCGACGATGGCAACATGCTGGTCGCCACCGAGGGTGGTTTGTTCGCACTCGCCGATGACCGCTTCCGCCTGATCGACGGCACCGGCGATCTGCAGGTCTGGAGCCTCAACCGCGATGCACAGGGACAGGTCTGGGCCGGCGGCGATCGACTCTGGCGGGTGCACGGAGAACGCGCCGAAATCGTCGAATCGCCGCCGTTCGCGACCCCTGATCGAATTGTCGCCATCCATCCCGACAATGGCGGCCTGTGGCTGCTGACGCAGCGCAGCGGCTTGTGGCGCCGCAGCGCAGGCAAGTTCGAGCAATGGATCGGGCCCGAGATCGGCATGCTGCGCGCGATGTGGATCGATCCGGACGGGCGCCACTGGCTCGCCGGAACGCGCGTCGGCTGGCTCGGCGACGATCGCCGGTTTCACCCGCTGGCAGCTTTCCAGCGCGCCTATGGACGCGGCTTCCATGCACTGTTGGCGGACGCTCACGGTGGCTTGTGGATCCCCAGCAACGTCGGGCTGTTCCGCTTCAACGTCGCCGACCTGCGCCAGCATGCCGCCGGCCGCGCCGAGGAGCCGGTGGCGCAGCGCTTTGACCTTGCCGACGGCCTGACCAGCACCGAGTTCAACGGCGGCGGGCAATCGCCGGCGATTGCCGCACGCGACGGCTCGCTGTGGTTCGCCACCACCAACGGCGTCAGTCGCGTCGATCCAGCCGGCCTCGACCAGCGCCGGGCGCGGCTCAAACCTGTGATCACCGGCATCGAGAGCGACGACGGCTGGTCGATGCCGGAACGCGCACGGGTGCTGGCGGCCGGCACCCGTCGCGTCGGCATCCGCTATACGGCGTTGCCGGCCGCAGTCGGTGGCGATGCCACGTTCGCCTATCGTCTGTTGCCGCTGCTGAGCGACTGGGTCGACGTCGGCGACAACCGCAGCGCGCTGTTTCCGGCGCTCGGTCCGGGCAGGTATCGTTTCGAGGTGCGCGCGCTGCTGCCCGGCACTGGCGCCCCCGCCGCGGTCACCGCTCATGAATTCACCATCGAACCGCGACTGCTGGAGCGCCAGGGTGTACGCATCGGCCTGCTGTTGGCGCTCATTCTTGCGCTCTCGGCATTGCCGATCGCGCATATCCTGGCGCTGCGTCGGCAACGCCGAAGACTGCTCGACGAGGTCGCCGACAAGACGCTCGCGCTGGAACGGCTGGCGTCCACCGATGCGCTGACCGGGCTCGCCAACCGACGCGTGTTCGACGCCGTGCTGGGGCGCGCGCTCGCCAGCGGCGGGCGACCGGCGCTGCTGCTGTTCGATGTCGACCACTTCAAACGCTACAACGACGCCCTCGGCCACCAGGCCGGCGATCAGTGCCTGAGCAGCATCGGCGATTTGCTGACCCACGTGGTGCGCCACGAAAACGACCTCGCTGCGCGCCTCGGCGGCGAGGAGTTCGCGCTGTTGCTACAGCACGGCGATCTGGCGGTGGCTGCGGCCCTGGCCGAGCGCCTGCGCACGCAGTTGCGCGATCGCGGTCTGGCGCATCCGGATTCGCCGGTGTCGGCGCAAGTGACGGTCAGCATCGGCTACGCCTGCGCCGAACCGGGCGAGAGCGCCGAATCGCTGTATCGGCGCGCCGACCAGGCGATGTACCAGGCCAAGAGCGCCGGTCGCGACAGGGCGGTCGGGCACGCCTGATGCCGCTCTCATCAAGTATAACGCAAGTATCTGAAAGACAAGCCTTTTCCGCAAAGGACGCAAAGAACGCAAAGGAAAGCAAAGCCAGCAGAACATCAACACTTTGGTTCTTGGCTCTCTTTGCGTCCTTTGCGTCCTTTGCGGACAAAAAGGCAGTCCGCATGGTCGCCGCCAGTTTGATGCGCGAACAAGCGCACCGACAGGGGCGACCGTGGCTCTTACCGAGCATGCCGTAGAGCATTGGTTTTACTGTGGGAGCGGACTAAACAACCACCAGCTGAAGCTGGTGGGTTTGTGCTGCGGAC
>CALEZI010000077.1 GCA_937928755.1 uncultured Rhodanobacteraceae bacterium | reverse complement strand
CTGGAACGATGATGCCGATATGCCTTGATTCGCGTCAGGCCGGCCCCGCAGCGCATCCCGGCGTCACTCGAATCCGTTGTCGAACAGGAAATCCGCCTCGTAGGCACCGCGATCGACCGCCGGACCGATCTGGCGCGGACGGCCGTCGAGATCGCGCGCACTGACGCCGCTGTTGAGGCCTGCATCGATGGCCGGCGAATCTCGGCGCAGACGCAGGTCGTTAAGCGGGTGGGCGAACCTCGGATCCACGTTCACGTTGTTGCTGCTGCCCGCGGCGTAGCTGCCGCAAGGGTGTTCGATGATGTTGTTGTTGAGCATGTGCTGGTCTCCCGAGATATCGCAGTACCCGGAAAAGATCGGGTTGTTGTGGAAAATGTTGTTCCACGCAAACGATGCAGGGCTGGTGCTGAAATCGACCAAAAAGACCAGTCCGGAGGGCGAAACAAATCCATTGCGGGTCAGCGTGTTGTTGCTGAAGAGCACGGTGCCACCTGCTCCCGGCGCGAACACGGCACTGCCGTTCGCTGCCCAATTGTCGACGAACAGGTTGTTGCGCACGGTGCGCTGCGCACCGGCGAGGTACAGCGCACCGCCGTTTACGGTGGCGCGGTTGTTCTCGAAAATCATGTGCTGGATGCTCGCCGGTCCGGAGTCGTGGATCGCCACGCCGCCACCGTTGCCGTAGAACAGCGAACTCAGGTTCTGGCGCCCGCCGCGGATCGTCAGCCAGCTCAGATGCGTTTCGCCGCTGCCCACGCCGTTGCGATGGAACACGAGTCCCGCGCGTTGCTCTTCGCCATCGATGACACTCGCGGTCGCGTCGTAGCCGGGCAGGTCGCACTGACCGATCAACGGCAGCCATCCGCCGGAAATGGAAATGTTGTCGCCATGCGGAAACGTCTCGCGGAAGCCGTTGGGCGGCGGCGACGGGTAGACCCCCGGCCGCAAGCGGATGGTGTCGCTGCTGTCGGCGTTGCTCGCGGCAGCCTCGATGGCCGCCTGCAACTCCGCCGAATTGGACACGCAGAAACTGGCGGCGACCAGCGGCATGGGAAGTGATGTCACCAGCAGCGACACGAGGTACACCATCCAGCGCATGACGAGTCTTCCCGCCGGGGCAGAGGGCCCGGCTTTGCCCACTCAACGGAGCGCGGCGGGAAAAGCGAACGCCTTTGCGGATCGGCCAGCACATCGCCCTGGCCCTGCACCGCAGCCGGCAGCGCGTTGCCGCCGTCGGCGAGTGCGCGTTGGCGAACCGTCGCGATGCGTCAGGGTTCGCGGCGGCGAACGCGGTGTCGGCTTGGGAGACCCATCGCACGCTGCCGCGGCAGGGAACACGGGGCCGCGCGGCGGTTGGCAGGGATCTTGCTGAGGCAAGTCGGTGCCGCCCCGCTGTGGATCGCGCCGGCCCGTCCTGTCAACTGGAGCAATTGCACATGGCCAACGCCCTTCCCCTGCTCGGTCTGCTGCTGCTCGGCGGCATCGCGCCCGCCAGCGACGACGGTCGCTTCCGCATCGAGGGCGAGGTGCGCAGCGTCGCGCCGAGCAACGATGGCCGATTCGCGCTGAGCGCGCAGGCGCACTACCAACCGCAGTTGGCGACGCCCGACGCGCGCTTCGCGCTCAAATCGACCCAGGCCGTCTGCACGCCCCTCGCCGATGGCGTGTTCGCCAATGGCTTCGAAAACCCCTGATCCCTGCCGGAGACCACCGATGTCCTTCGCGACTGCCATCAAACCACTGACCCTTGCGCTGGCGCTGGCGCCGGCGATCCCCGCCCACGCGGCATCCTTCGTCTACGAGGGTCGCCTGGACGACCGCGGAGCGCCTGCCACGGGCGACTACGAGATTTCGCTGACGCCCTTTGCCGACGCCACGCTTGGCGCGCCGCTGGCGGCGCCGGTGGTGTTCGCGCGGGTTCCGGTACGCGAGGGCCGCTTCCGCCTGGAGTTCAACCTGCCCACGTTGCAGGCCGACGCGGCCTGGCTGCAACTGGCCGTGCGCGACGCCGGCAGCAGCGCGTTGCCGGCGAGCGTGCCCGGCCGCACCAAGGCCGTCGCCGCCGGCCCGATCGGCGCCTGCTGGAGCAGCACCGGCGACTCGGGCACGGATCCGGCCACCCATTTCCTGGGTACCACCGACGCGCAGCCGCTGGTGCTGCGCACGCGCAACGTGCGCAGCCTGCGGCTGGAACCGAGCACCGAGTTGTTCAACGGCAACCCGCTGACCCTGAATTTCCTCGCCGGCAGCTACGGGAACACGATCGAAGCGGGCGTACGTGGCGCGACCGTCGGCGGCGGCGGCACGCCGCAGGGCAATGCCGACCCGGCCGTCCTGTGGTCCGGCTACAACGGCGTTTTCGATCACTACGGCACGGTTGGCGGCGGCGCCGGCAATATCGCCGGAAGTTTCGGTGGCACACTGATCGACGCGGTGGGCGCGACCGTCTCCGGCGGTATCGGCAACCAAGCTCAGCACAAGAACGCGACGATCGGCGGCGGCGAACAGAACCGCGCCAGCGGATCCAACACCACCGTAGCCGGCGGCTTCAAGAACATCGCGACGGGCGTCAATGCGGCCATCGGCGGCGGCCAGAACAACCTTTCGTCGGGCTACGATTCCGTGGTGCCGGGCGGTGTCCAGAATGTGGCCAGCGGCGATTCCGCGCATGCCTTCGGCACCCGCAGCTGCGCTGGCGGATACTATTCGTGGGCCGGTGGGCGCCGCGCTAAAGTGCGCCCCGGCGGCTTCTCCGGCGATCCCGGCTTCGCATGCAACGGCGTGGCCAGCTCCGGCGACTTCGGCGACGAGGGCAGTTTCGTCTGGGCCGACAGCAGCGACGCCGATTTCGTCAGCAACGGCCCCAATCAGTTCCGCGTGCGCGCCGGCGGCGGCGCGGTGTTCAACACCGATGTCGTGCCGCAAGCCAGTTGGGATTTCGTCGTCGGGACGCGCAGCGGCGGCGACGACGATGCCGACCTGGTCCTGCTCAGCCGCAACAACACCCATCGCAGCACCTTGTTCGTACCGCACAGCAGCGGCGGCCTGGTGATCAGCGCGGATGTGCCACAGTTCGGCCTGGGGGTTGCGCTGGGGGCCGGCCGCTACCTCAATACCGGCGCCAACGGTGCGCATCTGACCACCGGCGGTACCTGGACCAACGGCTCCTCGCGCGCCTTCAAGGAGGCCGTCGAGGCGATCGATCCCGGCCAGGTACTGCAGCGCGTGCTGGATCTCGGCATCAGTCGCTGGCGCTACATCGGCTCCGACGAGGGCGCGCACATCGGGCCGATGGCCGAGGACTTCCACGCCGCCTTCGCCACCGGCAGCGATGCCCAGCACATCGCCACGGTGGATGCCGATGGCGTGGCGCTGGCGGCGATCCAGGGCCTGAACGCCAAGCTCGAGGACGACAAGCGCGCGCTCGGCGAACGCCTGGAGCGCCTCGATGCCGACAACCGGGCCCTGCGCGCGGACCTTCGCGAGCTGCGCGCGCTGCTGGCGTCGCAGCGGCCGGCGGCCGACGGTGCGCTGCACTGACTGCGCACGGCGGCGCGCGGCGAAGCCGGAGGCCACGGCATGAGCGCGCTCCCGCGTTCCGCGCCGTCCGGCTACCGCGTGCGCGCGCTCGGCCTGAGCGACGGCAGTGGCTGGCTGATCGGCAACGGCCGCCATCGGTTGGGCCGCTCGGAACAGGCCGATCTGCGTCTCGCGCATGCCAGCGTGTCGCGGCTGCACGCCGAGGTGGAAGTCATCGAAGGCGGCGGCGTGGTGCTGACCGATCTCGATTCCACCAACGGCACCTGGCTGGGCGACCGCCGGGTGACGCGGGTGGCGCTCAGCGGAGACTTCGACATCCGCCTCGGCGCGCTGTGCCTCGAGTTCCTGGTGGCGGACGCGCCAGAGCTGCGTTGAACGTTCGCGTTGGCGAACGCCATGCAGGCCGGCGAGTGCGCATTGGCGAACCGCCCGCATCCCCTCGCTGCCCGCCAGAACCGCCGCGAGGCTTGTTTTCGCGGCTTTTCGACATTGGCACGCAGCGTGCAGAGCGATTCGCGAATCCCCCAATCTGAGCGGAGCCCCTCATGTCACTGCGCCGTCATTTTCTCGCCGCCTCGCTGGTCCTCGCGCTGGTCTCGCCAGGCATCCCGCTTTCGGCCGAGCCGTTCACCTTCCAGGGCTTCCTGGAACAGAGCGGCAGCCCGCTCAACGGCAATGCCAACCTCGCCTTCAAGCTCTACGACGTGCAGAGCGGCGGCACCCAGCAGGGTGCCACGATCAGCGCCAACAGCTATCCGGTGCTGGACGGCGTGTTCACCATCGACCTCAACTTCGCCGGCGTGGCTTTCGCCGATGCCAACCGCTGGTTGCAGGTGGAAGTGAACGGCACGCCGATGGGCCCGCGTATCGAGATCCTGCCAGCGCCGGTCGCCGCCAGCGCCCGCGCGCTGCAGGGTCGCGGCGTCAGCGCCATGGCGCCGTCGAGCGGCCAGGTGCTGAAATGGAACGGCAGCGCCTGGGCGCCGGCGGCGGATGCGGGCGGCAGCAGCTACAGCGCCGGTGCGGGACTGCTGCTCAACGGCACCGAGTTCAGCGTGACCTTCGGCGGCAGCGGAGGGGCAACCAACGCGGCGCGCTCCGACCACATACATTACGGCGGCAGCTTCGCTGGATCGACAGCGCTGCAGGGACTGGCGATATCGCAGTCCAACGGCAGCGCGGGATCGACTGGCCTGTTCGCGATCGCTCAGTCGGCCAGTGGCGAAACCAACGGTGTGGTCGGCGTCACCAACAGCTCGAGTTCGGGTGCACGCGGCGTGTTCGGACACGCCACCTCCACGACCGGCGACTCGTGGGGCGTGCAGGGCCGGACCGACAGCAGCAACGGGCGCGGCGTGCACGGTCTGGCAACAGCGGGGAGTGGATCGACGGCAGGCGTCTGGGGAAGCGCCAACTCGACCGCCGGCATCGGCGTGCGTGGCACCGCAACCGCGGCGAGCGGGCTGACCTACGGCGTCCATGGCACCAGTGCATCGAACTTCGGCATTGGCGTGTACGGCACCGCCGATCGCGGCGTCGTCGGTGAGGGAGGCACCACGGGAGTCAATGGCCACACCAGCGGAGCCGCCAACGCCGCCGGCGTGCGCGGCACTGCGGCGCATCCCGCCGCAGACGTCCGTGGCGTAGTCGGGACGGTGCAATCGCCGCTGGGCATCGCCGTGGCCGGCGAGAATCAGGCCGCCTCCGGCAATGCATACGGGGTTGCCGGTGCCACGGCTTCGCCCACCGGAACCGGCGTATTCGGATCGGCCAACAATGGCGGCACCGGCGTTCGCGGCGAAGGCGAGACCGGCATGGTGGCGCAGGGAGAGTCCATGGGCCTGGATGGCGCCGCCAGCGATCCCGCCGGCCAGGCCATCGGCGTGCGCGGATCCACCGGGTCCCCCGATGGCGCCGGCGTGTTCGCGATCAACTCGGCCGCCAGCGGCAATGCCTACGGCGCCTACGCACAGACCAACTCGACCGCCGGCACCGCCCTGGTCGGCGATGCGCTGGGCACCAGCGGCGGCAACCGCGGTGTGCTGGCGCGCACCGCCTCGGGCGGCGGTGTCGGCCTGCGCGCCGAGAACACGGGGACCGCTGGCCTGGCCACGGCGCTCGAAGCGGTCGGTGGATCCAGTGGCGGCACGACTTCGGTGTTCCAGGCCAACGGCACAGGCTCCTCCTGGGCTATCGACGCGCTTTCCGCCGGTCCCAGCGGTCGAGCGCTGAACGCGCGGCTGACCAACACCAGCGCCACCGGCGCCGCGGTCTACGCCCAGGTCAACGCGAGTGGCGCCCGCGCCGTGCAGGGCGTCAACCTGGCCGGCGGCCTCGCCGGCGACTTCACCGGCAACGTCAGTGTCAGCGGCACCCTGAGCAAGGGCGGCGGCAGCTTCAAGATCGACCATCCGCTGGATCCGGCCAACAAGTACCTGCTGCACAGCTTCGTCGAATCGCCGGACATGATGAACATCTACAACGGCAACGTGGTCACCGATGCCAACGGCCGCGCGACGATCGAACTGCCCGAGTGGTTCGAGACCCTGAACCGCGATTTCCGGTACCAGCTCACCGTGATCGGCGAGTTCGCCCAGGCCATCGTGTCGAAAAAAGTCGAGCAGAACCGCTTCGAGATCCGCACCAGCAGCCCCAAGGTGGAAGTGAGCTGGCAGGTCACCGGTATCCGTCACGACGCCTGGGCCGAGCGCAACCGCATCCCGGTGGAACTGGAGAAGTCGGGCGACGAGCGCGGCAAGTTCCTGCACCCCGAGGCCCACGGCCAGCCGGCCGACAAGCGCATCGGCGCCATCGCCGAGACCAAGGAGTAAGCCATGCCGTGCACGACTCGACTGCTCGCGCTGGCGCTCGGCCTGGGCGCCCCGCTGCTGGCCGGCGCCGCCGGACCGCAGGCCCCGGCGCCGCAACCCGCGCCAGCCGACGCGACCCAGGGCGCCATCACCCTGACCCGCTGGACCCTCGATGCCGGCGGCACCACCAGCGCCGTCGGCGGTGCCTTCCGCCTTGGCGCCAGCATCGGCCAGCCGGAAGCGGCACTGGTCAGCGGCGGGAGCTACCGCCTCAGCGCCGGCTTCTGGGCGCCCGAGAGCGGTGGCGATAGCCTGTTCGCCAATGGCTTCGAGTGACTCACCGTCGCGTAGCCCGGGGTGCGCGCGCCCGCGCGTTCCCCGGGTGCTTGCCGCAAGCCCCCGGCGGTGAATCGCTGCGCGATACACCGCCCTACGCAAACGCCTGATCGACCCGCGGAGCACGACCATGTCCCTACACCGCAAGTTCTTCGCCCTCGCCTTGGCAATCGCCGCGGCCCTGCCGCTGGCGTCGGCGCAGGCCGAGCCGTTCACCTTCCAGGGCTTCCTGGAACAGAGCGGCAGCCCGCTCAACGGCAATGCCAACCTCGCCTTCAAGCTCTACGACGCGCAGAGCGGCGGCACCCAGCAGGGCGCCACGATCACCGCCAACAGCTATCCGGTGCTCGACGGCGTGTTCACCATCGACCTCAACTTCGCCGGCGTGGCTTTCGCCGAGGCCAACCGCTGGTTGCAGGTGGAAGTGAACGGCACGCCGATGGGCCCGCGCATCGAGATCCTGCCGGCGCCCGTCGCCGCCAGCACCCGCGCGCTGCAGGGCCGCGGCGTCAGCGCCACGGCACCGTCCAGCGGCCAGGTGCTCAAATGGAACGGGAGCGCTTGGGCACCGGCGGCGGATGCGGGGGGCAGCAGCTATACCGCCGGGGCGGGACTGCTGCTCAACGGGACCGAGTTCAGTGCGAACTTCGCCGGCAGCGGCGCAGCGAACAACGTGGCGCGCGGCGACCACGATCACGTGGGTGCGGAGTGGATTGGCAACAGCACCAGCGACATCCTCGAAGTCGCCAACATGAACGGCATGGATACCGCGGTGGGCGTGCGCGGCGTGGTGCAGGCGGGTACCGGCGTCGTGGGCCTGGGTCAGAACCCGGGTGCCTTCGGTGTCCAAGGCAACAGTATTTCCCCCGCTGGCGTTGGCGTCGGCGTCAGGGGCAGGACCGTCTCTCCGAATGGCGCTGGCGTCGACGGCGCCGGGCCTGCGCTCGGCGTGCGCGCCCACGCGAACGCGACCACAGGCGCTGCCACGGGACTGCATGCAAGCAGCGCGTCGAACAGCGGCAAGGGCGTGTTTGCAGAAGCCGTGATCGGCGTTCATGGCCTCAGTGCGGACCATCCCGTCGCGGGCACCAGCGTGGGTGTCATGGGTGAGTCGACCGCGGCCAGCGGAACTCCGGCCGGGGTTTGGGGAGTCGCGCAGGGGACTTCCAACGCCAGTGGCGTCCGCGGATTCGGTGGCGGAGTGGGTGTCGCCGGCGAGGGCGTCTTCCAGGGCACTTCGGGCATAGCGACCGGCAGCCAGGGCATCGGCGTGCTGGGACGAGCGATCCATGACACCGGGCTGGTCACCGGCGTTCGCGGCGAGGTGTATTCGCCGCTCGGCGTGGCCGTCGAAGCCGTGCACAACGCCACCACCGGCCAGCCAAAGGCGTTGGTCGCGGGGACCTACGCTCCCGGCGGGACAGCGATCCATGCCAGCGGCACGGATGCCGGCGGGATCGGCGTCAGGGCGCAAACCACCGGGACCGGTCCCGCCATCGTCGCCGAGAACTTCGGCACGACGGGCCTGGCGACAGCCCTGCGTGCGGTGGGCGGCAGCCCGAACGGAACGACTTCGGTGTTCGAGGCTACCGGCGGTGTCGGTGCCTGGGCGATCGAGGCGCGCACGTCGGGAAACACGGGTCTCGGTGTCTATGCGAAGGTGGACAACGCCAGCGCCGGCAGTTCTGCCGCCGCCGTGCTCGGCGAGGTCAACTCGGTCAATGCGGTCGCCATCCGCGGCGTCAACTCGGTGAGCGGCGGCCTCGCCGGCCGCTTCGAGGGCAACGTCAACGTCACCGGCACCCTGAGCGCGACCACCAAGCTTTTCCGCATCGACCACCCGCTCGATCCGGCCAACCGCTACCTGCAACACATCGCGATCGAGTCCGACGAGATGGCCAATCTCTACAGCGGCAATGTGGTCACTGACGCGAAGGGCTACGCGCGCGTCGATCTGCCTGCATGGTTCGAAGCGCTGAACCGCGATTTCCGCTACCAGCTCACCGTGATCGGCAGCTTCGCCCGCGCGATGGTGGCCGAGGAAGTGGCCGGCAACCGCTTCGCGATCCGCACCGACGAACCGAACACCAAGGTGAGCTGGCAGGTCACAGGCATCCGCCAGGACGCCTGGGCGCAGCGCAACCGAATCCCGGTGGAACTGGACAAGGCGGGCGCCGAGCGCGGCAAGTACCTGCACCCGGAAGCGCACGGCGCGCCCGCCGACAAGCGCATTGGCGTCGGCGACGATCAGGCCAAGCCGGCGCGCTGAAGGCCTGTCGCAATCCAACCACGCATCGTCCTGCCCATAGAACACCGTCCGTGCCAGTCCGGCCAACCCAGGGAGCCCATCGATGAAACGGATCCTTTCGCTACTAGGTCTCGTCCTGCTGTGGCCGGCACTGCTTGCCGCGCAGGATCTCGCGCGTCCGGCGGCCGCGGCGCACGCGCTCGGCCAGAAGACCAGCCTGACGGTGCCGGCTTCGTCCTATCTGAGCGTCTATGTGGATCTGCGCTCGAACACCCAGCAGGCGCGTTTTGCGGTGACCGGCAGCAGCGGCAACATCGACCTGATGCTCAAGCGCGGCGTGCCGCACCGCGGCAGCAGCGTGCAGGCGCTGCTCGCCGAATCCGCCTTCAGCGCCACCACGGCGGCGGGCGATGAGGTGCTGCTGGCGCAACGTGGCGGCACGCCGACGCTGACGGCGGGACGCTGGTGGCTGGCGGTGCTCAACCTGTCGGCCAGTCCGCAGACCATCGATTTGCAGTTCGCCGAGGCCCAGGCCGGCGCGGCCTACGCGCTCGGCGCAGGGCAGTCGGGCACCTGGTACCAGCCGGAAAAGAACTACCAGGGCATCTTCCTGGAGATGATCGGCGGCGGTTCGGCGCTGGCGGTGTGGTTCACCTACCAGCCCGACGGACGCCAGGCTTTCTTCACCGCGGTCGGCAGCGTCGACGGCGACCGCATCGTGTTCCCGGCGCTCACCAAGACCCGCGGCGGGCGTTTCGGCGCCGCTTTCGATCCGGCCGCCGTGGTGCGCGAGGACTGGGGATCGCTGGTATTCACCTTCGAATCCTGCGGCGTCGGTTATGCCAGTTACCTGCCCAACGCGGCGGCGGCGGCGCAGGGCTGGGCGGCCGAGCAACTGAATGCGCAGCGGCTGACCAGCGTCGCCGGCATCGCTTGTCCCGGCGGGCCGCCAGCGGGCAAGTACCTGCACGGCGGCATTTCCGGCGCGTGGTATGACCCGGCACGCGATGGCGAGGGCTGGCTGGTGGAGGTGCTCGGCGCCAACCTTGGCCTGGTGTACTGGTTCAGTTACACGCCCACCGGCGAACAGGCGTGGTTCGGCGGCGTGGCGCCGATCGTCGACGGCAGCATCCTGGTGGATGCTGCGCTGCGTCCCACCGGCGGGCGCTTCGGTCCGGATTACGATCCGGCGCAGGTCACCCTGGAGCCCTGGGGCGCCTTCCGCATCACCATCGCCGACTGCCAGCACGCGCTGGTGCGCGCCGAGGCGGTGGCGCCCTTCGGTAGCTTCGCCAACGTCAGCGTGCAGCGCCTGACCTCGCTGGCTGGCAGCAACCCCTGCGCCTTCACCGTCGGCACGCGGCAGATCGCCGCGAGCGCCAGCGCGGCAGCGGCGGCAGCGGTCGACGGCGACGTCAACGACCCGAACACCGCGCTGGCAGCGAACAACGACTTCGCCCAGGCGCAAGCACTGGCCAATCCGGCGGTGGTGCCGGGCTACGCGACCCAGGCGCCGACCGGCCAGACCGGCGACCGCTTCGCCAGCGCCGCCGATCCCTTCGATGTCTACCGCGTAACCATCGGCGCCGGCCAGGCGGTCAAACTGGCGATCGCCGAGCACTCCAGTGCGCGCGACTTCGATCTCTACCTGTACGCGGTGGGCAACACCGCCAATCCGCTCGCCGCCAGCGAGGGCACCGGCCCGCTGGAGCAGATCGTGGTGGCCGCCAGCGGCGATTACTACGTCGTGGTGCGCGCCTTCGCCGGAAGCGGCAACTACGTGCTCACGGTGGATTCCGGCGGCACCGCGCAGGCGGCCGTGCCGGGCGCCTTGTCGAGCTTCGACAAGGTCGTCGGCGACGAGCTGGTGGTGGTCTGGCGCGATCCGGGCGTCGGCAAGGAAGCCGCCGACCGCGGCAGCGCCAAGTCGCGTGGCAGCCTGCTCGGTCTCAAGTGGCTGGCCGGTGCGATCGGCCGGCCGGTGCTCTACGCGCTCGGCCCCGAGGCGCTGCAGAAGTCCGGCGCCGATGCCGCCGGGGACGCCGGCCTGCGTTTGTACCAGGATCCCGAATTGCTGCGCGCCTACCAGCGCGTGCGCGTGGTCAAGGCGCTGCGCGCGCGCGCCGATGTGCGCAGCGTGGACCTGAATGCGCGCGGCGAGTCCCACGCGGCGCCCAACGATCCCGGCTATCCCTTCCAGTGGCACTATCCGAAGATCCAGTTGCCGCAGGCGCTTGATCTGCAGCCGAACGCGAATGGCGTGCGGGTGGCGGTCATCGATTCGGGGGTCGCGCCGCATCCGGAACTCGGCGCAGGCGTGCGCTACGATCTGGGCTTCGATTTCGTCGCCGATCCGACCGGCGCACGCGATGGCGACGGCATCGACGCGGACGCCGACGATCCCGGCGACCGTAAAGCCGGCAATCGCAGCACCTTCCATGGCACGCACGTGGCCGGCACCATCGCCGCCCTGAGCAACAATGCCGTGGGCCTCGCCGGGGTAGCGCCCGGCGCGCAGATCGTTCCCATCCGCGGCATCGGCAGCGACGGCATCGCGGCCTACGATGCGCTGCAGACGCTGCTCTACCTGGCCGGCTTGCCGAACGACTCGGGGCGCACCTCGCCGACGGCTCAAGCGGCAGTCGTGAACCTCTCGCTAGGATTCCGCCAATCCGAGTGCCCGGGACCGATCGCCGACGCCTTCGCGGCCGCCCGCGCACGCGGCGTGATCCCGATCGCCTCCGCCGGCAACGACAACAACGCGAACTTTGCCTGGCCGGCCGGCTGCCCCGGGGTGGTCTCGGTCAGCGCAACCGATGTGATCGACCAGCGCGCGCCGTATTCGAGCTTCGGGCCGAATGTCGATGTCGCCGCGCCGGGCGGCGATGTCTCCGTGGACCGCAATGCGGACGGCTACGCCGATGGCGTGTTGAGCACGACGTTCAACGACAGCGTTGCGCCGCGTGAGGCCGACTATCAGTTCAAGAACGGCACCTCGATGGCGGCCCCGCATGTGGCCGGTGTCGCCGCACTGATGAAGGCTGCCCATCCCGGGCTCACGCCGGAGCAGTTCGACCAGGCGCTGATGTCCGGCGCGTTGACCGTGGACCTCGCCGGCAACGGCGCCAGCGTGCGCGACGACCTTTTCGGCTACGGCCTGATCGACGCGGTCAAGGCGGTGACCGAGGCGCGCCGGCTGGCCGGTGGCGCGGCCACGCCGGGCGTGCTGGTGGCGCAGCCGACTGCGCTGGAACTCGGCAGCACCGCTAATCAGGCGCAGTTCGACCTCGTGAATGCCGGGCAGGGGGCGATCGGCGCGGTGCAGGCCAGCGCCAACCAGCCGTGGGTGAGCCTGGTGCCGCCGGCTGGCGGTGGCGCCGGCCGCTGGACCGTCAACGTGAATCGCAGCGGACTGGTGCCGGCGCAGTACCGCGCCGAGATCGTGCTGAACTCGGTCAGCGGCGGCAGCGCGCGGGTGCAGCTCGGCATGCGCGTGGGCGAGGTCGCGGCCGGTGGCGGCAAGCTCGGCCGCATCTACGCACTGCTGATCGACGCCGCCACCGGCATGCCGATCGACCAGGCCGACGCCGAGACCGCCGGCAACTACGCCTTCGTCTTCGCCAACCGCCTGCCGGGCACCTATCTGCTCGCAGCCGGCAGCGATCTCGACAACGACGGCTACATCTGCGACGCCGGGGAATCCTGCGGCATCTACCCGAGCTTCGCCCTGCCCGGCGCGATCGTGCTCGGCGCCAGCGACCTGGTGCTGGAGCCGTTCGGCCTGGTCGCCGACAGCCCGGGCGTGCTCTCCGGTGCCGCGGCCGCGCACGCCGGAAAGCACGCGCCGGCGCTGCTGCCGGCGCCGGCCGGCGGCTGGCGCCGTCCGCACCGGGCGCACATCCACTGACGGCCGCTTCCCGTGCGACACCGTCTGCGGGCCCGATTGGCGTGCACCTCAGTCGGGGTGAGTTGACTCGGGCCCCGTTCGCCCTGAGCCTGTCGAAGGGCGCTCTCGCCAGGCCTCGCCCTTCGACAGGCTCAGGGCGAACGGGGTTTGGTGCGCACCGCTGCTGAGATTCGACGCTAATCAGGTCTGCCGGAGACATCCATGCACCGCACTTTCCTTGTTTCGCTGCTGGCCACGCTGCTGCTGTGGCTGGCGCCGGCGCTGCCCTTGACGGCAGCGCCGATGCCGACGCTGGACGCCGAGATGGTCGCCGGCGCGCAGATGCGCCTGCCGCGCGGCTGGCAGCGCACGCAGGACGACTACAGCCTGGTGCTGACCGAGAACCCGCGCGATCCGGAGTCGGCGGTGGCGGCGCTGTTCGCGGTGCAAGGCCAGCCCGGGCAGCGCATCGAGGTCGGCCAGGTGGCCGACACGATCCTCGCCGGCCTGGATCTCGAGGCCAACCAGATCCGTGCGCAACTCATTGAATCGCGCACCCGGCAGGGCGCGCTGTATCGCCTGCACCGGCTGGACAAGCGTGGCCGCAGCGGCTACCTGGTCAGCTACACCAACGCCGATTCGCGCAGCGGCGCGGTGGTTCACCTGCTGTTCTCGGCGCTCGACCAGCGCTTCGTGGAACTCGGCGGCCCGCTGTTTCCGCTGGTGGTCTACGGCGATCTGCCGCCGACCGCGCTGGACGAGTTGCGCCGCGACACCGCCCCGGTGGCGCACGTCGGCACGTGCGCGCAGGCCGAGGACTACGGCCGTTGCGTCGCCGGCCAGCACTTCGGCGGCAGCGCCGCGCAGCCAGCGGCGCGCAGCCTCAGCGACGCCGTCAGCGACCGCTGCCAGCAGCGCCTGCGCGCTGCGCGTACCGCCGCCGACCTCGCCGCCGCGCAGGCCGCATGCAACGAGGAAGTCGCGCTCGCCAGCCAGATCTCGCGCATGAGCCACGAGAGCATGATGAAGACCATCTACAACCTGGACAGCGGCTGGTGCTACCGCGGCGAGGACGGCTGCGATTGAGCGGGTGGCGTGGTTCCTTGCGAGTTCTCTCTTCCGTACCGGAAGTGCCCACGGGCCATGAACGAGAAGCCCGAGCGTTTGGACAAGGTCCAAACCCACGAAAGGCGGGCTTTGGTGGGTCCGGACCTAGTCCGGACGATTACCCGGAATCAATGACTTGCGATATGGGTTCATGGAGAGCAGTCGCACCTTGCACAACCCGACTGCGCTTCGCTTGATCGAGATCAAGGACAGCAGGGCCTTGCTACTCCGAGCGTCGCGCTCCACCCCCGCAACGAGGTCCCGCCGATGTTGCCGCGCACGGTCGTGCTGTACTGGAGCCTGCCCCTGATCGCTGCCGCCTGGAGCGTGTCGGGGCCGCCGGTGCAGGCGCCGCGTGCGGCCTCCAGCCTGGCGCCGCTGGCGTGCACCACGCCGGTGTGGAATGGCGCGATGGGCGCCGTCACCGACGTGGCGATGACCAGCCTCGGCAGCTCGGCGACGATGTGGGGTTGCAGCGGCAGTTGCACCGGCAGTTCGAGCAGCGCGCGGGTGTATTTCGCGCCGAATGCCACGCTGCAGAACGTCGGCAGTGCCGATGTGCCCTGGTGGGACTGGCTCGGCGGCGGCAACAGCGCACCGATGCCGCCGTACGCCAATCGCCAGCACCCGCTGCTGGTGTGGAACCTGTACCGCATTGATGGCGACGGACGGCTCGATCAGATCGGCCGTTCCGGGGTCAAGCACGCCTGGTACAGCACCAATGGCACCTGCGGCTGCAGCGGCGGCAATATCCTGTGGGCGGCGCCGAATGCGAGCACCCAGCAAGGCTGCACCGACACCTACAGCGCCGGCAACAACAACGAGTCGCGCCGCCTGGGACCGCGCTCGGAGATCGTGCCCAAGGATGCGGTCTGGGGCCGCTGCGGTTCGGTCTGGGACCCGGACTGCGACGGGCAGACGGTGGATCCGGCGATGGGTCCGCCGGCGCACCGGATGCTGGTGCGCGAGTCGGACCTGGCGCCGGCGCTGAATCCGGGCGCGGAGTACTGGCTGGAGGCCTGGTACGTGGTGCGCGACGATGCTTTCAAGAACAACAACTTCCGCCACGGCCGCGGTCAGACGGCATGGTCGGGCGGGAGCTGGAGCAACTTGGCGCTCGCCAGCGGCACCCAGCAGCCGGGGCCGCTGCTGTCGACCTGGGTCGCGCAGGCGCCGGCCGGCACGCAGGTGCTGGACCGCGAGCTGGTCACCGCCGAGGGTCGCGTACGCCTCGCGGTGCGCGCCACGCCGCTCGGCGATGGCCGTTGGCGCTACGACTATGCGCTGATGAACCTGGACTTCGCGCGCGCACAGACGCAGGGCAGCGAACCCAACCTGCGGGTGCTGCACAACCACGGTTTCGACCGCATCCTGCTCGAGATCCCGGCCGGATTGGCGATCGAGTCCAGCGAGTGGTCGGACGGCGCCGGGCTGCTGACCCCGTGGGCCAGCGAGCGCAACGGCGATCGCTATGGCTGGGCAGCCACCGAGCCCGCAGCTTCGCTGACCTGGGGCAGCTTGCTGCGGCTGTCGCTGGTCGCCGCCGCCGCCCCGGTCGCGGCCAGTGCCGAGCTGCGCATCCAGGAACCGGGCTCGCCGGCGACGCTGACGCTGGAGACGCTGGCGCCCGCGGAGCTGTTCGGCGACGGCTTCGAAACGCCCTGAGTGCCGCTCAACCGGTCGCCGCCGCCAGCACCGCGCGCGCCCCGGCCCGGACATTCCGTCAACCGACTGACCGGCGGATTCTCGCGTCACAACGACAAAACCGGGGCATTTCCTCGCGACCTCATGAAATGTCAGGGCGAGGCCGCGCGCCCCTGGCGCATCAGCAGTTCCGCCAGCGCCGCGCGCGCCGGCGCGTCGTCCGGCGCGGCCGCGAGGTGCTCGCGCAAGGTGCGTTCGGCGATCGCCGCTTCGCCCACAACCAGGTGCAGCCAGGCGCGCCGCAACGGCACTTCCGGCGTGGTCGCCAGCGCCAGTCCGCCGGCCGCCGGCGGCGAGGCGACGCGATACCAGCTGAGCGCGCTGCGGGCCAGCGCCTGTTGCGCGGGATCGACGGCGCCGGCCGCGACCTGTTCCCACCCGGCATGCACCGCCGCATCCAGGCCGCGCGCGCGCCACAGGGCGCCCTGGACCAGCGCCGACTGCGCTACCAGCAGCAGCAGCGCGCCGAGCAGCGCGAGGTAGATGCGCCCGGCGCGGCGCAGGCCGCCGGCGTCGCGCAGCAGGAAGGGTGCCAGGGTCACCGCGCGCGGCCGGCGTAGTTCCATGCCACGCGCCACCAGGAAGGCCAGCAGCACGCCGAGCGCGGCGGCCAGCAACAGCGGGATGCGGTCGTACAAGCCGCGCAAGGCCAGCGTACCCACCAGCGCCACCGCCGCCAGGCCGAGCTCGCCACGCCAGCCGACGCCGCTGGCGGGTGCTACCGCGACGCGCACCGGTGCCTGCGGGCGCAGGCGCAGCGCCTGCGTCGGGCACGCCTCGATGCAGTCCAGCGTGCGCATGCAGTCCGGATCGACCACGCTGCCGTAGTCGCGGGTCTGCTCGTGCACGCGCACGCCGATGCTGCAGGCCGCGGTGCAGCGCGCGCAGCCGTCGCACAGATCGGGGTCGACGACCACCCGCAGCGGCGCGATCCGCGCGGCCGGCCGCAGCAGGCCGCCGTACGGACAGGCGTAGCGGCACAGGCCGCGCGCGCCGAGGAAGTACACGGTGGCGCCGCCGCACACCAGCAGGAACGGCACCGCCACCCACGGCCCGGGCAGCCCGGCCCACAGATCGCGGCTGGTCCACGCCGCTGACCAGCCGGGGAAAGGGGCAATCGGCTGCAGCCCGGCGGCGGCGGCGGGCCAGGCGCTGGCCAGCAGCGGGTGCACGAACTCGCGCAGCACGCTCGGCCAGACGAACAGGTACAGCGCCAGCAGCAGCGGCGCGTAGCCGAGCAGGCGCGAGCGGAACGGGCGCGGGCGGATGCCGACGCGCCGCAGCAACCAGGCGCTGGCGTCCTGCAGCGCACCCATGTGGTAGGCCCAGCCGCAGAAGAAGCGCCCGAACAGCGCGGTCGCCAGCAGCGCGAGCGCGAACAGCACGAAGGCCGGATTGACGATGCCGCGCTCGACCGTCTCGCGCGCGTCGGCCAGCACCACCCGACCGACCGTCTCGCCCGCGAACGCGTAATGCAGCAGATGCGCGGCGATCAACAGGTGCACGCCGACCAGCGCCAGCACGCGCCAGCGCGCGATCGGCCAGCGCCGCGCGCGACCCGCGCGGCGCCAGCGTCCGCTGCTCAGCGTGCTCGGAAGCACTGCTTCTCGACAGCCGCGCACTCGCGCTCGCCGAAGCCCTCGGCGCGCTGGCAGGTGTAGCACAGGTGCCCGCCCTCGTTGCCGCGACCCAGCACCATCGCGTCTTCGAGTTCGTCGCAGGCGTCGGCGTCGAAGTCGTATTCGAACTCCTCCAGCGTGGCCTCGATGCAGCCGACGGTGGCTACCTCGTGGCGTCCGGCGGTGGCGGCGCACATCCGCGCGCAGGCCGCGCCGACAGCGCTGGCGGCGGATCCGGTGGTCACGGTCGTCTGGCCCAGGGCGGCACCGACGATGCTGGTGACGGTGGCATCGTCGCCGGCAAGTTCGCGCACGTCGACGCGGCCATCGGCGATGTCGACGCGCACCTCATCGGTGGTGACGCCGCGGGGGTCGACGCTGGCCTCGGGCGTGGTCACGCGCTCGCCGGCCACCACGATGCTGCGGCCGGGGCCCAGCGCAACGCCCTCGCGGGTGGCGATCTGCATCTCGACGCGCCGGTTGCGCGCGCGGCCTTCCGGGTTGTCGCCGCCGCTGGGCAGGGTGTTCGGCGCGACCGGATGGCGCGCGCCGGCGCCGGCGCCGATCAGCAGCGAACGCGGGATGCCCTCGGCCCGCACCAGGTGGCCGATCACCGACTCGGCGCGCTCGAGCGACAGCCGCTGGTTGTAGCTGTCGGCGCCGTGGGCATCGGTGTGACCGATCACGTGCACCTGGCCGACCGAACGCGCGCGGATCAGTTGCGCCACCTGCGCCAGCCGCTGCGCGGCTGCCGGGGCCAGCGTGGCGCTGTCGTAAGCGAACAGGATGTCGCCGGCGAGATCCACCTGGATGCGGTCGTCGGCGACCACCGCGCCGAGATCGACCAGCACGTCGCCGCCGTCGCTGCCGACCTGCACCTGGTCGCGCTTGCGCCAGTCGCCATCGACCACGACGTGGTCGTCGGCATCCTGCACGTCGACGCGCTGTCCGCTGATGTCCACGCGCTCGCTGTCGGAAACCACGCGGACGTCGCTGGCGCCGACCGCGCCGGCGGCGCACAGGCCGGCCGCGAGAAACAGGCGCAACCATGAATTTGCGTGAGGCTTCATGTCCGGATCTCCTTTGCTTGCTGTCCGAATCGGAACCCATGCGGCATGCGTCGCAAGATCGCAGCCCGCCATCCCGCGCACCGCATGTCGCCGCTGCAGGCTAACGCCAGCCCGCGCGCACCGTGAGCGGGCGCAAGCTCCAGCCGGGAAAAACCGGAAGCGACTTGATCTGGATCAAGGGCCGGCTCCTTTTCGGTCTGCGCGCAGGCGCCGTGCCAGTCCGGACGGTCGGGCCTATCATCCTTGTCGCGGAGGTGGCAACCATGACTGGACCAGGCGTGGGTTCTCGACCGACAGCGCCGTTCCCGTCTGCGGGGACAGCGGTGGCTTTCTCTCGCTTGCGGGTTGGGGCGAGCCTGGCCGCGTTTTTCCTGTGCGCGATGACCCTGCTCCCGGCGCAGGGAGCGAGTTTCCGCGTGGTCGCAGCGCAGGGCAGCGACGTGCTGCGCGATCCGCGACTGGCGGAGGGCGGCGCCGTGCACTACATGCGCACCGGCAGCGTCTGGGCGCTCTACACCGAGCAGGTCGAACTGGTGCGGGTGGGATCGCCCGCTCCCTGGAATCCGGCCCTGAGCGTCACTTTTCTGCACCCGGCGGCTGGCCGCTACGGCGGCCTGCTCTACCAGGCCACCGTCAGCGGTCCCGGCATCACCACCAGCAATCGCAGTTTCGCTCTGCTGGGCGCTCCCGCGGGGCATCTGGTGCTTGCGCAGTCGACGGTCACCCCGGCGCCGGGCGGCGGGGCCGGCGTGACCTTCAATGGCGCCTTCGGCAACAGCTTGCGCCTGTCGCAAGGCAAGGTCTCGCTGCTCGCCACCTTGGACGGCGGCAACACCCAGTGCAACCCTGCGGCAGCGGGGTACAACTGCGAAGGCATCTGGTACGGCGGCGTCGGCAGCCTGTTCCTGCGCGCGCGCGCCGGCGACGCCGCGCCGGGCTTCGGCGTCAACCACGTGCTGCACCGCTTTTCCGACAGCGGCAACAATTTTGCGCCGGTCTCGGGAGGCGTCATCGCCTTCATCGCCGACGTGCGCGACACCGTTGGCCTGGGCACCACCAAGGCCATCTACCGGAGTGCGTCCGGCGCGCCGCCGCAACTGCTGGCCAAGGAGGGTGACGCAGTACCTGGCGGAGGCACCTTGAGCGGCCTGCAGGCGCCGAGCATCGATCGCCACGGACGGGTGGCTTTCCTCGACAACAACGGACTCTACGTCAGCCAGGCGATCGGCTTTCGCGTGCTTGCCCGGCGTTTCGGACCGGCGCCCGGCGGCGGCAGCTTCAGTCAATTGCATTACCCGGCGATGGCCGGGCACGCAATCGCTTTCAAGGCCGAACTGCAGGCTTTCACGCAGGATGCGATCGTGCTCGAAACCGACACCCAGGCGCTCTCCATTCTGGTGCGCGAGGGCGACGTCGCCCCCAATGTCGCGCCGAACGTGGCCGGCATGTTCGACCAGTTCCGCACGCAGGCGTTGGTCAACGCCTGCGGCCAGGTGGCTTTCCTTGGCCTGCTCGAGCCCGGCAGCGGCATCACCAGCGCGAACGATGCCGGCATCTGGGTGTACGACGCCCTCGGCAACGGCGAACTGATCGTGCGCGAGGGGCAGTCGGCGGCGGCATTCGGATTCGCTCCGCACAGCGTGTCCGCGGTTCACTTTCTCGACGACGGCAACACCGCCGAGCGGGCGAGCCTGGACGATGGCGGGGTGGCCGTTTTCGACGACCAGTCGCAACTGGTGTTCACTGTCGAACTGTCGAACGGAACCGACCTGGTGGTCGCGGCCCAGGCGGACCAGCGCTGCGACCACGTGCATGCCGACGGCTTCGAGCAGGCGACGCTTGCGCGCTGATCGCGGGCAAGCGCGTTGGATGCGGGCGCCGATGTCGGGGAAGATGTCCTCGGCTGCTGCTGGTCTGATGCGGTGAAGGAGCAAGCCCCGCCGAGGGCCGCGCGCGCCTGGCGGTGCGCACGTCGCCGGTCGGCGATCGCTGTTCCAGCCCGCGCCTGCCGCCGCGCCTCGCGCTATGCGCGCAGCGGCAGCGTAATGACCAGCCGCGCGCCATGTTGCCAGTGCGTATCGACCGCCAGCGAGCCGCCGTGAGCCTCGGCCACCAGTTGCGCCAGGTACAGGCCCAGGCCAGTGCCCCCGGTGTCGCGAGCCCGGGATGCGTCACTCCGGAAAAAGGGCTCTCCGAGCGACTGAGCCTGATGCGCGTCCAGCCCCGGACCGTGATCCTGTACCGCGATCTTCAGGCGGTCTGTTTCCGCGGAAACCTGTATTTCAACCGGTCCCAGCGCCCGGTTGCCGTAGCGCAGCGCGTTGGCAACCAGGTTTTTCAGCAGCAGCGTCAGCCGTACGCGGTCGGCCTGCAGGGTGGCATCGCGCCCGATCTGCACCGAAATGTGCTCGCGGTCCCGGGAAAAGTAATCCGTCAGCATGGTCTCGATCAGCTCGCTGATGGTCACCTCGGAGCGGGCCAGGGCGCGGTGCCGGTCGTTCAGCCGTTCGGCTTCCAGCAGGGCGTCGATGATGGTCTCCATCTCCAGCGCGTCCTGTTTCATCCCGCTGGTCAGGTCGCCGGGTTCGGCCAGCTCCAGGGCCAGCTTCATGCGCGACAGCGGGGTTCGCAGCTCGTGGCTGATGCCCAGCAGCAGCTGGCGCTTGGCGTTCAGCATGCGCTCCACCTGGTCCGCCATGGCGTTGATTTCGCTGGCCAGATCACCCAGCTCATCCCGCCGGATCTCCGTAATGCGATGCTGCAGCTGCCCGCTGCCCGCTGCCCGCTGCCCGCTGCCCATCTGCGCCGCGCCCTGCCTAATGGCGTCCAGCGGCTTGAACAGCCACCGCACCGAAAGGTAGGCCAGCAGCACCAGGGTCAGACCAATGGCAATGATGATGGGCGTGAGCTGGCGGTCGTCAATGGGCTGGCTCAGCGCAGGGGTCGCCACCACAATCGCGTAGGGACCGTTGTCCATGCGCAGATAGCCGCGGCCTTCCAGCGTTGCGAAGGTCACGTCGGTCAGGCCCCGCAGCCAGGTCTGAACGTCTGCGCCCAGCGCTTCGCCGGACCCGAACTCGAGCTGAGACAGCAGGGGAAATTCCGGATGAGAGGCCCAGTCCAGCTCGGGACCGGACAGGCGAATGTCCACCGGCACCTTTTGCGTACCAGTACCAGCACGAGAACGTGGAAACCTGGCGCAATGGCTGCCTGGAGCGGATCGATGCCCGCACCAACTACAACGGCGCCAGGCTGAAGGTGGTCGGGCAGCGCGACGCCGGCGGGTTCGACCTGGCGGCCACCCGCAACAGCGATTCGCTGGGCTCGAACTGCGTCCGAACCTTTGCCTACTGGGACCTGGCGGCGCTGCGCGACACACGGCTGCTGAATTCCCAGACCGGCACCTACCAGCGGGTGGACGTCGATCTGGTGGGTCGCGAATCCATCGAGATTTCCGGCCAGCAGGTCGCTGCGGATCGCTACAGCCTGGAGGCTGAAGGACTGAACCTTGATCTTTGGTACTCGCCGGAAGGTGAGTGGCTGGCGCTGACCTCCACTCTTGAGAAGGGTCGCCAGCTGCGCTACGAACTGGTGCGGACATGAGCCGGTTGGGTCTGGTTGCAGCGCTGCTGCTGGCAACGCTGGTGGGCTGCGCCGCGCGCGGCCCCCAGCTGGCTACGGTATCGGAGGTAGACCTGGAGCGGTTCATGGGCGACTGGTACGACTGCGCCAAATCCTGGACAGCATCCCGGTGCAAGGCACCCGCTATCCGGCGCAGCACATGGGCGCGGTGAATCCTTAGCGCGTGAAGGCGGATTGCGCACGGCCCAGCGCGGGCGGGATCCACCCTGCCCGGGAGCCCGCCTTACACGGATTCAGGCCGCCTCCAACTCGATGTGCACGCGCCGACCGATGGCTGTCGCGATGTTGACCAGTGCATCGAGCGAGAAGCGTGAGATCCGACCGCGCAGCAGGTCGTTTATGCGCGGCTGGGTCACACCGCAGCGAGCGGCAGCCTCCGTTTGCGTCCAGGCGCCCGCCTTCACGATTGCGGCGATCTGCTGCATCAGCTCCGCACGCATGCGCAAGTTTGCGGATTGCTCCGGAGTGTCGGAAATCGCATCCCAAACGCTTGCATGCAACTCGAGTTCGCTCATGTTCAGTCTCTCATCAGTTGGGAGTAGCGTTCCCTGGCGATGTCGATGTCGCGCCTGGACGTGGACTGCGTCTTCTTCTGGAAGGCGTGCAGCACATACACCGCATCAGCCAAGCGCGCCGTGTAGATGACGCGCCAAGTGCCCGTGTCATCCCAGACTCTGATCTCCTCAACACCCTTGCCGACCGAGCGCATGGGTTTGAAGTCGTCAGGCTGACCGCCCCGCTGCACGATATCGAGCTGGTAGCCAGCATCCTGACGTGCTTCCTCCGGGAACTCACGCAGGCACTCAAGCGAGTCGCCGAGGAAGCAGATCGGCTTCATTAGAGCAGTATACTGAATCGGATATATGCATCAACGACGTTTCGCAGTCTGAACGAGTGCGCAGCGAGCCGATGATTACGGCACAGAAATGCGCGATGAACGCAGCGCGACAGGCAGTAGAGCGTGTCGGAGGAACCGCAACAAGCCTGGATCGGGCGGGCGTAGGCCATGGGATGCAGCATCCGCCGCTCAGCCGGTCGTGGCCAGTCGGAAAAGTGCTCGAAGTCTTGTAGGAAAATTCCGATCTGTGGATGTCCTTTCCTCGCAGAGGTTGTAGCGCAGGCGCATGCGCGGCGTCCGCAGGGCGAGATCGGCGGCAGGATAACCCGCGCTCGCCGCGTCGGCAGTTGACGCCAATCAGGCGCGCCGCCTTGAGCTCGCCGGCAACGCGATCCTTGCGCCAACACACTCAGGGCCGATAACGCAGGGTCCAGTCGTACAGGTAACCCGCCGCCGTTGGCGCGTCGGCGGCGCCGCCGCGCATCGAAACGGGTCACGCGCACTAACCAGCCGGTAAAGTGGCTGTCCCCGGCTCCACTGGTCTCGGTGCGGTCAGCCCGCGAAATCGAACACGGTACTGTCCGGATCCGAGCAGCTGGCCCACTCGGACCGCGTCCATCGTTGCCATTGCGCGTGGCACGAGGCTTGCAGGATAGCCTTTCTGCACCTGTTTGCGCTGTCGGCAGCTCGCCCCGCCCCAACGCCCCACGCCGGAGAGATCGGATGATCCACCTCGAAGTCCGCAATGCGCTGCGCCGGCTGCGACAGCGCCCGGCCTACACCGCCTTGTCGCTATTGGTGTTGAGCCTGGGCCTCGGCGCGATGCTGTTCACACTGGATGCCGTCAACAGCATGGTGCTGAAGCCGCTACCCTTTCCGCACGCCGAGCGCCTGGTGACGCTGGGTCACGCGCGCGCCAGCAGCAACTGGCTGGGCGATCTGGATAGTGAAGATTTCTTGCGTCTGCGCAAGGAGTTACGCGGCATCGACGGCATGGGCGCCTACTCCAGCCTGACCGCCAATCTGGCGCCGGGTGGTGGCGCCATACCCAAGCGCTATGACGGCGTGGCCTTTGATCGCGCCATGTTCGATTTACTCGGTGTGCAGCCCGTGCTGGGGCGAGCCTTTGGCGCCGAGGACGACCGGCCCGGCGCGCCGACCGTC
This sequence comes from uncultured Rhodanobacteraceae bacterium, assembly GCA_937928755.1. Taxonomy (GTDB): domain Bacteria; phylum Pseudomonadota; class Gammaproteobacteria; order Xanthomonadales; family SZUA-5; genus JADKFD01. The sequence continues at coordinate 28,896 of CALEZI010000077.1, read as the reverse complement.
GCGCTGCTCAGTCATCGCGTCTGGCACAACGACTTTGCGGCGGACCCAGGCGTGCTCGGTCGCAGCATCCAGCTCAACGGCAAGCCCGCCACGCTGATCGGTGTCATGCCCGAGGGCTTCCATTTCCCGGTGTTCGGCGATGTCTGGTTACCGCGGCGGATGACAGTCGACGATGATTGGTCGGTCGAAGTGGTAGCCAGACTGGCCACTGGCGTTGGCATCGATCAGTTTCGCGCCGAGCTCGATGCGCTCGCGGCACGGCTGGGCGCCGAGCTGCGCGGCGCGCGCGATCAGCGCGAACTGCGGACTGCGCCGCTGGCCTTCCGCTTCGTCAGCGAGGCCACCCGCAACTTGCTGTGGTTGATGTTCGGCGCCGGTCTGTTGGTGCTGGCGTTGGCTTGCATCAACATCGCCAACCTGCAACTGGTCCAGGGCCTGAGCCGTCACCGCGAACTGGCCCTGCGCGCCGCGCTCGGCGCCCGCCGCGCCAGCCTGCTGCGCGAGCTGCTGTTCGAAAGCCTGATCCTCTCGGCGCTCGCCAGCGGGTTCGGACTAGCCCTGGCCGTCGTCGGCGGTGACTGGATGATGGGTGTGTTCATTGCCAACGAAGAGTACCCGCCCTACTGGATCTCAATGGGACTGGATCCCTGGCTGGTCGTATATGGCGCCGTCGCTGCGCTGCTGACCACGCTGCTCGCCGGTCTATGGCCGGCACTGCAGGCCTCGCGCACGGATACCCAGGCGGTGCTGCGTGATGGCGAACGCGGCTCCGGCAGCGGTTTTGCCCGACTGGTGCGCGCCCTGGTGGTGATTGAGATCACCCTGACCGTGGTGCTGCTGGTGGGTGCGGGCGTATTCCTCCGCGGCCTCGACGGGATGATGCAGATGGAAGTCGGCAGCCGCGTCGACCCCGAGTCCGTGCTGACCGGTCGCGTCGGCGCCTTCCCCGAGCACTTCACTACACCCGCCGAGCAGGTCGCCTTCTTCGAGCGCGTGGTCGCGCGGCTGCGCGCCGATGCGCGCGTGATCGACGCCAGCGCCGCCACCGCCCTGCCAGGCTTCGCCGGCGGCGGCAACGAAACGGTCACGGCCGAGGGCGAGGGCATGCCCGTGGACGGCTACCCGGAGGCCGAACACGCCCGCGTCGACGACCACTTCCTCGCCACCTGGGACATCCCGCTGATCGCTGGGCGCTTCTTCGACGGGCGCGACCAAGCCGACAGTGAGGCCGTGGCGGTGATCGACCAAGTGCTGGCGCAGCGACTTTGGCCAGGCCGCGACCCGCTCGGCCAGCGGCTGCGGGTGAATCCCCAGCGCGAGCGCGTCGAGGTGCTCACCGTCGTCGGCGTGGTCGGCGCCTTGCATCTGGCCCGCGTCGAAAACCACGCCAACCCGGGCTACCTCGTCCCGCTGCGCCAGCACCCGACCAACTTCATCACACTGGCCATGCAGACCCGCGGCGATGCCCACTCGCTGGCACCGCTGCTGGCCGAAGCTGTGCGCGCCGAACAGCCAGACACCGCGGTCTACTGGGTCCGCACCCAGGCACAGGCTCTGCGCATGGGCCGCCTCGGTCTCGCGATCCTCACCCAGGTCTTCACTGCCGTCGGGCTGCTCGCCCTGATCCTCGCCGCCAGCGGGCTGTACGGTGTGCTCGCCTTCACCGTCGCCCAGCGCCGCCGCGAAATCGGCATCCGCCGCGCCATCGGCGCCAGTCACAGCCGCATTGCAGGCATGGTCGGCCGGCGCATCGCACTGCAGGTCGGCATCGGTCTGAGTCTGGGCCTGCTGCTCGCCTTGCCCTGGTCGTGGATGCTGGCCGCCCCGCTCCCCGCCACCCGCGGCGGCGACCCACTGCTGCTGCTCTACACCGCCCTGCTGGTCACCAGCGTCGCCCTGCTCGCCGCCGTCCTGCCTTTACGCCGCGCGCTGCGGCTCGATCCGCTGGTAGCGCTGCGGGCGGAGTCGGGCAGGGTGGAATCGGCGCCGCGGATCAACTGACATGTGCCGAACCACCATCGACTTGCGATGTTCATTGTCCTGCTTGCCGACGGGGAAGGTGGCTGTCCCCGGCCTCGAGTCCCGGCCTCGAGTCGAATGTAGGGCCTTAGCCCGCCCGGTTCCCCCGGCGACTACCACTGCGTCTCGCGCTGCGTGGGCAGCGGCAGCGTAATGACCAGCCTCGCGCCGCGCTGCCAGTGCGGATCGACCGCCAGCGTGCCACCGTGAGCCTCGGCCACCAGTCGCGCCAGGTACAGGCCGAGGTCAGTGCCTCCGGTGTCACGCGCTCGGCCGGAGGTCCGGCGCGACCCCGCCAGCCTCAGAAGCGATACTGCGCGCCGAAGTCCACACTGCGCTCGGGACCCACATAGATGCCCTGGCGCAAGCTGGCGACGTAGTCGCGATCCGCAAGGTTCTTGACGCCGCCGTAGATGCGGAAGGCCGGCGTGAACTCGTAGGACGCAGTCAGGTCGACCAGCGTGTAGGCATCGACCTGGCCGGTGAAGAAGCCGCTGGTGTTCTCGCGGATCGCCACGGTGTTCGCGGTGTCGGTGTACTGATCGCCGGTGTGGTGCACGATCAGCGCGGTCTGCAGCGCGCCGCGCGTGTAGCTGAAGGTCAGGTTGGCCAGCCACTCCGGCGTGTAGGGCACCCGGTTGCCGTCCGGCGTCGTTACCGCGCCGGTGGCACTCAGGCGATCGCCGACGAAACGCGCATCGGGCACCCAGGTAGTGTTGGCATCGATGCTGAAGCCGTTGCCGAAGGAGTAGCCGACCGCCATCTCGATGCCCTGGTGCAGGGTCTCGCCGCCGTTGGTGACCTGGAAGTCGCTGTTGCTGTTGGCCGGGATGATCTGGTTGGAGAAGTCCATGCGGAAGGCGGTCACCTCAAAGCGTAGCGACTGGTCGCCGCCGCGCACGCCGATCTCGATGTTGGTCGAGCGCTCGGCCTCGAGTTCCTGGTCCTGCAAGCCGCTCAGCGAGTCACCGTTGAGGGCGGGCGCGAAAGCCCGGTAGACGCCACCGAACCACTGCGCGTGGGGCGAAGCCTCGTAGGTGAAGCCGATGCCGGGCAGCACTTCGGTGTTGCTGGAGCTGGCGCGGTTGCCGGCAGCGGCGCTGCGGCGACGGTCGAGGCGCTCCTGCTCGTAGTGCTCGACGCGAACCCCCGGGGTGATCGCCAGCGCCTCGCCGGAAACGAAGCGGTTCTGCGCGAACAGGGCGAGGCTGCGCGCGGTATCGACGCGATCCTGGTTGAGGGTGCCGGTGCGCGGGGTCGCCCGGGTGGCTCCGATGGTCTGGTCTTCCATCTCCTCGCGCATGAAACGCAGGCCGAACTCGGCCTCGTTGCGCGCCCCGAAGGCCTCGTGGTCCAGCATGAGCCGGCTGTCGATGCCAACGCGATCGAAGGCGCGGTTGTTGCCATTCAGCGAGTTGCCATAGTTCCAAACCGTCACGCCGTTCTGCTGGCGCGTGGGCGCACCGCTGACCGTGCCGTAACGCCAGTAGTCGCGGTACATGTCGCTCCAGTAGAGCAGCGTGTTCAGCTTGGCGTCCCCGCTGATCTCCCACTCGTGGTTGAGGTCGAAGGACGTGCGCTCCGTGAGGAAATAGTCGTCCGGCGCCGGGTTGTCGTTGACGTCTGCGCGAAAGGCGTCGAGGAAGACACCACGATAGGAAATGTTGGCGTCGTTCTGGTGGTGGAGAAACTTCACGCTGGCCCGCTGCGTGTCGGACAGGCGCGCGCCGCCCTTGATCATCAGGTCCTGCATGTCGAAACCCTTGTCCTGAAAACCGTCGCTGCGCGCCGAAGTCAGGAAAATGCCGCCGCTGGCCTCGCCATCATCGGACACGAGCCCGGCCTCGAGTGTCGCCTCACGGTAGTTGTGGGAGCCGAGACGAGCAGACAGGATTGCGCCCGGTTCGGGGTCGCGCGAGCGGTAGTTGATGACGCCACCGATGGTGCTCGGGCCGTAGCGCAAGGCGGCGGCGCCCTTGAGGACCTCGATGCTGTCCATGCGCTGGATACGCGGGTTGTAGTAGCGGCCGTTGCCGACGAACAGGCCCGGCGCCACCGGCACACCGTCCTCGAGGATCAGCGACTTGTAGTCGGCCGCACTCAAGCCGCGGACGCCGATGTTGGCGACTATCGCGGTTTCTTCCTCGGGCTTGATCGAGATGCCGGCCACGCCGCGCAACGCCGCCTCGGATGACAACGGCTGCAACTGGTCGAGCACTTCGCGGTCGACGATGGTCACGGCACCGGGGATGCGCTGGGTGCCGTCGTCGCGATCGGCCACCACATCGATGCGTGGCAGGGTGCGCATCTTCGATTTCTCTGCGGTCTGTGCGGCGGTCGCCAGTGGGGCGAGTGCGAGCAGTGCTGCGATGGCGAGGACGAGGGGACGCTGGGTCGGGTTCATGTCTTGGTGGCTTTGAGGGTCAGGCAGAAAGGGTCTTCGGGGCGCCGCCGAGGGAGCCATCCGCTATGTGTCATGGTCCCGCAGCGGGGCGTCAAATTTCCGCGAATGTTGGCACGAATGCGAGGCATTCGCAATAACGAACAAGAATGATTTCGCCCAGATGCTGAGCGCCGTGCAGTGCAGGCGGGGCGGCATCCAGCGTGGCGCGCTCCGATCACAGCCACTACGGCGGCAGTTTCTCCGGATCGACGGCGTTGCAGGGCCTCGCGATATCGCAGTCCAACGGCGGCGCCGGATCGACCGGCCTGTTTGCGATCGCGCAGTCGGCCAGCGGCGAGACCAACGGTGTGGTCGGCGTCACCAACAGCTCGAGCTCGGGAGCGCGCGGTGTGTTAGGGCATGCCACCTCCACCGGCGGCGACTCGTGGGGCGTGCAGGGTCGGACCGACAGCAGCAGCGGGCGCGGGGTGCACGGTCTGGCAACAGCGGGGAGTGGATCGACGACGGGCGTCTGGGGAAGCGCCAACTCGACCGCCGGCATCGGCGTGCGCGGCGTCGCAACCGCGGCGAGCGGGCTGACCTACGGTGAGGGAAGCACCACGGGAGTCGATGGCCACACCAGCGGAGCCGCCAACGCCACCGGCGTGCGCGGCGCAGGCGAGACCGGCATGGTGGCGCAGGGAGAGTCCATGGGCCTGGATGGCGCCGCCAGCGATGCGACGGGACAAGCCATCGGCGTGAATGGCTTCGAGTGAATCGCCGTCGCGCTCCCCGGCACTCGCCGCAGGCCCCCGGGCTGGCGCTTTCGGGTAACACCCTCAGCGTGGCACTTTCCTGTCAATTGCCCCGAGCCTCGCGCTGCGGTGAGGTGCACTTGTGGGTCCAGACTTGACCGGACGCTGTGGTGTCCCGGCCATGGACGCATGGGCAGGATGCGCGGATCATCGCGACCGAGCGAGCAGCCAAGGACCTGACGATGGCGTTGAGGGCGGCGTCTGAATCGTCCGGCGACGGCGTGCCGGAAGAGACGTTCGCTGGCGCCCTGTTGCGGGCGCGCTCGTTGACCGCGGTGGTGGCCGCTGCGGCAGGCTTTGCCCGCGCCACCTTGCCTGATGCACGTGTGGCGCTGTTCTGGTCGCTGCGCCGCAGTGTCCGGGCGCCGCGCGAGCTGCACTGTGTACCCGCCAGCGCGCGTGCCTGGGCGGATGCCGCAAGTGCGCAGCAGACGCTGCTGGCTGGCGCTTTGCGCCGCAGCGCCGCAGCGCCTGAGGTCTGCTCCTGGCCACTGCCGCTGGGCAAAGCGGGCAGCGCCGTGCTGCAGATCCATGCGTCGATCGTTGCAGACGCGCACGCGCTCGCCGAAGTGCAAGCCGCCCTTCCGTTGTTTGCGCGGCGCATTGGCCAGTTGCTGGAAGTGCGCCGGCTGCAGCGCGCCGTGCGTCAACGCGAGCGCAGCGCGCTGCTGCAGACCTCGCTTTATGCGATCTCGGACGTCGCCAGCAGCGAACTCGATCGCGCCGACATGCTGCGCGCGGTGCACCAGATCGTTGGTGCCCTGATGTATGCCGAGAACTTCTACATCGCGCTGTTCGACGGTACGCGGCGGACCTTGCGTTTCATCTACTTCGCCGATACCAAGGACTACGCCTGGCCTGATCCGGAGGTCGAGATTCCCGAGGAGCAACTCGGCAACAGTCTGACGCTTGCGGTGATCCGTCGTGGCGAGGCGCTGGTAGGACCCTCCAGTGAGCTGTTGCGCAAGCTCGCCTTCGACAGCGACGTCGGTCGTGGTCCGCACAGCGAGGACTGGCTCGGCGTGCCGATGATGTCGGACGGCAAGGTGCATGGTGCGATCGTGGTGCAGAGTTACGATCGTGCGCGCCGCTACACGGAATCCGATCGCACGCTGCTGGCCTATGTCGCGCAGCACATCCTGACCGCCCTGCTGCGGCGGCGCGCGCAGGAACAACTCGAAGACCAGGTGGCGCTGCGTACGCAGGAACTTGCCGCCGCCAATCGGCGTTTTGCCGACACCAATCGCGAGCTGCTGGTCGAAGTGCATGAACGCCAGGCCAGCGAGCGGTTGCAGGCGGCATTGTTTCGCATCGCCGAACTCACCAGCACGGCGAGCAGCTTGCAGGAATTCCTCGCCGCGGTGCATGCCGTCATCGGCGAGCTGCTCTACGCGCAGAACTTCTACATCGTGCTGCTGGTGGACGACGGCGCGGCGCTCGAGTTCCCCTACGCCGTCGACGAGCACGATCCCGGCAGCCTGTTCCAGAAGCGCGAGCTGCGCCGCGGGCTCACCGAGTACGTGCTGCGCCGCGGCAAGCCGCTGCTGGCTTCGCGTGCGCAGATCGACGAACTGGTGGCCGCCGGCGAAATGCAGACCGTGGGATCGCGCTGCGTGTGCTGGCTCGGTGTGCCGTTGCTGCAACAGGAAACCGCCGTCGGCGCGATCGTCGTGCAGAGTTATTCGGAACAGGTGGTGTATTCGCCGCGCGACCAGGAATTGCTGACGTTCGTCGCCTACCACATCGCGACCGCGCTGCAGCGGCGCCGCGCCCAGGATTCGTTGAAGCTCGCCAACCGCGAGCTCGAGGCACGCGTCGCCGAGTTGCACCGGACCCAGGTGGAACTGATCGAAACCGAGAAGATGGCCTCGCTCGGGCGCCTGGTGGCGGGCGTGGCGCATGAAGTGAACACCCCGCTGGGCATCGGGGTCACCGCGATCTCGTTCCTGCGCGGACAACTTGCCGATCTGCGCGAAACGCTGGCGCCGACGGCAGCCGGGGATGCCGAGCAGTTGCTGGCTTCGGTGGAAGCCGCGGCAGCGATGGCCGAGGTCAACCTGCATCGTGCAGCGAATCTGGTAAGGACCTTCAAGCAGGTGGCGGTCGATCAGTCGACCAGTCAGATCCGGACCGTGGCGGTGCGCGATTACCTCGACGGCACGCTGCTGTCGCTGCAACCGCTGTTGCGCACGGGTGGCCATCGGGTGCTGCTCGATTGTGCGCCCGACACCTTGCTCACCAGCCGTCCGGATGCGCTCTACCAGGTGATCGTCAACCTGGTGATGAACTCGCTCGCCCACGCGTTCCCCGAAGGCGCGGTCGGTACCATTTCGATCAGCGTGGCGGTCGCCGGCGGACGCCTGCACATCCGCTACGAGGACGATGGCGTCGGCATGGACAAGCAGGTCGCGAGCCACATGTTCGAGCCCTTCTACACCACCCGGCGTGACCAGGGCGGCACCGGACTTGGCATGCACATTGTCTACAACCTGGTCACCCAGGCGCTGGCAGGGCGCATCAGTTGCGAAACCCGTCCCGGCGCCGGCGTACACTTCGACATCGATATTCCGAGCGTGCTGCCCGGAGAATGATGGACCCTTCATTCGGCCTGCGATAGCGTATCCGAGGACCGCACCCGGCACTGAAGGATCAAGGCAAAAGCAGGCTGCGAGCGAGCTTCTGGTGGGTCCAGACTTGTCTGGACGCTTCTCGCACCAAGGATCAAGAGCGTCCAGACAAGTCTGGACCCACCAAAGCCGAGTCCCTCAGAACTGCGTATGGTCGAAACAAGGCGCCGCGGGGCGGTCTCTACCCGCGAACTCTTTCCCGATCGCTGAAAGGATCGCAGGCAAATCCCGCTTGCACAGCGGGTTCAAATTTCGGATCTCGCCAATGCCCAGATTGCAGTCCTGGCTGTTGCTTCTGACGCTGGTCGCGCCGGTTTGCCATGCCGCGCGTTTCACGCTGGAGCTGGACATCGACGGTTTGCAGCGCAAGGTGCTGGTGTATGCGCCCGACCAGGCGGTGGCGCCGGACACGCCGTTGGTGATCGTCTATCACGGCCGTGGCGACGACAGCGTGGCCTTCGCCAACGCGGTGAAACTGCACAAGGACTGGCCCGACGCGATCGTCGCCTATCCGCGCGGCGAGACCATCGACACCACGCCGCCGATGCGTGGCTGGCAATACAAGGCCGGGACTTACGACGACCGTGACCTGAAGCTCACCGATCGCCTGCTCGCGGAACTGCGCGAGCGCTACCCTATCGCGCCGGAACGCACTTTTGCGGCCGGCTTTTCCAACGGCGGTCACTTCGTGTTCCTGTTGAACAAGGTGCGCAACAACGATTTCTCGGCCTTCGTCGCGATCGGCGCGCTGCAACCCGAGTACGCCAGCGACGCGCCGCCGAAACCGTTCATGTACTTGTTCGGTCGGCGCGAGGATCCGCGCTACCAGGGCGATTGGGCGAAGACCGTCGAAGCCTTGTCGCGCCACAACCGCAGCGAGCAGCGCGCCGTCGATTTCGCCGGCTGCTGCAAATGGCTGGCGCCACAGCCGGGCGGCGCCCCATTGGTGTTCGGCCTCTACAACGCCGGTCACATCTGGCCGAGCGATGGCAATCAGTGGCTGATGGAGTTCCTGCGCCTGCAATCGACGCCGGCTTCTCCCGGGGGCCGCTGAACGGACGCCCCGGCGTCAGGGTACCTCTGAAAGAGTTCTGGTCTTACCTGGAGGTGCGCTTGTTCGCGAATCAAACTGGGGGCGGACTGCTTTTTTGTCCGCAAAGGACGCAAAGGACGCAAAGAGAGCCAAGAACCGAGGTGTTGATGTACTGCTGGCTTTGCTTTCCTTTGCGTTCTCTGCGGAAAAGCTCTCTTTCAGATACTTGCGTTATTTTCGATGAGAGTCCCGGTCGCCCCTGTCGGTGCGCTTATTCGCGCAAAGAACACACGGAAGTAGGTCACGTTGCCTGCGCAGCAGGCTACGTGACGCTGTCCATTGTCACGTAGCCCGCTGCGCAGGCAACGTGACCTACAAATAAATGCTCAGGGCGAACGCCTTGATCTCGTCAATCGATCAAGGTTCTGCGACTTGTTCGCAGGTTGCTCGGCAGCGAGCCGGTCATTCAGGCTCTTCGTTATCGATGTCCGGGTCGAAATAGTAGCTGTTGCCTCCGCGGTAATAGTGGAAGCCGAACGCGTAGGTCTCCACCGCGATGGTGTCCTCGTCGCGGAAAACCAGTTGCGTGGGACTTGTCGAGTACAGCCCGATATCTGGACTCGGCGTCTTGATCACCACCCCGCCGATGGTGAAGCCGGCGTTGACCGAGGCGTTCGCCAGCGTGTAGGTGATCATTGCCGGTCGCGGGGTGCCGCTGTTGCTGCGCATGTTGACCACCGAGGGTACCTCGACGGTGTAAGGCGCTGCGTTGCCGGTGATGGTGATAGTGGCGGCTAGTTCTGCGTAGGTCGTCATCTCTCAGGCTCCGTGGGGATGGTGGCAAAAGTGGCGCGCAGTTGCTCGATCTGCGCCGTGATGATGTCGATTTCCGCGCCCGGAAGCATCTGGCTGCGCAGCGTGCGCATGACCAACAGATGGCTGAGACTGGCGCGCATCGTACTCGGCAGATCCAACAGGCGTGCTTCGGTGGCGGCCAAGTCGGCGGGATTCACGCTGCCAGGGCGCTTGATCGTCATGGCGGCGGCCAGTTCGGCAGCCAGTTCGAGTTTGTCGGCATCGTCGTTGGCGCTCTGCATCAGTGCCGGCCAAACGCGCTGTCGACAGTCGTCGAAAATCGCCTCCGGTGGGTCCAGATGCAGTTCCGCGAGACACGCTCGGGCGTCCAGCGCGAGACGTTCCGGAGCGGCGAGGGCGTCTGCGGACAATCGGGCCAGTGCATCGCGCACTTCCGCGAGCAGCGCTACGCCGCCGGCTTCGGCCGGGTCGCGGATGCGCACCCATTCGAAGCTGATGCGCGCCAACATTGCCAGCCGACGCGGCTGGCTGGGATCGTTCAACACGTCCTGGCGCGCCAGTGCCAGCGCAAGGTCGAATTCCTGCCGCGCGCGTGCCCGGTCGCCGCGATAGACGCTGTTCATGCCGAGCAGGTAGCGCAGGTTGGTCTCGCGCTGGCGCAACTGTGGGTCGTCGGCCTCTCGGCGCACGCCGGCCACCAGGGTCAATGCCTGCTCCAGAGCCTCCCAGGCGCGTGCCGGCTGGCCCAGATTGTTGTGGACGCGCGAAACCCACGACAGCGTATTGGCCAGATCCAGGTTCGCGCGATCGCCGGGTCCGCGTACACCGCTGCGCCGAATCGACGCCGCGCGCTGGAAGTGTTCGAGTGCGACGGGAAACTGGTCGCGACCTTCGGCCAGCGTGCCGAGGTTGTTGAATGCCGCAGCCAACTCGACGTCGGCACGCGGATCATCCGGGGCGGTCGCCTGCAGCCGCTGCGCCGCCTCGAGATACTCGCGCCAATGCACCTCGGTCTGATCCAGATCCGACAGGCGATAGGCGATGGCGCCGCGCCAGTAGGCGATCGTGCCGGCCTCGAAATGCACTTCGGCGGCCTCGCCGCCGGCGCTTTCGCGCCACGGCGCCAGCAGTGCGGCGGCCCGCTGCAGCGGCTCGCGCGCCTGTTCGAATTGTTGTCGCGTGACGCGCACTTCGCCCAGCGTGCGCAGCGCGCGGGCCCGGCTGAGTGCGCTCGGCGCATCGTCGGCGCCACTCTGCGCCGTCAGGTAGTCGAGCGCCTGCTGGCCGACGCTGTCGAGCAGATCGAGTCGGTTGATCGGGCGCAGCTTGTCGGCAAAGTCGCCGAGCATGAACTGGATCAGGCGTTCGGCGTCGTCGCGACGCTGCTCCGCCAGCGTCTGGGCCTCGCGTGCCTGGTTCAGCCCGTGCAGCGCCATCAGCACGCCGGCCAGCAAGGCCAGCAGGATGCTGCTCGCTGCCGCGGTGGCCAGGCGGTTGCGCCGGACGAAGCAGCGCGCTGCATACCAGCGGCTGTAGGGCAGCGCCTGCACCGGACGGTGCTGCAGCCAGTTCACCAGATCGTCGGCCATCGCTGCGGCTGAGTCGTAGCGCTGCTCGCGATCGCTGGACAGCGCCTTGATCGCGATGGCGCGCAGCTCGCGCGGCAGCGAGCGCAGCCTGGCCGCAGGCAGCTTCGCGACAGTCTGGGTGTCGGAGTTCGACAGGCTTTGCTGCAGTTCGAGGCGCAACGCCGGGCCATCGACCTCGCTGGCGCGCACCTCGATGCCGGCGCGCCAGCACAGGCAGCGGCCGAGTGTCGCGCCGAGCGCGTAGACATCGCTGCGGGCGTCGATGCCCTCCGGGCCGGGCGTCAGTTGTTCCGGCGACATGTAGCCGGGCGTGCCGACCACCCGGCTCAGTCCCAGCCGCGACGGCGATCCGGGCAGGGTACCGATGGCAAGCCCGAAGTCGATGATCTTCGGCAGCGGTTCGCCATCGACCAGCTGCACCAGGATGTTGAGCGGCTTCAGATCGCGGTGGATCAACGCGCGCTGGTGCGCGTGGTGGACGCCGCGGCAGATTTGCGCCATCAGCCGGGCAATCGATGGCAGCGGCAGCGGATGTTGCTGCAGGAACACGTCGAGCGGCTCGCCGGGCACGTATTCCATGGCAAAAAACAGCGCGCCATCGGGCAGCCGTCCGGCATCGTAGATCTGCGCGATGGAGCGGTGGGAGAGTTGCGCCAGCGCCTGCCGCTCGACCTCGAAGTAGATCTCGCTCAGCGCATTGTCGGCGCTGCGCGGCAGCAGCTTGATCGCCACTTCGCGCTGCAGCGGCGTCAATTGCTGCGCCAGCCAGACCACGCCCATGCCGCCCTTGCCGAGCTGGCGTTGCAGCCGATAGGGACCGAGCCGCTGGCCCGGAACCCAGTCGTCCGGGCTGACCGGCAACTGCCCCCAGTCGTCGGCGAGCGTGAACGGCCGGGTACGGGCGTCGGGTGCGTCGTGCGGCGTTGGCATCGTCCTTTGCGACTCTCGCGAACGCGCTGGACTATAGCGGCGCAACGCAGTGGCGTGGTCTGCCGCCAGATTGCGCTTGGGATGCTTGTCCATCCATGCGCCTGGAGTTGCCACCAATGAACCATCGATTGTTTGCCGCCGTGCTCGGCGGACTTGCCTGCCTGCCGGCGGCGGCGCATGCCGCTGCCGGTGGCGATGCCAGCCGCCTGGGGTTGCTGATCGGGTTGATGCTGCCGCTGGCATTTCTGGCGTGGCGACGCGGTCTTGGGTCGATCTCCAGGGCTTTCCTGCTGGCCGCCGTGGCGCTCGGCGTGGCCCTGGGATTGCGCGCAGGGCGCGACGACAACGATGCCGAACTGACGCCGGTGGCGTGGATCGGCAAGCCAGCGGCGCAGTGGCCGCAGATTGTGCTGACCAACGACGCCAGCTTCCGCGGTGGCCACAGCGCGCTGAAGGGCGCCAGCGCATTTCTGTTGCGCACGCAGGATGGCCGCGTGCTGGGCGCCACCGCGCGCCACTTGATAGGCGAAGCTGGCGGCGTGCAACCGGAGATCTACCTGCAGGATCTCGACCAGGTCCTGCAATCGTGGCGCATGCATCCACGCACTCGCCCCAGGGATGCGATCGCGATGCAGCGCATTGCGGTGCCGGGCCTGGATCGGCCCGACCTGGACTGGCTGCTGCTGACGCCCGCGGATGCCGCGCAACTTCACGGCGTGGAACCGCTGCAGGTCCGCAGGCGCCCGATCGCCGTGGGCGAGACTGTGCATTTGATCGGCTGTCCCTACAGCGCGCCGCGTTGCGCGCAGCAGGTCTACACCGGCCGCGTCGTCGAGCGCATGGACGGCAACCTGTTCCGCTACGAGTTCAAGCCTTACGTGAACCTGACCGGTTTCAGCGGCGCACCGTTGATCGATGCGCAAGGTCATCTGGTCGGCGTGATGACGATCTCGTTCCGACCGCGCGAGTTGGTGGGCAAACACGTCGAGGGCGGCGGCCAGGATGCAGCAGCCATCGCTGCGCTGCTGCGCGGGTAAGCGGGCAGGTCGCCTGCGGTGTTGCGCTTTTTCGTGCCTCGAGCTCGTTGACTTTGCGGTCCATCCTTGTGCGCCAGGGAGCAGGAAACGAAGCCTGAAGAATCAGTGTGCTGCGGTGTGTCCGGCATGCGGCCCGACGATCCGCAGGCGCAACTCGTGCAGTGGGCGCGCGGCGGCGCTGTCGCCGAGTTCGGCCAGCAACGCGTCCACATGCGCCAGCGCGGTGTGCCGGTCGCCGAGGGCAAGGCGGGCTGCTTCGACGTGCGCATGCGCGTCGATCGTCTTCGCGTGCAGCGCTCCGTGGGTTGCCTTGTTGATCGCGAGTGCCTCGACGGCGCGCTCGAGTGCGGCGCTGGCATCGCCTTCGCGGCGCAGTCCGGCCGACAGGTGCAACAGCACCCACGCGCGCACCCACTGCTGTTCCGGTGCGATGTCGTGCAATCGCGACAGGGCGTCGTGCAGCAGGGTCACGGCATGCGCATTGTCGCCAAGTTGCACCAGCGCATCGCTGAGTCCGACCAGCGGCTCGACCGCCTCGACGCTGTCGCGTCCGTACAGATGCTCGCGCATCGGCAGCGCGCGTTCAAAGTACCGGCGCGCCGCAGCGTGGTTCTGGCTGGCGCGCTCCAGCGACCCCAGCGCGACCAGGGTGACCGCGGTGTACGGATGTGCTTGCGGCAGCAGCCGCTGTTGCAGTTGCAGGCTGCGGTTGAAGGACAGACGCGCATCGGCCAGATCGCCGCTGTTGAGTTGCGCGTAGCCGATGCTGCACAGCACGCGGCTCGCCAGTACCGACTCCGGCGCCACCGCGGCCAGCGCCGACTGCCAGTGGTGCATCGCCTGCGCGTGCTCGCCAGCGCGTTGCAGCGCATCGCCGAGCAGCATCAGCAGGGTGCCGTGGCGCGTTCCACCGCGGCTCAGGGCGACCGCCTCGCGCAGTTGCGCCAGCGCTGGATCATGCCGACCGGCGCGCGAATCGATGAAGCCGAGCGTTTCGAGCATCTGTGCCTGCTGCGCCAGCGTCGCCCGGCTGCGAAGTGGATCGGCCAGCAACTGCCGCAGTTCCTCCGCCGCGGCCTCCGGTTCACGCACGCTGCGCACCAGCGCCAGTGCCAGACGCGTCTCCAGGCTGCCGCTGGCACCGTGGCCAAGGTCGTCGCGCTCAACCTGAAGTGCCGCGCGCAAGCTGCTTTCGGCCTGCTCCAGGTGGCCTTGCTCGTGCAGCAACTGGCCGAGCGTGCGCAACAGCGCGGCGCGCGTGTCGGGCGCGCCGGGGAAGGCATGCCGCGCGCGCTCGGCACCGATGCGCATCAGTTCATCGATGCTGGTCGGTGTGGTACGTTGGCCGTCGCTGGACGCCGCTTGCAGGAGCTCCAGCAGAAAGCCCTGAACCGCTTGCGCCCGATCCGCCTGCGCCTGCGCCCGGCGCGCCTGTTGTGCCGAGTACCACGCTGCGGATGTCAGCGTGGCGAGCAGCAACATCAGCAGGCCGCTGCCCAGCGCGTGCCTTCGCCACCAGCGTCGCAACCGATAACCGCGAGCGGCAGCACGCACGCTGACGGCGCTCCCGTCCAGATGGCGTTCGATGTCGAGCGCCAGCGCCGCCACCGACGCATAGCGCCGCGCCGGCTGTGCCTGCAGCGCGGTGTCGACGATCGCCTGCAGGTCGCCGCGGACTGCCGCGGCAAACGTCCTCCGCGAGGCCAGACCGCGCGCCCGGAGCACGCTGTCCGGCGCGCTCGACGCGCAAACCGACAGCGGCGCCGTGCCGACGGGTCGGGCGCCGACCAAAAGCTCGTGCAGCAGCACACCCAGCGCATAGACGTCGACCGCGGTGCTCATCACGCCGCCTTCGAGCTGCTCCGGTGCGGCGTAGGCCGGCGTCATCCGCCGCGCCGCGGTCTCGGTATGCGCCGCGGCGTCGTCCTGCATGCGCGCAATGCCGAAATCGAGCAGTTTCACCCGTCCATCGTGGTCGACCAGAATGTTGGACGGCTTCAGGTCGCGATGAATCACCAGGTGTCGATGGGCGAACTGAACCGCCGCGCAGACCTCGAGAAACAGGCGCAAGCGCGCCGGCACGCTCAACTGGCGCGTGTCGCACCAACGGTCGATCGGCAAACCGTCGATGAGCTCCAGCACCAGATACGGCGCGCCCTCGGGGGTGAGACCGCCGTCGATCAGGCGCGCGATCGACGGATGTTCCAGGCGCGCCAGCAACTGCCGCTCGCGCGCGAATCGTTCGCGTTCGCCGGCATCGAGCACGCCGCTGCGCAGGATCTTGATGGCAACGGCCTGCTCGAAGGCGCCGTCCGCGCGTTCGCCGCGATACACGCTGGCACTGCCGCCCGCGCCCAGCGGCTGCAGCACGCGCCAGCGACCGAGCCGGCGCTGCCAGAACGGGTCCGCCAATCCGGCGGGCCGCAGCGCAGGGCCATCGAGTGGGCCGGGCGTCGACGACGTCGCCAACAGTTGGCGCATCAATGCGGCGAGTTCCGCGTCCAGCGGCTGCGCCGCCAGCCAGTCGGCGCGTTCGGCGTCCGGCTGATCGAGCAATGCATCCAGCAACGGCGATGCCTGCGCCCAGCGCCGTTCCAGCACCTCCGCCGCGAGGCTCTCCGCGTTCATTCCAGGAACTGGGCCAACAGCAACCGGGCCTTTTGCCACAGCCGGTCCACGCTGCGCGGCGCGATGCCCATCAGCTCGGCCACCTGCGGCACCGGCAGGCCGGCGAAATAGCGCAGTTCGACCAGGCGCACGAGATCGCCATCGAGTGCCGCCAGTCGCTGCAACGCAGCATCCAGCGCCAACAGGTCGGGGCCGATGCCGTCCACCCGCAGCTCGCCGTAGTCGGCGTCCGCCGCGACCTGCTCGCCGTTGCGCTTTTGCGCCAGCCGACGGCGCGCGTCGTCGACCAGGATCGAGCGCATTGCGCGCCCGGCGTAGGCGTAGAAGTGGCGCCGATCCGCCCATTGCAGCGGTGCCCGGCCGACCAGGTCGATATAGGTCTCGTGCACCAGCGCCGTCGTGGTCAGCGCGTCGCTGTTGCGCTGCCGGCACTGTCGATGGGCGATGTCCTTCAGCGCGGCGTAGACCAGCGGGAACAATGCGTTGATCGCGTCCGGCTCGCCGTTGCCGGCGCGCTTGAGCGCGCTGGTGATGTCAGCGTCGACGCTTGCATCTGACGACGATGCCGCCATGCAGCCCACCCACAGGATCCGGAGTCCGGCATTTTCGCAGTGTGCGCGCGACTTGTCGCGCCGGCATCGGTCCTTGCGTCGGGCGTTTGGCGTCAATCCGCGTCCGCCAGCACGCGCAGGCGCCGCGCGGTTTCGTCATCCGCCGGATAAAACGACTCCAGCGCCAGCTCGGCCAGGGTGATGTCGGTGGGTGTGCCGAACACGGTGATGGTGCTGAACAGCCGGAGTTCGCCGTGCGGGCTGCGCAAGCGAAACAGCACGAGCACATCCGGCGCTGGCGAGTCGTAGCCGCCCGGCTGGTCCTCGCCCGACAGCGGCGCGTACGCGCTCAGCTCCTGCAGCAGCGCGACCAGTTGCGCATCGCCGCCGATGGCGACCAGGCGGCGCAGCCGAGCCAGCAGATGCGCCCTCCACTCGCCGAGGTTGACGATCGACGGCGCCAATCCGCGTGGATGCAGCGTGAGTCGCAGTACATTGCAGCGCGGCTGCAGCAGTTCCGGCGCCACGCCGGCCAGCAGGCGTTGCGCCATGCGGTTGGCGAGCACCAGATTCCAGTGGCGATCGACCACCAGCGCCGGATTGGGGTCGTGCGCCTGCAGCAAGCGGCGCAGTGCCTCCAGAGCCGGCTGCAGCGGTACCGATTCCAGCGCGCTTTCGGCGAAGTGCGGTGCGAAGCCGGCTGCCAGCAACAACCGGTTGCGCTCGCGCAGCGGCAGTTCCAGCAACTCGCACAGATGCAGGATCAAGCCGCGACTGGGTCGCGAACGGCCGGTCTCGATGAAACTCAGGTGGCGCGCGGAAATTCGTGCATCGCCGGCAAGGTCGAGCTGACTGCGGCGGCGGCGCTGGCGCCAGTCGCGCAGCAGATGACCGAGTGGAGGGCTGTGGTGCATCGGTGCATCTTAATCGCTGCGTCGCAGCCCGCCCATTACCCGACAGGTAATCGACAGCGCGATCGAACACCGCCGACGATGTCGCCACCCCAACCGGAGAGCTGACATGTCTACCCTCGCGCTATCCCCGATGTTGCGATTCGCCTTGCGCCTGGACGCCGTCGCCAGCGCGATGATCGGGCTGCTGACCTTGATCGGTGCCAGTCCGGTCAGCACCTGGGTGGGCGCACCCAGCGCTGCGGTGTTCGCTGCCGGCGCCTTCATGCTGGTCTACGGCGTGGCCATCGGCTGGCTCAGCACACGTGGCCGCCTGGATGCGCGGCTGGTGTGGGCGGTGATCGTCGGCAACCTGGTCTGGGTCGTTGACAGCGTGCTGCTCGCCGGCTCCGACTGGATCCACCCGGGCACCCTGGGTAGTGTGCTCCTCCTGGGGCAGGCAGTCGCGGTGGCCGCGTTCGCCCAGTTGCAGTACCTCGGTCTGCGCCAGAGCCAGGCGCTGGCGGCGGCATGAACGCGCGCTGGTTGCCGCCCACCGCGCTGGCGCTGGCCGCGCTGATCCACTTGCTGCCGTTGCCCGGCCTGTTCGGTGCTGCGCAACTGCAGGCGCTTTACGGCCTCGGCGAGATCGATGCCACCAGTCTGGTGCTGCTGCGCCATCGCGCGCTGATGTTTGCGCTGTTCGGGGTGCTGCTGCTGGCCGCCATCCGTCGTCCCGGGCTGCGAGCGGCAGCGATTGCCGTCGTGCTGGTCAGCGACATCGGCTTCCTGCTGCTGACGCTGGCGGCCGCAATGCCCGCGGCGTTGCAACGCGTGGCGCTGGCCGATGCGGTGTCGATCGTGCTGTTGTTGAGTGTCGTGCTGGTTATCCGGCGAAACTACAGCGGGGACAGCGGATAGCCGCGGGCATCGATCTTGCGCTCGGCTTGCGCCGAGGCACGCAAACCCCAGGACTCGAAGAAGCTGCGCAGATCGACGCCGGTCAGCTCGCAGATGGCAACCACGAAGGCATCGGCCTTGTCCTGATCGCTGGCGTCGTCGGTCAGCGGATGGGCGCGGAAGTGCTTGTGCAGGTCCTTGAACAGCTCCCAGCCGTAGGCCTCCTTCAGCTGGTGGAGCATCACCAGGCGGACGAAGAAGCCGTCGTCGTCGTCCTCGGCGACCTCGCTCAGCAAGTCGGGAACATCGCCTTCGAGGTAAACGCGCGCCTTGTCCAGGAACGAGGGCTCGCCGTCCTCGGAGCGGGCCAGCGTGCTTTCTTCACCGAACGCTTCCTGCACATACAACGAGAACAGGTTGACGTTGACCTCGGTGAGCGCCTCCCAGGTCCAGGAGTTCTGCTGATGCGTGTGGCCGGTTTCATGCCAGATACCCCACCGCTCGCGCAGCGCGGCCGGGTCGGTCAGGTCCGCCGTGTTGTCCGCCAGCATGCCGATGAAGCCGTCCGTGGCGTACATGTAGAAGCTCTCGCGGTCCTTCGCCGAGACGCGGAAATCGACCAGATAGTGCTGGCGCAGCGGACTGCGCCGGTCGCGTGGACTGCTGCCATCGAATCCGGCCAGTTCGTCCTGCAGGTCGAGCATCTCGTTGATGACGGCGAAGGTTGCGCGCGGATCGTCGACCGGACTGCGGGTATGCACCGCCCTTGGCAGCGTGATCAGCGCCCGGTCGCCGAGCAACTGCACGAACGGCGCGCGCGCATGCGCTGCCAGCTCGGCCTGCCAGTCGTCGGCGTCCATGCGGCCATCGACATACAGCGGAAGGGCTTGCCCGCCGACAACCGTCAGCCTCACCCGGGTCGGTTTGGCAACGGCGCCGTCCGGGGTCGTGAACTCGAAGTACAGCGGCCCGCTCTGCTCGGCGACGAACTGCGTCTGGCCCACGTCGAGCGCCACTCCCTGCTGGCCCTCCTGCGAGCCCCACATCGGGCGGAAGCCGACCATTGCCGCGAGGTAGTAATCCTCGGGAAAATCACTCGCCGTGATGTTGACGGTTTCGCCCTTGCGCACAAACCGCCCCGCCGGTTGCTGGTCGTTGAGCAGCATCCGGTCCATGCGCTCGGCTTCGGCATCGGCGGATGGCAGTGCATCGAGCACATAGCGTCCGGATTCGTTGTCGAAGGTGGATGCCAGTGCGGGCGTCGACACCAGCGCCAGTGCTGCGATGGCGATTCGGACAGCCCTCATGCGAGTTCGCCAGCGTCAGCGGCATCGACCAGTGGCCGCAGCGCGGGGTCGAGCGCGACGCGTTCGTCGAACACGAAACAGCGGTCGCGATAGCCGTAGCCACCGACCTGTTCGAAGTAACCGAGGATGCCGCCATCCAGTTGCAGCACGTTTTCGAATCCCGATTGCGCCATCCACAGCGCCGCCTTCTCGCAGCGGATACCGCCGGTGCAGAAGCTGACGATGGTCTTGCCCTGCAGCGCGTCGCGAAACGCCTCCATCGCCTCGGGCAGATCGGTGAACTTGTTGATCGGCAGCGTGATCGCGTTCTCGAAGCTGCCGAACTCGACTTCCTGCTGGTTGCGCGTATCCACCAACGCGATCGGGCGACCGGCATCATCGGCGCCGCGCTGAATCCAGCGCGCCAGCGTGGTCGGGTCCACCGCCGGCGCGCGCGCGCCTTGCGGGTCGAGGCCGTCCCTGCGAAAACTGATGATCTCGCGCTTGCCCTTGACCAGCAGCTTGCGGAAGGGCACCGCGGCGCTCTCGCTCCACTTCAAGGTCATGTCGCGAAAGCGCGGGTCGGCGCAAAAGCCGTCGACAAAAGCGCGCAGCGCCTGGGCGTCGCCGGCCAGAAACAAATTGATGCCTTCCGGCGCCACCAGCACCGATCCGCGCAGGCCGGCGTCACTCAGGCGCACGCGCAGCAGCTCGACCAGGCCATCGACATCTTCGATGGCGACGAAGAGGTAGGCGGCGAGATTCAGGACCATGGTGTTGTCGCCTGCGGACATCGAAACGCGCGTCGGGATGGCGCGCGACTATAGCGGCCGGTACCGGCTTTTGGAGGGCGCCGCGCCTGCGGCGCCGCTGTGGCTTCAGGGTCGCACGACCGTCGACAGCGGCCGCGCGGCCCTCCATGGCAAGCGCCTATCGGCGCGTCGCCAGCACGCCATCCCCGATCAACTCGGTGGTGAATCCGGCCAGCCGCAGGCGCCTGGCCACTTCATTGGGCACGTCGCGCCCGCTCGTGAGTTTGTTCGGGCTGCCGGTGTAGTGGAACAGCTTGCCGCGCGGCTTGAGCACGCGCGCCAGTTGCTCGTAAAAGGCCAACGAATAGAGTTCCCCGGCGATGCCGAAGCGCGGCGGATCGTGCAGGATGGCGTCGAAGCTCGCGCTCGGCAGCGTCGGAACCTGCGTCGAAACATCGCCCTCGGTCAGCGTCAGGCGATCGCCGGTTGCCGGCGACCACGGATTCAGACTGCGCAGCCAGATCACGCTCGGATTCTTCTCGAACGAAGTCACTTGCGCCGCGTCGCCGGCAAGGCACCACGCCGCGAAGTAACCGAGGCCGCCGCAGGTATCGAGAATACGTTTGCCGCGCGGCTGGATCAGTCCGACCTTGCGCTGCGCATCCGCATACGGCGAGACCTTGGCGGTCGGCAGCATCTTGATGCCGTCGATCTCGAAGGTCGGTGGACCCCACTCGGTCGGCACCAGCTTGATCAGCGATCCGCTGTAGCGCGCGACCGGCGCGAACTCCGACCCGCTCCAGTGATAGATCGTGCGTTCCTTGCAGGTCTTGAGGTACGGAAAGTCCTCGTTCTGCCAGCGCCAATGCTCCGCCCGCAACTCGACCGTGCTGGTCGAGCGCTGCAGATCGAGGCTGCATTCGATCCGCGAATGGCGCGCACGGCGCGCCGCGTCGAACTCATCGTGGATCGGCAGCGTCAACAGCGGGCCAGGCATTCTCGGACTCTCGGTTTGCGGTCGGAGCGGGCACCACGCCCGCTCCCGAGTCTACAAGCGCCGAACATGGGTCACGCACCAGCCGGTCCTGTTCGCCGTATTCTCGACCGCGCCCGCCGCCAGGACGCTACCCGCATGACGCACTCGATCCGTTCGCCGTTGTTGGGCGTGCTGCTGTTGTCGCTGACCTGCGGCGCCGCACACGCAGCGGATGCCGCCAAGCCCGGCGCCAACCCGGATCGCTACGCCGGCATGTTATGGCGTGAAGTCGGACCCTATCGCGGCGGCCGTGCGGTGGCGATCACCGGCGTGCCCGGTCAACCCTCGCTGTATTACATGGGCGCCACCGGCGGTGGGGTCTGGAAAACCGCTGACGCGGGCTTGACCTGGCAGAACATCTCCGACGGCTTCTTCGGCGGCTCGATCGGCGCCGTCGTGGTCGCGCCCAGCGATCCGAACGTGATCTACGTGGGGACCGGCGAGGGCACGCTGCGCGGCAATGTCAGCCAGGGCGACGGCGTCTGGCGCAGTGTCGATGCCGGTCGCAGCTGGACCCATGTCGGCCTGCCGGATTCGCGCACCATTCCGCGCATGGCGGTCGATCCGCGCGATCCGGACATCGTGCTGGTCGCCGCGCTTGGCGATGTGTTCGCGCCGAGCGAAGATCGCGGCGTCTATCGCAGCACCGACGGCGGCAAGACCTGGAAGCGTGTGCTGTTTGCCGGCCCGCAGGCCGGTGCCAACGAAGTGATCATGGACCCGAGCAATCCGCGCATCGTCTACGCCACCACCTGGCGTGTGCAGCGCGGACCGAACTTCTTCAGCAGCGGTGGCGAAGGCTCAGGGCTGTGGAAGAGCACCGATGGCGGCGAGTCGTGGGTGTCGCTGAGCGGCAACGAGGGCCTGCCGAAGGCCACCGCCGAGCAGCCGACCGGCATCCATACCATCGCCGTCAGCGCCAGTCAGCCGGACAATCTTTACGCGATGGTCGAGCACGAGGACGGCGGGCTGTTCCGCTCGCGCGATGCCGGCAAGACCTGGACGCGGGTGAACGACGACCGCGCGCTGCGCCAGCGCGCCTGGTACTTCTCCGGCGTGGCGGCGGATCCGAAGGACCCGGAGACGCTGTGGATCCAGAACGTTCGCCTGCATCGCTCGCAGGACGGCGGCAAGAGCTTCACCGTGGTGGCGACGCCGCACGTCGATCACCACGACCACTGGATCGATCCGGCCAACCCCGACCGGATTGCCAGCGCCAACGACGGCGGCGGCTGCATCTCCAATGACGGCGGCGCGACCTGGTCGACGCAGGCCAACCAGCCGACCGCGCAGCTCTATCGCGTCGCCACCGACAACGCTTTTCCCTATCGCCTGCTCGCCGGCCAGCAAGACAACACCGCCGTGCGTATCCGCTCGCGATCATTGCGCAGCGGCGCCATCGACAGCCGCGAGTGGGAAGCCACCGCCGGCGGCGAGAGCGGTTGGGTAACGGCCAAGCCGGATTCACCCGATATCGTCTTCGGGGGTTCCTACATGGGTTATCTGACGCGCCTCGATCACGACACCGACGCCGAGCGTGGCGTCAACGTGTGGCCCGAGGACACCATGGGCCACGCCGCGAAGGATGCGAAGTACCGCTTCCAGTGGAACTTCCCGCTGCTGTTTTCGCGCCATGATCGCCAGCGCCTGTACGCCGCCGGCAACCGCCTGTTCGCCAGCGACAACGAGGGCCAGAGCTGGACGCCGATCAGCCCCGACCTGACCCGCGCCGATCCGGCAACGCTGCAGGCCTCCGGTGGCCCGATCACGAAAGACAACACCAGCGTCGAGTACTACGGCACGATCTTCTCGATGGCCGAGTCGGCGCTCGACGCGCAGATCCTGTGGACCGGCAGCGATGATGGCCGCATCCACATCAGCCGCGATGGCGGCGGGCAATGGACCGACGTGACCCCTCGCGGCGCGCCGACCGATCTGCAGTGGAATGCGCTGGAGGCGAGCCCGTTCGAGGCCGCCGGGCTGTATGCGGTCGGCACGCGCTACAAGCTTGGCGACCGGCGGCCGTATCTGTATCGCACCAGTGACGGCGGCCAGTCCTGGCGCGCGATCGTCGACGGCATCGATGCGACGCACTTCACCCGCGCGCTGCGCGCCGACCCCGCGCGCCGCGGCGTGCTGTATGCCGGCACCGAGCGCGGGATGTATCTGTCCGAGAATGACGGCGAACGCTGGCGCGCCTTCCAGCTCAATCTGCCGCTGGTGCCGATCACCGACCTCGCCGTGCGCGATGGGGATCTGATCGCCGCCACCCAGGGGCGCGGATTCTGGATCCTCGACGATCTGTCGCCGATCGCGCAGGACGATGGCAGCGCGCTGAAGCTGTATGCGCCGCGGGTCAGCCATCGACTGAATGCGACGAGAGACGAGAAACCGCGCGCCGCCGGCACCAATCCGCCGCCGGGCAGCCTGCTGTATTTCCGCCTGCCGCGCGCGGCGACCGCCGCCGATGCGCTGACCTTGAGCTTCGCGACCGCCGACGGCGAGGCCATCATCAGCTACACGCGCAAGCCGGCAGCGGAAGAACTGAAAGACGCCAAGCCGCTGAAGGAGCAGGACCTGCGCCTGCTGCCCGGCGCCGCCGGACTCAATCGCTTTGCATGGGACGGCCGCTGGCCGGCAGCCACGGGTTTCGACGGGATGGTGCTGTGGGGTGACGAGAAACTGCCCGGCCCGCGCGTGGTGCCGGGCCGCTATCGTGCGACGCTGAGCTTCGCCGGCGAATCGCTGACGCAGGAATTCGAGATCCTGGCCGACCCGCGCCTGACCACCACGGCGGAGCAATACCGTGCGCAACTCGATGCCGCGCTCGCCGTCAGCGCACAGCTTTCGGCGGTGCACCAGCGCGTCGGCAAGCTGCTGGAACTGGAGAAGGCGCTGACCGCGTTGGCCCCACGGATCAAGGACAAGCCAGCCCTGGTCAGCGCCGTCGACACACTGGAAAAGCAGCGCGCCGCCGCCACCGAGACGCTCTACCAGCCGCGTTTGCGCAGCGAGCAGGACCCACTAAACTTTCCGGTGCGCCTGAACAACAAGCTGTCGACGCTGCTGTTCTGGATCAGCTACGGCGACAACCGGCCGACCGATGCGCAGTTGGCGCTGAAGGACGAATTGTTTGCGCGTGCGGGCAGCGGGATTGCCGATGCCGACAAGGTCCTCGGCGGCGGCGTCGACGCGCTCAATACCCAGCTCGCACAGGCGGGGTTGACGGTGCTGGCGCTGACCCAGCCTTGAGGGTCGTGGATGGCCTTCAGTTGTCGCTGGAGCGACGTGCACGTCGCGACCGGTGACGCGCCGGAGCTGACGGTCGCGACGTACACGTCGCTCCTGCAGCGGGCAGGATGCAGTGAGTAAAACGAACCGCATCGGTCGTCTTCAAGATTGCCGCGATCGATGCGGTTCGTTGCACTCACCGCATCCTACGAACTGGCGCCGACGCAGCCTTGAGGGTCGCCGATAGCCTTCAGTTGTCGTAGGAGCGACGTTCACGTCGCGACCGGTGACGCGCCGGAGCTGACGGTCGCGACGTACACGTCGCTCCTACAGCGGGCAGGATGCGGTGAATAAAACGAACCGCATTCTACGAACTGGCGCCGACGCAGCCTTGAGGGTCGCCGATAGCCTTCAGTTGTCGTAGGAGCGACGTGCACGTCGCGACTGGTGACGCGCCGGAGCTGACGGTCGCGACGTACACGTCGCTCCTACAGCGGGTAGGATGTGGTGAGTAAAACGAACCGCATCCTACGAACTGGCGCCCTCAATCCGACGCCGGGACTTCCTTGCATCCACCGATCACCACCTCACCGTCTCCGGCGGGCGGATCCTCGTTGGCCAGAAATCCCTCGTCGCCCTTGGTCCACCACACCAGCTTGCCGTTGCTCGCCTTCTCGCCATTGGCCGACATCACATAGCGCATTTCGAGGTTCTGCAAGGCGGCATCGCCATCCACGCTGACCGTGATCTTCGGGTCGTCGGCATCCGAGTTGTCGACCACCGCGGCGACGATCCTGTCGTCATCGCAGAGGTACGCCGTGGAGCTGACATCGGCTGAGGACTCGGCAGCCAACAGTGGCGCGGAAGCGAGGACCAGCAACAACGCGGCGTTCGTGCGGATCGTGCTCATGGGCTCGTCTTTGGCTGGCCGACTGGAGCCCAGAGCTTAGCGCGAATCGGAGGACGCAGAATGAGGCTGGTCGCCGCATGGTCAGGCTTGGCACTCGCGTTGGCAAGGGTCGGCAGTGGGCGAGTACTGATACGCGAGGCGCTCGGCGCTTTGTCGGCCAATGCACACGCTCGCCGGCGAAGTTTCCTGAACGAACCGCAAGGTGCTTCAGGAAACCCATATTGACGGCGCCCGCGCCCGGCGCATGATCGAAGCGCAGGTCAAGGTCTCATCCCCACACCCAGGAGTCGCTAGTGCTGAAGAAGACCGCGCTGATCGCACTTTTTCTGAGCACTCTGGCCGCGCCGCTGGCCTGGGCGCAGGATGAATTCGACGGCGAAGCCGACGAGGCAGACGAGGCCGGATTCACCGATGAGGCGGCCACCGACGAGGGTTTCGATGAGGATGCTACGGCAGACGACGCGGACGCGTCGGACGAGAGGGGCGACGCTGAAGACAGCGGCGACGAGCCCTTCGCCGACGCGGGCTCTGACGAATCGGATGAGGGTTCTGATGAATGGGCCGGCGATGGGGCCGATGGTTCGGAGGAGGAAGAATCGGAAGACGCGTCTTCCGACGTTGGCGATCTGGCCGACGAATCCGGCAGTGATGCCGACGAATCCGAGGTCGACGCGCTGCTGGACATGGCCGACAGCGAGGACTCGGCGAGCGATCTGATCGACGATCAAAGCCTGGCTGACGAAACCGGCGCGCCAGCCACCGCTGCGGATCCGCTAACGTCCAATCCGGAGAGCGAGACACGCCCAACAATGCCCGCGCCTGCGGCCCCCCCGGTGGTCGCCAAGCCGACGCCGACGCCCACCCCTGTTCCGGCATCGACCCCCGCGCCAGTTCCGGCGCCTGCGCCGACCCCCGCTGTCGCCGCTGCAAGTTCGGGATGCAGCGATTCGGCTCCGGCAACACCAAAGACCGCGGCGCTGACGGCGGCTGCGCCAGCGATCCCGACCATGAAAGGCGGCTTCGCGGGAGGGGGTGCGGGTAACGTCATCGCACCGGGTTCGGGTGTCGTCATGTCCTTCAACTACACCAAGGGATTCGGCTTTATCGTGGACAACGACACGAAGGAAGTAATCATGGTGCACGCGACCGGCCTGATCGACTGCATCCGTGAAGGCGACGGAGTGACCTTTAACAAAGCGCGGGGCAAAAAAGGCATTAATGCCATCGATGTAAAGATCCAGTAGCAGGCTGGCCATCGCTGCGCCCGCACGCAGCAGACCAAACCAGGCTCCAGGAGTCGTCCATGTTCAAGAAGTCCGGACCCACAACGGCGCGGGCTTTGGTGAGTTCGAACCTTGTTCGAACGCTGCTGGCGTGAACTGCCCGCTCAGGCGGAATCGACCAGCACGTGCGCAATGCGCCTGGCAGCGGTGCGGCGGTAGTCCTCACGGATCGCACGGCAATAACCGCCGCCCATGGTGAAACGGCGGCAAGTTTCTGGGCGTTGCTCGTAGATGCCGCAGCGCATGCTCGGGCGATCAATTGCCGCGCACCAGCCATCCTCGCTGCGCGGCATGACCTGCAGCCCGCCCTCGTAGGGCGTCGTGGTGCCGCGCGGCACGCGGTCGCCTGCCTCGACAATCACCAGCAAGCGACAGCACACCGCCTCGCAGTCATCGCAATGGACGGTTGGATCGATCAGTTCGTCGTCGTCACGCATTTCGATGGGCATACGCGTGACGTCCTGATGGGTTGGCGGAGGCACTACTGCACTTCCCATCTTACGCGGGAAGGATGAATGCGAGGCAGCCATGCGTCATCATGGTGTGAAGATCGTGGTTCGTTGATACTCCGGGACGGCGCGATCGCAGCCGCGCTTTCCGATATCGAGTGCGGCGCCAACTTCGCGAGGTCGTCATGAGCAGATTGTCAGCCGCCGCCCTGCTGTTCACGCTGATCGCTATGCCCGCTGACGCGCAGAAGGTCTACAAGTGGACCGACGCGCAGGGACAGGTGCAATACACGCAGACGCCGCCGCCTGAAGGCGTCAAGTCCGAACAACCGAAGCTGGCGCAGACCGAAGTGACCGAGCAGCGGCGCCGTTACTGCACCGCCATCCGCAACATCGCGTACCGAGTGGCCATTTCCAGCAACCGGCCGATCGCGACGGTCAGTGAGGAGGTGCGTCAGCTGGAGGTGCGCGAAGGCCTGGACGTCGACCAGGTCGCGCTTCGCGAGCTGATAAATTTCGTTTATGCCGGCGCGCGCAGTGGTCGGGGAGCGGCGTACGACGGCGTGGGCAACGATGCCGCGGAGATCTCTGGGCGCGCGGAGAATGCCTGTCTCAACGGCAGCTTCGGCAAGCGCGGACGCACGGCGATCGCTGCGGCGGACGCTGAGAAAGAGATTCCCGCACAGAATGAGTCAAAGTCCGCGACCTTTACCGGGACCGGCTGGATCACGCACGGGCTGATTGCTACCAACTACCACGTGATCGAAGGCAAGGATCGCATCCGCGTGCGCTTTGCGGGTGGCCGCGAGACCACCGCCTTTGTGGGTGCGACCGATCGGGGCAATGATGTGGCGCTGCTGCGCGTCGGCGGGCAGTTGCCGCCGGGCCTGCCACTAGCCGCCGACGAAGCGGCAATCGGCGCCGACGTCTTCACGCTCGGCTACCCGCATACCGAGATCATGGGCCAAAACGCCAAGCTGACCACCGGCATCGTCAATTCGACCACCGGATTGAGGGATGATCCGCGCCTGTACCAGATCTCGGTGCCGGTGCAATCCGGAAACAGCGGCGGACCCCTGCTCAACCGCAACGGCGAGGTCGTCGGTTTGGTCACGGCGAAGTTGTCCGCGGCGCAGGTCTACCAATGGACCGGCGATCTGCCTCAGAACGTCAACTATGCGGTCAAGGTCAGTTATCTGCAGGCACTGCTGGCGCGTGAATCGGGCAACGTCGACGACCTGTCGGCAAGCCCTGACTCGCTCGAGAACCATGCAGCCCGGATCGGACCTTCGGTGGTGCTGGTCATTGCCGAGTGACATCCGCTGAGGTCGCCCCGAGCCCGCGCAGCGCCAGAAGGGCAATCGGATCAAGGCCTTCGCCGCCGCTCTCGGCATGCGCGATCAGGCTGGCGCGCATGCCGGGAGTCCAGAAGCTCTTGATGTGCTCGGTGGTGGCGGCTATGGCCCCATCGCCCGGCTGCGAGCGCAGGTTGCGCGCGATCTCGTTGGCCATGCGGATGAGTTTGTCGAGTTTCATGGCGCGCCGGCTTGTTGTGGGAGCGGGTTTATCCCGCGATCTTGAGGCTGTTGTGGGAGCGGGTTTATCCCGCGATCTTGGGCCAAGGGCTCGCGGGGTAAACCCGCTCCCACAGAGAGCAAGGGCTCGCGGGGTAAACCCGCTCCCACAGAGAGCAAGGGCTCGCGGGGTAAACCCGCTCCCACAGAGAGCAAG